>CAZVCO010000297.1:0-3268 GCA_964625795.1 uncultured Verrucomicrobiota bacterium | reverse complement strand
ACACCCTTCAAAACACCCTTAAGCTAGTGCCATTCGGGTCAGAGCGGAACTATAACGATTGAACATTCTGGTTCCGGCTCCGGCTCAGTGCCATTAACTGCACCCGGTTTACCTTATAGTTTTGGCATAAACTGGGGATTTTCAATGGGCGGGCGGACAACCACAACCTTCAACACATGTGATGGCAGTGAAAATTCCAGTGGTTGCTCGCTTCTGAGTTTTTCTATTAGCGCCGAAGGTTGTGTTGGTCCCAGATGGATAAGAGCTTGCATTGAAGCTGGTGGCCAAATTAGTGGAGAACTTTGTGACGGTAATGAAACTTGGGAATATGGCTTGTTTGCAAACCTAAATGTCTGTACTTTTTCGGCTTGCACATCAATGCCGCTTTATCCTTAAGGTGAGGTGGTAATTGAAAAAAGGAGTTTTGATATTTGGTGCAACATTGTTTCTAGTTTCTGTTTTTTCGCATAAACTAGTAATAATAAATGAAGCTCAGGCCAGTATTTCTCAATATGCTTTCTGGGGCCTTCTTAAGGTTGATTCGAAAGAATTTTCTAAAGAAAATTCAACCTCGTTAGACCTTCAAATTGTTTCGGACGTTGTTTCTTTAGGAGGTAGGCCCGTTACTTTCTACGGGATAAATATCTTGGGTTTGCCGAAAGAGTTGAATCAAAAAATATTCAGCCAGTATAAAAATAAAGATCCAGATGTAATTGAATCAATCAAGCATGAAATTTTGGAAGATTTGGATGAAAAAGGTTTTCATGACTTTACATATAATTTTCTTAAACCCTTTAAATATGTTGGACTAACCTTTATGATAATTGGCATTGTACGTGCGAAATTGAGTTTTGAGCCCAGGCAAAAAAAGGCTTAAAGGGCTTTGCATCGCGTCATTTTGAACCTCTTTAGTTGCCATGAATCTTCCCCCTGAAACCCCATCACCTTCCCGCCAGTCCATACCCCGGCGGTGTTCGCTGCGCTCACTCATTCAATCCCCGTCGCGCCGCCGCAGCCCCCGAGCCCGGCGTCGGATGCTTTCGCCCCGGTCCCCTATCCCGACCACGCCGCAAACGGGTGTCGGGATCCCCCCCTCCCGATAGCTGATCACGCTGGTTGCTATCGGCCCCCGATCCCCGCAACCATCGCGGCAGCCCCTGGCGTGAGGGTCAGCCCTACCATCTATCATTCTTAGTCCTCTGAATGAGCCTGCTTACTCTCAAAAATCATGCCTTCGCAAGTAAGCCCAATGATTCATGCCTTTGGAGCTTTCGCACTTTTTGTTCACCCCGGCCCCTGCCCGAAGTCCCGGCCCTCTCTTGGAGAAAAAAACTCCGAATCTTGACAATAAGACATATGAAAAAATTATTCTTACTCAATGATCACAAAAGTATCCAGCAAAGGTCAGCTTGTTTTACCGAAAGCTTTACGGGAGATGGCTCATATCCGGGAAGGGGATGAACTGGAGGTGGGATTGTCCGGATCCATGATTGTGCTGCGGGAACCTGAGCCTCTGAATCAGGCAAAAGTCCGCCGTCTTCTCAAAGAAGGGCGGAAGCTGCCGGAACAGACACCGGAGCAACGCAGGATTCGTTTGATGAGATGGTGCTGGAGTGCGCCGTCGCCGCCGAAGCGGATGTCCTGGTCAGCGGTGACAAAAAACATCTTCTGAACTTGGGATCGTATAAAGGAATCCCGATTCAAAGTTCAGGCACCTTCCTGCGAATGCTGGCCGACTGAACCGGGTGGCCGGTTACTTCCGAGGACTCAGATCCACCCGGATTTCCCGTACGTACGTCCGCGCCGGGATGACCTCCCGCTCCCAGGGCGTAAACCCCGGTTTCTCTACCCTCACCACCGCTCCGGTGAGCGGCAGCATCAGATTGCTATCGGGATCCAGGTCGACGGGATGTCCTGCCACCTGGATTTCGGCGCCTTCGAGTTCTCCCGCCAACTGTACCGACGCAGTCTCCGCCTCAAGGGTCACCTCTACTTCCGTCGATGCTTCCGGCGCAGGCAACTGAACACGGCGGAGACGATAACCGGATCTTCTGATCTGCAGCGTTGCGCCCTCCCGCCAGTCGGTCAGTTCCAAAGGCGTGGTCCCCAGAAAAGATCCCTCCTGAAAAACGCTGGCTCCGGGTGGAGTGCTCTGCACGGTCAATACAGGCGTGGACCGAATGATTTCCACCGGCTCGGCCGTCACAAGAGGAGATGGCAACGCCTCCTCCTTCACCGTCTCCACCACCACCTCTACTGGGGGGAGTTCCTGAGTCGTCTGTTCCCGGGGCACGGATTCCTCTGTCCACCTGACCATCAGCACACTCCATCCCGCCAGAATCACCACCAGAAGCAGAGCATAGGTCAGGCGGCCGGCGGACCCCTTCGTTTTGGGAGGGCGGGGCGGATCCAGCGACAGTGGCTGCAGCACCTCCTCAGCGGATTCGGATTCCGGCATTAAATTCCCTCCGTACAGATCACCTCGACCTCCACCTGTTCCGCTCCGGGCGTCACCTCGAATTCGACCCGCACGTCACGGTACCCCAGGCGTCCGCCTTTTGCCACATAGGTTCCCGGCAGCAGCTTGATCTCTTTGCGGACCAGTTCATTCCAACGGCCTTTGCCTGGGATGGTCACCTGGGTATTTCCGTCCGAACGCAGCAGCACCGGCACCGGGGTGTTCCATGCCTCATGCCGTTCGATCAAGGTTTCGGCCCTGGCCGCCAGACGGACAGGCCAGCCACTTCGGTCGTTAAACTCCTCCACCCACTGAGCCGTTTGACGACTGGCCGGATCCTCCAGTCCTTTGCGGAGTTTCTCGTCCACCACCGCCCAGCGCAGCGACTCCACGAGTCCCGTTTTCACCCACGGCGCATCCGGATCCAAGGCTTCAATCTCCAGCCAGGTGTTGTGGGCGGCTTTCCACTGTCCGCGCTCCTGCAACTGCTCCGCCTTTTCCCGCAGGTCCAGGGTCTTCCGCTCCAGAATCCGGGCGTCGAGTTCCGCCCGGGCATCGCGGACTGCGGGATGTTCCGGAGCCAGCGATACCGCATCTCCAACCGCAGACGCTGCCGCATCAAGATCACCGGACTCCATCGCCGCCCAGGCCTCTCCCAGCACCCGCTCCAGCTCCTTTTCCGTCAACCGGTCTTCGATTTTCTCACGCAATGAATCCGCTCCGGGAAACCCGCCACCCTCTTTCATCAGGTTACTGATTTCAGCGAAAGCCAGTTCCATCCGGTTCTCCTCCATATACCCACGGGCTCGC
>CAZVCO010000296.1:446-3285 GCA_964625795.1 uncultured Verrucomicrobiota bacterium | reverse complement strand
CGGCACCGTCAA
Organism: uncultured Verrucomicrobiota bacterium; assembly: GCA_964625795.1. Taxonomy (GTDB): domain Bacteria; phylum Verrucomicrobiota; class Kiritimatiellia; order SS1-B-03-39; family UBA6053; genus UBA6053. Next base: position 3,273 of record CAZVCO010000296.1, on the reverse strand, counting down.
AACCATCACCCTCATAGACTGGAGTGCCGAATGACCTCCGAGCAGTCACTCAAAGAGCACGCCGGGCTGATCGCACTTCTTGCCCGCAAATACACCTGGGCAGGAGAGTACGAGGATCTCCACCAGATCGCCCAAGCCGCCTGGGTACGGGGATGGGACAAGGCGGCAGAGACCGACAAAGGGCCGGACTACCAGCGAAACTATGCAGCTCTTGCCGCCCGCTCCGCCCTCAACCGGGTTGGCCGTAGGCTCTTTACCGAATCCCGATCCGGCACCACCCTCTCTCTGCATGAGCTGGACAGCACCGGCACCCCACACATCGACCGGCTCCCGGCTCCCCACCGCCCGGCCGCCTACGCATTCGATGAGCTCGAAACCCTCCGGGAGCAGCTCGCGGCCCTGCCTCCCAAACACCGCAAACTCCTAACCGATATCTATCTCAACTCCGTCCCCGGATCAGAGCTGGCCGAGCGCGAAGGCGTTGAGCGCAACACGATCCACTACCGGCTAAAAACCGCCCTCCGCCTCCTGCGACTCAGATACCAGGAGGCTGTCGCATGAGACCCACCCACCAACACTTCTTCCAGCGCGTCACCCTCTGCTGCATCCTCGCCTACCTCCTTCTCGCCGCAGTCATCCTCACCACCAGCAGCTGCGCGCACAACCTGCCCGCCCGCGACAGCGAGGAGTGGCAGGCCAAAGACCGCGCCGGAGCAAAAGCCTGGGAGAAACACCGCTCCCACCGCGGCCCCGACCCCGCCCGCTAAGACCTCATGCACATCTCCGCGCACCACTCGCCAACCCTCCGCGACCCCTGCGCAACAAATCCGCCCTCAGACCCTTTTCGCAATAAAACGTGACCCTTTTCATTTAAAAGTCGCGGTTACCGTATCCCCACAACCATGGGTATTTCGGTCTGGAGGGTCCAAATCCCGAGGGGCTCCCCTCGGTGTTCGGACATTTCCGTTCCCACGGATACCGCACCATTGCGGTGGGGAAAATTCACTGCCCGGAATACTGGGTGGAGGATGACTGCGATGTGTACCATGAAACGGGATTCTGCTCCCGGGACGGCCGGAGTCCGGAATATGCCGCCTTTCTGGAGGAGCACGACGCCACGGACCGTTGGGATCACGGAACCTTTCAGGAACTGAATCTGAAAGGCAGAGGACAACCGATGGATGCCCGGGCCTCCCGCACGACACATGAGGAAAGTTCAGAGGGATGGATGGCGCAAAAAGCGATACAGGAAATCACCGCCTGCAAAGAAAACGGACAGCCGTTCTTTACCTTTGTCAGCATGCCGCGCCCCCATCAGTGTTATGCGCCTTCGCAGGAGTTCTGGGACCTGTATCCGGAGGAGGACATCCAGCTTCCGCCCAGCGCGGACATGGACCTGGATGCGGCGGGGAAAGCGCCTCATCTCACATCCCTGGCCGAAAGGGCCCGCAAAGGCGGCTTTGCCTTGTTTGAGCCTAAAACGTTCGAGGCGCAACGCAGACGGAAAATCCGTGGATATCTGGGTCAGGTCTCCGAGGTGGATCACACCGTGGGCACGGTTCTGAAGGCAGTGGACGATCTCGGCCTCCGGGAGGACACCATCGTGATCTACTCCACGGATCATGGCGATTATGTGTACGAATTTGATATTCCGGAGAAAGCACCCGGGATCTGTTCCGACGCCATTTGCCGCATTCCCATGATCTGGCGGATTCCCGGGGTGCTTCCCGAAGGGAAAGAGCTTTCCCACCTGGTCGAAACGGTGGACCTGGTCAACACGCTGTGTTATTACTGCGGACTTCCGGAACTGGAAACCGCGGACGGGTACGACATCCACTCTCTGCTGGAGGGCGGTGATCAGCCGGTCCGCGACGTGGCCGTCACCGAACATCCCTGGTCCAAGTCCATCACCGACGGCCGCTACCGCCTGGTCTACTACCCCGAGGATCACCCGGTCTGCAAAGAAGCACCCGGGTTCTTCGAACTGTATGATCTTGAAACCGATCCCTGGGAAATGCGGAACCTGTATCGGCAACCGGAGTTTCAGGACATCTATCTGCGCCTCAAAGGGAAATTACTGGACTGGATCATCCGCACCACCCGGATCAAAACCCGGAATCCGAAGGTGCGGGTTGAAGGTCCTCAATGGAAAAGCCGGTATAAGAACTCCGTGAATGCGGATGGAAAAACGTCCCCGAAACATCTTCCGGATGGATTGAGTGCCAGTCGGTACCTTTGAGACTCCCTATGCCCGCTGACGGGAAAGCGGTAGCGTAGCGGAGCTTCCTATCGCAATTGCTCCAAAAACGCTTCGCGTTCCATGCCACCGGACACCCGGCATCCCGCGACCGCGGGACGTTGGAATCCGTGTAGCGAGTACCACGAAAGCGCCGCTTTACTGGTCCGTGGCCTGGGGAAACACCGGCAGACACGAATGGGACAAACTTAAGGAATGGGAGCGGTGTGCTCACCTCCGTTGAATCCCGCTACGCGTGAACCCGCACGCGGGGTGGTGTGGGAGCTTGGAGCTGGCCCTCGTTGGTCAGCCCTCGGCCACCCGATTAGCGATGGTTCAGGCCATAGCCGCCTGTTTGACTTCTCGATGAATCCGGGAAGAAATGGAATCCTCCGCGACTTCCAAATCATAATCCATCTGAAGCCCCATCCAGAACGAAGCGGAGTTTCCGAAATAGACCGCGAGTCGCAATGCCGTGTCCGCCGTTACGCTGCGCTTTCCATGGATGATTTCATTGATTCGCCGCGGGGAAACGCCCAGATCACGACCGAGTTGGTTCTGGCTGATATCCATCGGCTTGAGGAACTCTTC
>CAZVCO010000296.1:0-432 GCA_964625795.1 uncultured Verrucomicrobiota bacterium | reverse complement strand
AATCAGAAATATACTCAGGTTGACTCGTCCACAAGAACACCTTGTTTTATATGGTCGTAATCAGCTCCCCTTCCTGATAGATAAATCCCAGAGCATTCTGCGAAATTACAATGCAGCGAAAAACCAAAACTTCTTCTTTTCCCCATTGCTTCCTTATAAATGAGGTTGCGTTGTAATGGGCTACGATTTGATAGTCTTCTCTGTTTCCGACATACGGAAATGCCACCGTTGACTTTGAACCGGATATATAAGCCGGTACAGCATAATGGCTAATAGTTCCTAAAATAACGATGGCCAGTATAGCCAATTCCAGTTTAATTATAGCATTCGGCTTATTGGATACGGGTTACATGGGGTGTATGACCGAAATCGTCCATGTAAACCATTTCAGATACAACGGGGTAATGTAAAAGCGGGCCGCGCCCGTCTCGG
>CAZVCO010000295.1:0-3296 GCA_964625795.1 uncultured Verrucomicrobiota bacterium | reverse complement strand
CGAATTCGATCGGACATAAACGTGATATGCCGTGTCTGGGGTCAGCCCGCTGAGGACGCTCGGCCCGGGGACTCCGGTGGAGCCTCCGGGAGGAAGTTGGGGAGCGGGCAGAGGTTTTCCGCGCTTTTTCAGCTGCGCCAGATAAATATTTTGCGGATGAAGCAATGCGGGGGGCACGGTTTCATGCCAGAAATCCGAATGTGACGTGTCGCCGGGTTCGGAGGTCTGGACTCCCACCACCACCGAGGTTTTGGTTGGATCCACCGCACTCTTGAGTTTACCCTGATCGCTGTAGGGTTGATCTGTGGTGGCAGCAATGTTCCACCACACGGACTGTTTGTTCGCTCCCCGGTAGGTGGGACGGCCGACTTCAGGGCTTCCCTCCCCCAGGTTGATTTCGGTGAAATAGTTCTCTTTGACCGCCCCCCCATGGTCGTCGATTTGCAAATCGGTACCCCGAATCCGGGAAATTACGTTGTTCTGCGTCAGATTATTGAAACCAATCGAGTGCTCAAAATCGTGCCCGCCCCGGAAGGTGACATTATGGATAAGGTTGAACCGTCCGGTGACTTTGATCCCGTTGTGGCCGACATAGCCGCCATCCCCCCCACCCTTGGCCGCCCGTCCCGGGAAATGGTCTAATTCGATGTTCATCACCGTGGCCCACAAGGCGCCCTTTAAAATAATCCCGTGGTCGGCGTTTTTGATCAGAATATTCCGGATCCAGCTGTCCCGTGCACTGCCCAGAGTGATCGCACTTGCACCGTAATTGGAAAAATGTCCCTCACTACGTACCTCAGGGAATTCAAAGGTCAGATTCTCGATGCTCCGGTGGGTCGAGTCGCCCTTCAGACTGTAGGGATTGATGTTACCCCGCAGGTGAATAAACGTGCCCCAGTTCGTATAATTGACCTTCGGATCTCCTACCGCATCCCTCAGGCCCATGGGGAATTTCAGTATGGTTCGATCCCGACTCTCGCCCCGGATCACGATGTAATTTTTATTCACGTTGATCAGACCGGTGATCCTGTACGTTCCATTTGGCAAATAAACCGCATGTTTGGGAGGGCAGGCTTCTATGGCGTCCCGAATCGCCTGGGTGTCGTCGTGGTTTCCGTCACCCACCGCGCCATGGTCGGTCACGACATTGACTCCAATCGGCCAATCCGGAATCGGTTCTTCGCCTTTCATGTATCCCACGTTGGTCATGTCAGGCAGACGGCCCTCCGGATCCCATTTTTCACCGTTCCTGCCCCATAGCGCTGAGAACTGCGGCGGACCGAAGGTCAGGCTGCCGTCGGGGGTGGAGTTTACATCCGGCTCGCGCCCCTCTTTGATGACGAGGGTATCATAGCGGGCTCCACCCGTTCCGGTGAACGTCCAGGAGACCTCGGCTGTGGACGCCGTGATGTTGGATATGGTGGGCTCGAGAGGAATGCGGCTCTCGCCAAATGACGCGAAGGCGGCCAGCAGAGAAGCAGAAAGGTGAAGATAGGTTTTCAATATTACGATTTTGGTCATGCATCCGTCGATGAACATCTGTTACGGCGTGGTAATGGTCAGCGATTCAAACTCCACCGAATGCGCTTTCAGATCCCGGGTGTAACACCCGGTTTTAAAGTATAACGGTGCCTCCCCGAAATAGGAGATATCCTTTTCCAGCCGCAGTTCGTCATTCATAAAGATCCGCAGGATGCCCTCTTCGATCCGGATATCCAGGGTGGTGAAGGCATCCGGCCGTGGTCCCAGATCGTGATGGGTATTCTTTTTGTCCTTCGGGACAAAGTCATCTCTCACCTGAGCCCAGAGATGCCCCTTCTTTCCGCCACGGTTTTCCCGCCAGGTCACCATCAGCAGGGGCCCCTTATCATTGCCAAGAAAATCTTTGATATGAATCTGTGCGATATGGAGACGGGCTTTTCCCATGGGCGTCGGCTCATCGAAACGTATCCTTGCGGTGTAACGCTTTTCCGCTCCGGACACCGTCCAGTTGGCGTTATGCCGAATCTCGCTTCGATCGCGCCCGTCCTGGGTAGTGGCCAGCACCATGGTGGACCCATCGTCGGCCAGGTAGAATCGCCCGGGCAGGGAGAATCCCTGGAAGTTCCCATCCCGGACTTCGGGCTTGGAGGTCGACGGACTTTGCAGCCTGCTTTCAGAGAGGACTTCCTTGAACTTCGGCAGATCAAAGGGAACCTTCGCGGAGCCCCCCGATTGAGCAAACGCGCTGCAGGCCAGGGTGAGGATCACAGTTGCAAGCGCAGTGACGGATGTTGTGCGTGAAACGGCAGGGACATGAAACGGTTTATTCATAGGGAGTCTGTAGGAGTGAGAAGTAGAACAAATGAGCATAAACAAAGGAGTAGAATAACGCATCCACCCCTCTGCGGATAGACAGACATCGGTCAAATGTATGGAGATTTCAGCCAAAACGGAGATTGCGGATAGTGGCCGTCGGCGTTTACGCCACGGGCCGCTGCATGGACAGCCAAGGTTGCGGCCCGTGGCGTGAACGCCGACAGCCACTTTCTGCACAATGTGTTTCATCCACACCCTCTTTAACCATAAATACCATATACACCCATGGTTTCATTAGGGTAGGTTACTCACACGTATGGAACATTTAGCAAAACACTGGAGTTTTTCAAAACGGGCATTTCCCTCCCCCACCCCCGTGCGCACCATGGGCTGGCTGCCGGGAAAGACGCATTGGATCCGCCGGAAGGACAAACAGACCCTGAACTTCTGCTTTCTCCTGGCTGGAGAAGGCGAGGTCCGGTTTGAAAAAGAGACCCTCCACCTCAAGGCTCCCTGTCTGATGATCCATCTGCCGGGGGTAGATTGTGAATTCGGCCCCTCCGGAAAGCGCGGAAAGCTGGATGAGTTCTACATCTCCTTTTATCCCGACGCGTTGCCACGCTTCGAGGAGATGAATCTGGTGGACCGCAACACCCTGTACCACGAACTGGAATCTGCTGATCTACTCCGGGGACGTCTGCAGCGCCTGAGTGACGAAGTGGGGCAGAAGCATCCCCAGCACCGTGCCGACTGGCTGGACCGGGCAACCGAGCTGTTTCTGATCGATATCGTGCGGGGAGAATCCGAAAACATCCCGGCGGCCGGAGACGAAGCCCTCTACTCTGTGGTGGAGTGGCTGAAACAGCGGCTGGATACCCGGATCGACTGGGATGAGGTCGCCTCCAGCCACGGCATGTCCCCCCGCAGCTTCCGCCGGCACTGGAAAGGGGTGTTCGACCTGTCCCCCAATACCATGCTGACCGAACTTCGCCTTGAGC
>CAZVCO010000294.1:1198-3300 GCA_964625795.1 uncultured Verrucomicrobiota bacterium | reverse complement strand
AGATATTTTTAATGGGAAACCGGCAATTGATAAGATCACCTGGCTGATTCCCAAAGATTCTCCTCTGACCTCCCTGAACCCCAAATTAAGTTCAGGAACGGCGGAAAGGGTGTCTCCGAATGAATCGTTTTGGTTTCGCTTGCATGGGTTGATGGCGGCGGTGGAGAAAAAACCGGCTGATTTTGTGGCCTTGGAAGTGGATTTGCATGATGTGGAACGCGGTGTGCCTTTACATATTTGGCTGATGAAGTGGCAGTTTTTGCTTCAGCACGTCCATCAACAAACCGGATACAACGACGGATTGTTGTTCGGTCCGGTTTTTGAAGATCCACAGGGGGAAGCGGCGGTGTGGATCACGGAGCAATTGCGGAGTTTGGCTTTGGCGAACGGATTACGCTATATTGACCGGGCGCTCCCATCTGAGGAGTGGGAAAAGCGCATGTTGCATCAGGTAGCCCGGGAGTACATTTTACCATGAAAATTCTAATCCCCTTATTTACACTTTTCCTGTCTTTGGGCTTAGGCCTCCGCGCGGACGAATGGAATTTCCGTGCGCCTCCCTCCGCGTATCGGGTACGGACGCTGAAGCAGGGGTTGGAGGCCTTTGAGCGCTTGCGGCTGGATGTTCACCTGCGTGGCGGAGTGCCGGAATTCCCCTTGCAGTTGTCGATTTACTTCGAAACCCGTGATGGGGTATGGGTCGAATCCCGAAAAGATATTGTTCTCGATGGAACCCCTCAGGAAATCGATGTTTCGCTGATGGCCGATTCGGCAGATTGGCGGGTGAGCAAGGGAGACCGGATGTTTGGTCGGGATTTGCTGCGGAATGTTAAAAAATGGGGCTTGGAGGTTGGGGAACTTCGATCTTATCCGGTTCAGGAAACCGAAGCGGATATTCGCTTTAAGCCACGAAAAATAAAGCAAATGGTTCAGGTTGGCGAGCGGGTTTCGCTCACGGTGGAACCTGTGAATTGGGATTCAGATCCCTTTGATTCCGACCGATTGCCGGTTTATATTTTGCGACAAAATGGAAAAGAAACCCGTTTGCCGGTGGCGTGGGTACAGGAATACCGGACCCGACGATTTCCCGGACGTTCGGTTTCAGAGCGTTTGGCGTGGAGGAATCCGGTTTTTCGTGCGCTTTGGGTGCCTGAATTCGAGGGCAAGGCGGAGGTGTTTTTAGAGTGGGACGGAAGCTTGGAACCTGTTTTTACCCTAGACGTGCAACCCGGCGAAGCGGAGTCTGTCCCGGTGACAGGCGTGCCCTCCGGACCTTCGGAATTTTGGGAGCAGATCTCTTTGCCCGTGGTGTGGACGACAACCGCTGACGCGTTGGTCTGGACCCCTCACAAACTGGATGCGGTGTGGACTCCGGACTTGGACTGGACCGAGGCTTGGTCCATGTATGCGGGGCTGGGAGAATACAGCCAGTCGCGGGCGGATGAATTTGAAGCGTTGGTGAAAGAGTCCTCGATTCAGGCCCCGATTCGAATTGTGACCGAGGATGTGCTGAATAATCAAACCCGGCTCAATTGGAAAGATCATCCGTGGAACAGTGCGAATGGAGGGGATCTATCGGAAGCTCAGGAATTGTGGTTAAAACCGGAATGGGTGGATCTGGTGCTGAGACGGAGTGAATATCTCTGGAATCGGTATGGCGCGTATGCACAGGTGTCGGGATTGTATATTGATGTGGAACGCGCGTCACCGTTTCATGTGTATTGGATTGAAGAGCTGTGCAAAAAGCTCAACGAACGCTTGCCCGGGGTACGGATTTATTGTCCGAGCTTGGGACTTCCTGACCGCGAAGTGAATGGAGAAATACAGATCCCGTCCGCAGGCTGGGCGCGTCCGGATGGTCTGCCGGGAGCGGAACGCTTCGTGGTTGGGGATTCAGGAACCACGCTGTTGGGTCCCTCCGAGCAAGGGTTTGATGCATCTCTGCAGAGCATGCAACATTGGACCAAAGCGCAGGTGTTGCAGGTGGATGTGGAACCGAGTTTCACCGCAAATTCTTTTCCGATGGTGCAGGTGCAGATTCGTACCGCAGCGGACCGATTATTTGTCGGTCCGATTCTCCCGCTTCACAACAAAGAAATCAA
>CAZVCO010000294.1:0-1188 GCA_964625795.1 uncultured Verrucomicrobiota bacterium | reverse complement strand
CGAGGCGTTCGCGGCGGCGGGCATCGAGTTCGGGTTCGGACGCCCGCTCGTGGCCCGCCTCGCCGAGCTCGTGAGCGCCAGGATGGCGGAGGAGGAGGGCTGAGGACGGGCGTCGATCGCGCTGGAGCGGATGAACATACGGGAGGTGGTGATCCGGGTGTATGCCTTGCAGACGCATCCGGGAGACAGCTTCCGTATTCATCAGGCCCTGTTGGTGACGGATCCGGTTGCGGAGAAGGCTTCCGCGGAGACATTGGCGATTACCGAATGGACAGCGCCGCCTGTAAACGTCACGCAGATGGACCGCTTAGACTGGGTGATGAAGTTGAATCACTTTTTCAACAATCCCTATGATCCGGATGAAATATCGGTGGATCTTTACATCACCTTTCCCGATGGGACCGAGCATACCCATCCCGGATTCTTTTACCGTCATGCCCGGCGGACGCTGACTGAAAAAGAGGAGCGCTGGGAGTTGTTGAACGAAACCGATTGGCGTATCCGCTTTCGTCCCTGGGTGACCGGGAAACATACATGGCGGGTTGTGGGACGTGGAGTTGGAGCTGACGGAAACGTGCAAGAAGTGGTCCGCAGCGGGGAGATACAGGTTGCACCCCGGAAAAACTTCAAAGGATTTGTACAGCAATCGATTTCCGATCCGCGATTTCTGGAATTTCAAAACGGGGATTTCTTTTATCCCCTCGGACATACCATGCGGAGTCCTACCGACCGTCGCCCCGGAATTTACGATTCGAAATTGAGGGCCACCTTGGACGAAAAAGACGCCATGGGAACGGAGACTTATGCGCATTGGTTTACCCGCATGGAGGAAGAAGGAGGTAATTTTGCCCGGGTGTGGGTGAGCAACTGGTGGTTAGGCGTCGAGTGGAATTCACGTCACTCCGGGTATCATGGACGCAAGTACTTCAATCAGACGAACGGAGCCCGTTTGGATCGTCTGGTGGAATTGGCGGAAGAACATGGGATCTACATGAATCTGGAAACCACCAATCACGGAACCTTCAGCTCCGGCGTGGACGGGGAATGGGAGGAGAATCCCTGGAGTGCCTTTTCGGTGGATGAAGGTCCGGTGAAGTACGCCAGTGAGTTTATGGTGGATGAGGAGGCGATGAAATGGCATCGGAATAAGATGCGCTATCTGATTGCGAGGGCCGGGCACAGTCCGTC
>CAZVCO010000293.1:2437-3312 GCA_964625795.1 uncultured Verrucomicrobiota bacterium | reverse complement strand
AACCAGAAAAAGGAACGGGAGCAGCAACAACTCAGGTCCTGGCGCGAGAACCGCATCGGTTCCTAAAAGGAAATACAGATAAAATCCGATGAAAATGAGGAGATTGAGGCTTAAACGCCAGAACTGGGTCATCAGTTCCACCATTGGAGCAATCAGGCGGGGAAAATAGATTTTCCGGTACAGGCCCGCGTGTTTCAACAGGCAACTGCTGCATCCGGTAACGGTACCCTGAAGCAGGGTCCACTGCAGCAGGCCGGCATGGTAAAACAGAAAAGGCGGCATACCCTGGGTATCCAGACCGGCAAATGTACCGAAAATCACGGTGAAAATGACAGTGGCACCCAAGGGATGAAGCAGAAACCAAAAGGGGCCGGCCACTGTCTGTTTATATTCGGATAGGAAATCCCGCCGGAACAGGAACCATATGACCTCCCGGGAGGCGCGTACTTCAGCAAGATCCAGTTGCCACCAGGGATCGGACGGGGACAACACACGTTTTTGATTCATGCAGATTTTCTACCTGCAGGAGAGGCAGACTTCAACTCTAGTCTGTCTGTACGGAGTTTCTTCCTTTCGATGCTCGTTTTTCAGAAATGGAGATCGTCTTTTGAAGACCGGGCCTCTTTGAAAGCCCCAATCTAAGGTTGCCTGTAGAGGAATTTTGATTCAGAATCCACAAATGAAGTTTTTTCCGCTTTCTTTTTGTGTGATGTGCCTGTGTGCCGCAGGACTCAGGGCTGCTGACCCGGCTCTGACAGAACGCGATATTACCGTCTCCCTCCAGGCTCCGGATACCTCCTGGTCTCTGGAGATCCGAAGTATCGTTCAGGTGGAAGACGAACTCCGGGTAGTGGCGGAGTTGTCGCAACAACGCG
>CAZVCO010000293.1:0-2427 GCA_964625795.1 uncultured Verrucomicrobiota bacterium | reverse complement strand
TGATCACCACGGTGTCAGATACGGTTTCACTGCCCCTTCCGGAGTTTCCAGTTTCGGTTTACGTTATCGGGAAAACCTGGAACTGGGAAAATGAGGAGGACGTCACGTTTGTGGAGGGATGGACAGAACTCGACCCCTTGCTGAAAGGCGGTCAGCGTCTGTATCCTCAACCGACGGATGGGAAAAAGTGATGACAACGCGTTCTGTGTCCATCGGTCACTGGTATTTGGGATTTGGCGTGTTTCTCATCCTCTGCGGAGTTGCCGGATATGCATCGAATCCGGCCGCCGCAAAGACGGCGCTGATCTCGGGCGGCACCTTTGGTATTCTGTCGGCCGGGTGGGGGGCATGGATGCTGATATCGGAAGGGAAAGCTCCCCGCATCGCGGCCGGGGTCACCACCCTGATTCTGATTGCTGCCTTCACCTGGCGGTCCGTGGTCTCCTGGCAGGCGGTGGCGGATGGAGAGCCGAAGCGGTTTGCGGCCGGACTGATCAGCCTGATGCTGGTGGCGTCGATTGTCTCCTTAAGCCGATTGATTACCTCTGGTCGTGTGCAGAAAGGATAGTGTGCCGACGGTTCTGTCGGCGCACGTTGCTTTTAGGACATCATTTTCCCTGCCGCGGCACCGGCCAGAGCGCCTCCGGTCCAGGCGGCCTGAAAATTGAATCCGCCGGTGACGCCGTCGATGTTCAGGACCTCCCCGGCAAAAAAGAGACCGGGTTGTTTGCGGCTTTGGAAGGTCTTCATCTCGACCTCGCGAAGGTCCACGCCGCCACAGGTGACAAACTCTTCTTTGTTGAGGGTTTTCCCTTTCATGAGGCAGGGCATGGCGGTGAGGTTGCGCACCAAATCCTCTTCCTGTTGGGTGGTCACCTGAGAGCGCGGCAGATCCTCCTGTAACCCCGCCTGATCGCAGAGGCGCTCCCAAAGTCGACGGGGAATTCCGAACAGCGGAGTTTTGCAGACACGCTTCCCACCCTCGGTGCGGCGCAGCTGATGAAGCTGATCGGTGACCTGGCTGGCGGAGAGATGGCCGGTCCAGTTGATCAACAGACCGACTTCGTCTTTACGCTCCGCCAGTTCCCGCGCCTGCCAGGCGGAGAGTTTCAACACGGCCGGACCACTGAGTCCTTTGTGGGTGATCAGTAAGGGGCCGGAGTCTTCCGCGTTCATATCGGGGATCGACACTGTGGCGGGGTCGACACTGATTCCTGCCAGTCCGTTCAGCACCGGATGCTGAACATGAAACGAAAACAGGGACGGCACGGGCGGAACGATGGTGTGGCCCAGTTCCTCCGCCACCTTCCATCCGCCGCTGGCCCGGTTCCCCCCGGTTGCGATGATGAGACATCGACAGTGCAGAGAACTTCCGTCGGTGAGGGAAAGCTGAAAGCCGGAGTCGTCACGGGTGGCCCCGGCCAGACCGCAGGTGCGGCGGACCTCGATGCGGTGACGTTCAGCTTCCCGTTGCAGGGTGTCTGCAATGTCTTTCGAGGAATCACTCACTGGAAACATCCGGCCGTCCTCCTCCACCTTGAGCGGAACACCGCGGGACTCAAACCACTCAATGGTGTCGGAGGGTTGAAACCGATGGAAGGGGCCCAGCAATTCGCGACCTCCCCGGGGATAGCGGGTGATCAGCTCCTTTGGGTCGAAGCAGTGGTGGGTGACATTGCAGCGTCCGCCGCCGGAGATGATCACCTTGGCCAGCAACTCCCTGCTTTTCTCCAGCAGCACCACGGAGGCCTCCGGAGCGTATTCTTTGGCGTGGATGGCGGAAAAGAATCCCGCCGCCCCACCGCCGGCCACGGCAATGTCGGTATGAGCCGTCCGGTCCATTCAGCAGATCCTGGTGGAGGGGTGTGGTCTGTGAAGCTCACGCCCGGTAAGGTCACTGGGGCAGGTCATGCGGTGATTAAGGCTCCCACACGTGAACGGTCTGCGGAACCCATTGGTTCTCCTGCCAGAGAGAGACTTCAATTTCGACCGGCTGGTTGAGCCCTTCGTCCGGCAGCAGGTAAATAAGCAGGCCGGCCAGGTCTTCTCCATCCGCGAATTCGATTTGCGGCCGGTTGGCGTTTTCATGGTCCCCGAACAGCACATCCCCGCTTCCGAGCAGGTCGCCGTCGCCGTTGTTGTCCACATACAGCAGGCGCTGATCCGTTTCGCGGTAGACCTCCACCCGGGTGGGATGACTGCAGACGATCCGGAAGGCCACCCGCTCGGTTCCCTCTTCATGTGCGCGGACCAGACTCTGGTAGAGGGGAACCAGATAGAAAGGGTTCTGCCGGATGCGACTGGAATTGGTGAGGGCGATGCTGGATTCCCGTTCTCCCTGCGAGAAGACCCAGCGGCTGACGGAGGGATTCGGCTGCCTGTCTCCCTGCCAGCGCAGGGTGATCTCACCCTCCTGATCACCATTCA
>CAZVCO010000292.1:500-3335 GCA_964625795.1 uncultured Verrucomicrobiota bacterium | reverse complement strand
CGACCAGTCTTCTGGAGACATCGTCGAGACGGCGAAACGTACGGGTGCCCGCGTAGCCGGACCGATTCCGATGCCGACCCGCATCGAACGGTACACCGTCAACCGCGGACCGCACGTGGACAAAAAGTCCATGGAACAGTTCGAAATCCGCACCCACAAGCGGATGCTCGACATTATCGACCCGACGGCCAAGACGGTGGATGAGCTGAAAAAGCTGAATCTTCCTGCGGGCGTGGACATCACCATTAAGATTTAAGGGGAGTTCCATGAGCGCAATTATTGGCCGCAAAGTCGGCATGACCCAGATTTTTGACGAGAACGGCGCGCAGATCCCGGTGACGGTGATTGAGGCCGGTCCCTGTCCCGTGGTGCAGCGCAAGACCTCCGAAACGGATGGTTATGATGCGGTGCAGCTCGGGTTTATTGAGCAGAAAGCTCAGCGGCTTTCCAAAGCCGCCCGTACCCGCTTTGCCAAAGCGGAAGTGACGGCGCAGCGCATTCTCCGTGAGTTCCGCATCGATTCCGACAGCGAACTGAAAGCCGGAGATGAAGTCAAGGCGGATGCCTTTAATGACATCACCCACGTGGATGTCACCGGCATCACCAAAGGACGCGGTTTCCAGGGGGTGGTGAAACGCTACAACTTCGCGGGTGGACGTGCCAGCCACGGTGGAAAGCAGGTGCTGCGGCGCGGTGGATCCATCGGGATGTGCGAATTCCCGGCCCGGGTCTTCAAAAACCGTAAAATGCCCGGTCAGATGGGCAATGTGCGGGTGACCACGCAGAATCTCAAAGTCGTGCAGGTGCGCGAAGAGGACAACGCTATTCTGGTGAAGGGCTCCGTGCCCGGCCCGAACGGCGGCGTCGTTCTGATCCGCAAAGCACTTAAGAAAGGATAACCATTCCCATGAGCAAACTACCCATACTCAATCTTCAGGGCAAGTCAGCCGGGGAATATGATCTTCCCGATGATCTGCTGATTTACGACAAGGGCCTGCAGGCACTGCAGGACGCGGTGGTGCGGTACCGCGCGAATCAGCGGCAGGGTTCCGCCTCCACTCTCACCCAAGGTGAAGTTGCGGGCAGTAACCGCAAGCTGTGGAAACAGAAAGGCACCGGCCGGGCCCGTACCGGACTCCGTCAGTCTCCGATCTGGCGTGGTGGCGGTGTGGTCTTCGGACCCAAACCCCGCGATTACTCCAAGGCGCAGAACAAGCGCGAGGCACGTCTGGCTTTCCGCCGGGCCGTCAGCGAGAAAATCGCCGGTGGCGAAATCAAAGTGGTGGAGGAACTCACGGTTTCCGAACCCAAGACCCGTGAATTTGCCGCCCTGATGAAGAACCTCGGGGTCGAGGGTCCGGTGCTGTTTGTCACCGCTGAGCCCTCCGAGAACCTGGTTCGGTCCTCCCGGAATATTCCCCGGGTGGAGCTGACCACCGCCGCAAACCTGCACACATATCAGTTGGTCCGCTACAGCACGATTGTCATTGACCGTGCCGGCATGTCCAAACTGGAAGAGCGGCTGCACACCGCCAAAGGAGTCAAGGCATGAAGCCCGCATATCAGATTCTGGATAACATTCTGCTCACGGAAAAAGGCACCGTGCTCATGGATTCGCACAATCAGTACGTTTTCAAGGTGCACCCCGATGCCAACAAGAGTGAGATCAAACGCGCGGTGCAGGACCTGTTCAAGGTGGAGGTCACCAATGTCCGCACCATGAACCGGAAAGGCAAAAAGAAACGCGAACGCCGTCCGAACTACGGACTCACAGCCGCCTGGAAACGGGCGGTGGTCACCCTGGCCGACGGCAACACCATCGACCTTACCTGAGGAAAACCCCATGGCTTTAAAAAAACGTAAACCCACAACACCCAGTAACCGTTTCACGGTGCTGAGTGACTTCGAAGGTCTCGACAAGGTGCGCCCCGAGCGTTCCCTGATCGAACCCCTGAAATCCAAAGCCGGCCGCAACTCGGCCGGACGGATTACGGTGCGTCACCGTGGCGGAGGCCACAAACGCGCCTATCGCCGGATCGACTTCAAGCGCAACAAAATCGGGGTTCCCGGTAAAGTGGCCACTCTGGAGTACGATCCCAACCGCTCGGCCAATATTGCGCTGATTCACTATGCGGACGGAGAGAAACGCTACATCCTGGCCCCGGTCGGCCTGAAGCAGGGTATGACCGTGCAGGCGGGACCCGGCGTTTCTCACACCGTGGGCAACAGTCTGCCTCTGGCGGAAATTCCGCTGTCGACCATTATCCACAACATCGAACTGACCCCGGGACGGGGCGGACAGATTGTCCGCAGTGCCGGCAACGGGGCCCAGCTGATGTCCAAGGACAAGGAATACGCCCAGGTGAAACTGCCCTCCGGTGAGCTTCGTATGATTCACTTGACCTGCGTGGCCACGATCGGCCGGGTCGGCAACAGTGAACACGAGTCACGGGTGCTTGGCAAAGCCGGCCGTAAACGCTGGATGGGCATTCGCCCGACCGTTCGCGGTGTGGCCATGAACCCGGTGGATCACCCCATGGGAGGTGGCGAAGGCCGTTCTTCCGGTGGTGGACATCCGGTAACGCCCTGGGGTGTGATCACCCGCGGCAAGAAGACCCGGAACCGTCGCAAGACCACCAGCAACCGCATTGTGAAACGGAGGAAATAATCCATGTCACGTTCTATTAAAAAAGGCCCCTTCGTTGATGAAAAGCTCTACCAGAAAGTAGAGAAAATGAATGCGGGCGGCCGGAAACAGGCCATCAAAACCTGGTCGCGCAAATCCATGATTCTTCCCGAATTTGTGGGACACACGTTCTCCGTGCATAACGGAAA
>CAZVCO010000292.1:0-404 GCA_964625795.1 uncultured Verrucomicrobiota bacterium | reverse complement strand
CGCGTACGTTTAAATCCCACGGCGTCTCCGCTAAATAACTTAACCCCAAACTCACGCCCAGCGCGTGAAGAAAGGACTCAAGCCCTGTTCCGCCTTGCGGGACAGGGCTTTTTTGGGCCCATGCCTCCGGCAGGCAAGCGTGGAACTACTCCAGCTCTTCGAGATCCTTTTTCCGGTCTTCGTTGACCTCGTTCAGGATGTCTTTGGCTTTGTTGCCGGCATCGAGCTGGGGACCGCCAAGGAAATCCCGGATGAGATTGGAATCCGGAGTCTGTGGAAGAGACTCCGGTTGGGATTCCTGATCAGGGGAGGGGGCATCCTCCACAGGTTCCGGCGGGGGAAGAGCGGCGTAGACCAGAATACCGAGGGACAGAACGAGAAAGAGTATGCGGAACGTGACTTTC
>CAZVCO010000291.1:0-3346 GCA_964625795.1 uncultured Verrucomicrobiota bacterium | reverse complement strand
TTCGCCGGAGCTTTCTTCTTGGCTGCCGCTTTCTTTTTAGCCGGAGCTTTCTTTTTGGCTGTAGCTTTTTTCTTAGCGGGAGCCTTCTTGGCAGCCGCCTTTTTCGTTGCAGCTTTTTTCTTTGCTGGCATATGAGTGTTCTCCTCGTTGTGGCGGACCCGAAGGCCCCTTTGGTTTAGTGGACAGGCACTGTTGCTTATCCATGAGCGTACTTAACGTGAGAGACGGCGAAGATTCAAAAGCCCCTTCCGATTGAAAAAGGGTTAACCTTAACTGCCTACTTTTTTAGGCAGAGTCCTCAAGCGGCAGGCCACATAGACGCTTCGTAACTGATCAAAGGCCTCGTCCAGGTCATCGTTCACAATCTGAAACTCATACCGGTCGGCATCCTTCATTTCCTCCGCCGCATTCCGCAGTCTCCGCTCAATGACCTCACGGGCATCCTGGTCCCGGGATTCCAACCGGTCACGCAGGGCCTCCAGGCTCGGCGGGGAAATAAACACATCATGAAAACAGGGCTTCATCCGCTGACCTTTTTCACCCGTTTCCAATACGCTGCGGATCAACCGGGCTCCCTGCACATCCACATCCATCAACACCGAGTCCCCCTTTAGAAACACCTCCTCCACCCGTTGCCATGAGGTGCCGTACAGATTCCCATGCACCTCGGCATACTCAAGAAAATCCCCCTCCTCGGCCCTGCGAAGAAACGCCTCTCTGGAGATAAATTCGTAGTGCACGCCGTCCACCTCCCCTTTTCTCGGCTCACGGGTGGTGACACTTACCGAATAGCGCAGGCTGTCGTTCTCCGACAGCAGACGCTGACAAAGTGTGGTTTTGCCGGCGCCGGAGGGAGCGCTGACTAATAATAATACGGGATGACCCTTCGTGTGCATATTCATTCTACATTCTGCACCTGCTCCCGCAGGCGCTCCACTCCCTCTTTCCCCTGCAGGGCGAGGTGATTCAAGCCCGGATGGGGAGTTTTGACCGACAGGGTATGAAATTCTCTGGCCATTTCCTGACATAGAAAATCCAGGGCCCGGCCCACCGGTCCCTCCTCCTGCATCTTCGTTCTGAAATGTCCCATATGCCCGATAAGGCGGTCGAACTCCTCCTGTACATCCGCTTTCTCTGTCAGCAGCGCGATTTCCTGCAGCAGACGCTGCTCCACATCGGGTCCGGCCGCTGCCACCCCCTCCACCGCGGCACGGAACCGTTCCGACAGCTCCGACCTGGCCTCCTTTAACAGGGGTTCCGCCTCTGCCAACAGGTTTTCCAATTCACTCACCTGCTCCTCAAGCACAGAAAAAAGATGGGCGCCCTCGTCGGATCGCATCTGCTGGTTTCCCTGCAGGGCCTTTTCCAGAGCCTGCTCCAGCAGGGGCCGTATTCCACTCACCTCCATCTGGGTCGATTCAGACCAGAAGCCAGGCAACCGCAACAGACTCTCCACGTCCGTCACCCCGTTCAGACGTTCTCCGGATGCAAAGCGGTTGATCTCTCTCAGCAAACGCGAGGCCTCCTGCCGGTCCACCTGCACTCCGCCGACGTTTGCGGCCTGCACCTCCACTTTGATGTGTACCCTGCCCCGCCGACAGAAACGGCCGGTCTGTTTTTGACACAGGGGTTCAAGCGCGTTCAGCCCGCGCGGCAGCGATACCTGAACATCCAGAGTCTTGCGGTTCACAGACCCCACTTCCACCTGCACTCTTACCCCGCCTTCTTCCGCCGTGCCGCTTCCAAAGCCGGTCATACTGTTCATGCATCCACTCCGTCCCGGACCTGTCGTTCCTCCCAGGCGGCCAGCTCCTGAATATCCTTGTCCCCCCGGCCGGAACAATTCACCACGATGATCTCACCGGGTTTCATCTCTTTGGCCAGACGGATGGCATAGGCCACGCCGTGTGCGGTTTCCAGTGCAGGCAGAATTCCCTCCATGCAGCTCAGCTCGCCCAGCGCATCCACCGCCTCCTGATCGCCCACCGCGGTATAGGCCACCCGGCCGAGATCTTTGAGCCAGGCATGTTCGGGTCCCACCGCAGCATAATCCAGTCCCGCACTCACCGAATGCGTCAGACTGATCTGCCCCTCCTCATTCTGCAGCACAAACGTTTTGGTGCCCTGCAGGATTCCCAGCGATCCTCCGTTGAAGCGCGCGGCATGTTCGCCAAGTCCGGAACCAAGCCCCCCCGCCTCCACGCCGGTCATCTGCACGGATTCATCATTCAGGAAGGGATAAAAAAGTCCGATCGCATTGCTGCCGCCACCCACACAGGCCACCAGATGGTCGGGCAGCCGGCCCTCTTTCTCCAGAATCTGTTCACGCGCCTCCCGGCCGATCACGGCCTGGAAATCCCGCACCATCATAGGATACGGATGCGCCCCGAGGGCGGAGCCAATGATGTAATGTGTGTTATGAATGTTGGTCACCCAGTCGCGCATGGCCTCACTGATGGCATCTTTCAGGGTGCGCTGTCCGGCGGTGACCCCCACCACTTTGGTCCCCAGCCGGCGCATGCGGAACACATTGAGAGACTGCCGTTTCATATCGACCTCCCCCATATAGACCACGCACTCCAGCCCGAACATGGCACAGACCGTGGCGGTGGCGACCCCGTGCTGCCCGGCACCTGTCTCGGCAATAATCCGGGTTTTGCCCATGCGCTGCGCCAGCAGCACCTGGCCGAGGCTGTTATTGATCTTGTGCGCACCGGTGTGGCAAAGATCCTCCCGTTTGAGGTAAATTTTTGCGCCCCCGTATTTCTCCGTCATACGCTTGGCATAGGTCAGAGGGGTTTCCCGTCCGACAAAATCTTTCAGCAGACGGTCGAGCTCGGCCTGGAACTCCGGATCCGCTTTGGCTGCTGTATAGGCCTCCTCCAGCTCATGCAGAGGATGAGAAAGAATCTCGGGCACAAAACTTCCGCCATAGGGACCAAAGTGCCCTCCGGCATCCGGGGCGTTGGTGTAGGGTGTGGACTGTGCTGTGGTCATATCAACAGGAGGGTCAGGATGAAAAGGCGCTGCGGGCGTTCCGGATAAAGGTCTTTACGGCATCGGGATTTTTCTTACCGGGGCGGATCTCCACTCCGGAACTGACATCCACCCCGCCGGGAGACACGTTCTTAATCACGTCTGCTACATTATCCGCTTTAAGTCCACCCGCAAGCAGAACGGGGAAAGGACTTTCCTTCACCACCTCTCTGGCCCGGCCGGTATCGACCCCCACTCCGGTGCCCCCCGGCATCGCCGCCGTGCCGCTGTCCACCAGCAGTGCCTCCACCCGGCAGGTCTTCCAGTCGTCCGGCATGCGGTCCAGATGCAGCACCCGCCAGACCGGCAT
>CAZVCO010000290.1:1990-3347 GCA_964625795.1 uncultured Verrucomicrobiota bacterium | reverse complement strand
ACAACTGATCCAACGCGGCGGCCACCGCCTCGGTCAACACCGGAGATACGTCCGCACTATCCACTTCCTGCGAGGCTTCCTGAAACACACCGGGTATCTGAATCAATTCCAACGCCGTTTCAATAGGCTTCAATCCATGCCGCAGGGAAAAATCATTTACACCGGCCAATAATCGTTCCGCTTCCCCTTCATTCAGTTCCAATTGACTGGAGGAGCCAGCGTGATCGATCTTGACCTTCACATGGATACGCCCCCGGTTGACGCGCGTGGCAACCGCTTTCTGACACAGCGCTTCCAGGGATGAAAATCCTTTAGTCAACGACAGGTGAATATCCAGAGTTTTCCGGTTTACCGAACTGATCTCTACCTGAACCGCAATCCCATGGTCCGAAGCGGCTCCCTGGCCGAATCCGGTCATGCTTTTCATTTCCCGGCTTCCTGCTGACGTTTTTCCCAGGCCGCTAATTCCTGAACATCCTTATCCCCGCGTCCGGAACAATTGATAATCATGATCTTATCCGGTCCCATTTCTTTGGCCAGTTTCATCGCATACGCCACCGCATGGGAACTTTCCAAGGCAGGTAAAATTCCCTCCAACCGGCTCAACGCTCCCAGCGCATCCACCGCTTCCTGATCTCCAATCCAGGTGTACTTCACCCGGCCCAATTCTTTTAACCAGGCATGCTCAGGTCCCACCGCCGCATAGTCAAGTCCCGCACTCACGGAATGGGTCAAACTGATCTGCCCTTCCTCATTCTGCAACACAAAGGTCTTCGTTCCCTGCAACACACCCAGAGATCCGCCATTGAAGCGCGCGGCGTGTTCACCCAGTCCGGAACCCAGACCGCCCGCTTCCACACCGGTCATCTCCACGTCCGCATCATCCAGAAACGGATAAAACAATCCAATCGCATTACTGCCTCCGCCCACACAGGCCACCAAATGATCCGGCAACCGCCCTTCCCGCTCTAAAATTTGTTCACGCGCTTCGCGTCCAATCACCGCCTGAAAATCCCGCACCATCATCGGATACGGATGCGCACCCAACGCGGAGCCAATAATATAATGGGTGTCGTCGATATTTGTCACCCAATCCCGCATCGCTTCACTAATCGCATCTTTCAGGGTCCGTTGCCCGGCCGTAACCCCCACCACTTCCGTTCCGAGCCTCCGCATACGGTATACATTCAACGCCTGACGTTCCATATCCACTTCGCCCATATACACCACACATTTCAATCCGAACATGGCCGAAACGGTTGCGGTAGCCACACCGTGCTGCCCCGCCCCGGTCTCGGCGATAATCCGGGTTTTGCCCATGCGTTTTGCCAACAGGACCTGTCCCAGACTGTTGTTA
>CAZVCO010000290.1:0-1980 GCA_964625795.1 uncultured Verrucomicrobiota bacterium | reverse complement strand
GCCCCGGTATGGCACAAATCTTCGCGCTTGAGGTAAATTTTCGCGCCGCCGAGCTGTTCGGACATTCGTTTGGCATAGGACAGCGGGGTGGGACGCCCCACAAAGTCTTTCAACAGATCGGCCAATTCTTTTTGAAATTCCGGATCGTTTTTCACCACCGCATAGGCATCCCGCAATTCCTGCAGGGGGTAGGATAAAATTTCCGGCACAAAACTGCCGCCGAATTCTCCGAAATGCCCCCCGGCATCGGGCTGATTCGTGTACGAAGATGGAGGTGAGATTGTTGTCATAGGTCTATCGGTGTCAAAGGGTTTCGAACGGCGTGTATAAAATCGCGGACCGCTACAGGATCTTTCCGGCCGGGGGCCAGTTCCACTCCGGAACTCACATCCACCCCGAACGGCTTTACCTGCGCAATTGCGTCGCCTACATTACCTGCATTTAGCCCTCCCGCAAGCCATACCGGTTTTTTTGACTGCTCCACGAAGCGACGGGCACGGTCCACATCCACCCGTCTTCCGGTTCCTCCCGGCATGTCCACGGCTCCGCTGTCCACCACATACGCCTCCACCGGATAGCCTTCCCAGTCCGCGGGCAACCTCTCCAGATGGAAGACTTTCCACACCGGAACCGGGATCGACGAGATATAGTCCACATCCTCATGGCCGTGCAATTGCACCACATCCAGACCCGCAACCTTAGCGCTTTCAAGTACCTCCGACAGGGGTTGATCGACAAAAACGCCGACTTTCCGGATAGACGTCGGCACGCGGTCCCGGGTCCAATCCGCCACATCCGTCGCCACCACCGCCCGCGGACTCCTGGGCCAAAAGATAAATCCAATCGCATCCGGCTTTTCGGACAGCGTGTTGATAAGGTCCGCTTCACGCGCCACCGAACAAATTTTCACCTGCGTCGTCATATCGACATTAATTCCTTTACCGCTTGTTCCAGATCCGCTTTGCGCAGCAAATGCTCGCCGACCAACACGCCGGCAACACCGGCCTGATGGAGCATCCGCACGTCTTCAACCGTCCGGATTCCGCTTTCGCTGATCAACGTCACATTGGAGGGCACCTGCGGCATCAACTCCAAGGTGTGCTCCACCTTGGTTTCAAAGGTTTTTAGATTCCGGTTGTTGATCCCGATTAACGGCATCTTGTGTGCGACGGCTCTCTCCAATTCATCTCCATCATGGACTTCCAACAGCACCTCAAGCCCGGCGGATTCGGCTACTCCGGCCAGGTCATCCCACTGCGCATCCGACAACGCCGCCGCAATCAATAACACCGCCGAGGCCCCGATCGACCGCGCGTGCCAGACCTGCCAGGGATCCAGCACAAACTCTTTATACAACATCGGCAGGGCCACCGCTTCGCGCACCGCGAGAAAATCGGATTCTCCTCCGCCAAAGTATTTTTCATCCATCAACACGGACACCGCCTGCGCCCCCGCCTTTTCGTAGGCACGGGCAATGGACGGCGGATCAAAGGGATCCCGGATCATTCCCGCGCTGGGACTCCGTCGTTTGACTTCCGCAATCAATCCCATCGGCACCGACCGCAGGGCGTCCGCAAATGCGGGCGATGCCTGCATATCCAAGGCCCGTTCTTTCACCGCATTCAGGGAAAGCTGTGAAAGGCGGAAATCAATTTCTATCCGTTTGTCGGCAAGAATGGTATCGAGGATATTCACGAGTCTGTTTTACGGTTCTGTTTAAGATAGGCCTCCACAAAGGACATCAGATCCCCATCCAACACCGCCTGGGTATTCCCCATTTCCGCATTGGTCCGGTGATCTTTTACCATCGTGTACGGTTGCAACACGTAGGAACGAATCTGACTGCCCCAGGCAATCGATCCTTTCGGGTCGTAGAATTTCTCTACTTCCTTCCGTTTCTTATCCATTTCCCACTCGTACAATTTCGCAGCCAGCATTTTCATCGATTTGTCCCGGTTGGAATGCTGACTTCGCTCGGAC
>CAZVCO010000289.1:2620-3400 GCA_964625795.1 uncultured Verrucomicrobiota bacterium | reverse complement strand
TATTAGCGGGTGGGGAAATAGCTATTCTCGGACAGCCCCTTAGAATAGGCAGTTCAATCGACTATAGCTGCCGTCCAAAATCCAGTGTGTTTTTGTTGATACTGATGCGCAAGTGTTGCTGGACCATCTCATGGCCAGTATCAGTAAAAGGGAGATAAACCAAGGTCGAGCCTTTTATGTCAAAGCTGATGCGTGGCAGGTTGGGAAGGACCCTCTTTTTGTTAAGGGCTGAACTGGCCAGGGTAATCTTCATGCTCTGGGCAGCTTCGGTTTGGGGCAGTGTCACTGGATAAAGGTTCTTCTTGGGAATTGCCTCTTCTGTCTGGAAATTTTGCTAAGTTATTCTCTTGGAATGCTATCGTTCCAAGAACTTTTCTGCCCTGGAAAATATCACCCCCAGGCCCGTTTCCCATCCCGTGGGGCTCTTGACAACCGTACGTGGTAGGAATAGCCTGTGAATTCACCATTTTATGATTATGACCACCATAGATATTACCGAAAAAGCTCAAGAACAACTGTCCAGGCTCGACCTGGGAGAAAACGGATTTCTCCGGATCAATGTGGTGCCGGGAGGATGTTCGGGCATGACCTACACTGCAGCTGTCGACACCGAATTTGCCGGGAGCGATGTCGTGGTGTTTGAAAATCCTCCCCTGCGCATCGTCACGGATGAAGGCAGTGCCATCTTCCTGGAGGGATTGAAAATCGACTTCAGTGACGACCTGATCCGCTCCGGATTCCGCTTCACCAATCCAAACGCCAGCGGCTCCTGCGGCTGCG
>CAZVCO010000289.1:0-2610 GCA_964625795.1 uncultured Verrucomicrobiota bacterium | reverse complement strand
CAGCGCGACGCAGGCCAGCGTCACCGTCAGGCTGATCATCAGGGTGCGCAGCCAGATGCCGACATAGACCTGGCGCTCCTGCGGCTGCGGCGCGAGTTTCGCGGGGTAACGGCATGTCCTTAAAGCCCATCGATCTCACCGGCGGAAAGTCGGTCTACTGTTTCAATCAGCATCAAATGGATCAGGCCAATGCCCTGTTTGCCGAGGACTCCCCCTCCGGCGAAAAAATCCGCAAGGCTGTGGCGGACCTGGAAGCCACCCATAGCCGTAATGAGCAGGCCACCATCGCGTTCATGATCATTCAGCACCTGAACGAAACCTCGGAATTTTGATCATGCACCGTCATTTGGCCTGTGTTGCATCCTGCGTTGCGGCCTACCTTTTGGCTTTTCCCGCGCTGGCGGAATCTGACCTGGCCCGCCTGCTTCCGGCAGACACTTTTCTCTACATCGAAAGCCGCGACCTGCCCGGCACCATGGACCGCTACGCAGCCTCTCCGTTTGGAGACCGTCTGGCGGAACTGGACTGGAACCAGATCCTTCTTTTCCTGAACAGCCTGGTACCCGACCGTCCGGCCGATCCGCCCTCCCCGGAAACCAAAGCGGAAGAAACAGCGGATGTGCTGGCCGACGCCCGCGAGATCAGGGGATATCTCAGTGGAGATGTGGTTCTGGCCATGGGGGGACTTGAGTCCGTCATTGAGGTGTTTGCGGCCAATCAGGAGGTACGGGCCGAATTTTTTCTCGATGAGATCGTGGGGGAGGAGCTGGACGCAGCGGATCCCGAACTCCAGGCACAACTCGAACGGGAAAAAGCCCTGGATGCAGCGGAATTCGCCGCCATGCTGAGCACCCTCACCGTGCTGGCGGAGGTGGAGAATCCGGACAGCCTGAAGCGCCTGCTGATTTCGCTGGTACAGCAGGCCCTGCCGGCTCTGCAAACCCCGGACGGACGCCTCCGCTACACCGAAAAGGACAGGCAGGGAATCACGCAGTATTCCCTGCAGGTTTCCGTTTCCGACCAGGCCCCCGCAGTGGGCCTCTTCTGGTTCATTCAGGAGGACATCTGGGCCCTTGCCTTTACCGAGGCCCGTCTTCAGCAACTGGCCGATGCCCTTGTCGTCCCGCCCGATCCTTCGTTCGCCTCCAGTTCACGCGTTCAGCAGGCGGCTGGATCCTATCCCGAGTCCGATTCATTCACGTTTTTCGACCTGAGTTTCCTCGACCTGGTCCTACGCAAGGGAGCCGCTCAGGCGGAAAACCTCCCGGCCGGATCTCCCATGTCACCGGAACGGCTGCTCGACTGGCTGGCGCTGGATGCCCTCCTGCCCATCACCCAGGGCACCACCCTGGAGGAAGACGCCTTCCGCACCACCGGTCAGTTCGGTTTCCAGCGTGAAACCGCCCTCTCACGGCTGTTCTTTGATGAACAGGCCGGACCGGTCGACCTCCCTCCCTTCCTTCACCGGGATGTGCCCCAGTTTAACCTTGCGGACTGGCATATCGGCAGATTCTGGACCCGGCTGGAGACCGAGCTGATGCAGTTCACCCCCCAGGCCGCAGCCGGTCTTGGAATGGTGCGCATGCTGGCCACCGGTCAGCTGGGGTTTGATATCAAGCTGCAGTTTTTCGATCATCTCGACAACGGTTTGCTGCTCGTTCAGGCCATGGATCCGGAAGTGATGCAGGATCTTCAACAGGCCATGAATGACGGCGATGCCGCCCGCATACTGGAGATCAACTCCTCACACCCCACGGGGGGACAGAACTATCTGATCGGGTTTGAAATGAAGAACCGGGAGGTCATCCAGCAGTCCCTGGATCGCCTGATGACCCGCTTCCATCCTCAGGGGGCTCCGGAACCCGGAATCTTTCTGGGTGAGGAAATCCTGCACCCGGTTCCTGCCGGGGCGGCGGGGGGCATGCTGAACGATCTGGTCCGCCTCGCCATGCTGGACAACTGGCTGCTGGTGAGCATCGGCTCCCCGGATCTTCTGCAGGAGGCCATTATCGCGTCACAGGATCCTGATCTTCAACTGGCAACCGATCCGGAGTTTCAGGCCCTGCGCAACCGGCTCCCGGCCGGGGCCACGGCCCTGAATTACACCAGCGGTGCCCAGCAGGAAACCGCAGTGCGGATCATGCAGTCCTCGCTGGAAATGCTCCTGCCCGAACCCAATGACGGGATTCCCGACCTCACACCCCTCGGAACGTTCATGGACCGGATGCTTCAGGCCAGTTCCCGCGAGGGCCTGGTGATCTCCACAGAAGCCTATCTGGAACTCAAAAAGTAGGGCATGAGCATTTCTCCTGAACTTCTGGAGGCGGCCCACCGCTTCTGTGCGATCTACATGACCGGCATCATCTGGTTCGTCCAGCTGGTGCAGTACCCCATGCTCCACCGGTCCAACGGAGAGGATTCGGCTGAGGGTCATCAGGAATACACCCGCCGCATGGGCCTGACCGTAGGTCCGGTCATGCTGCTCGAACTCGGGCTGCAGATTCATTGGGTGATCCAGACCCCCGGACCGCGGTCCATCACCGGCGGCCTTCTACTCCTGCTCATCTGGGCCAGCACCCTTTTATTGCAGGGCATCTCATTCGTCTTCTC
>CAZVCO010000288.1:0-3403 GCA_964625795.1 uncultured Verrucomicrobiota bacterium | reverse complement strand
GGCGCGGATGCGGTCGTTCACAAACTCACGCACTTCCGGAATACGGGCCACGTAGCTCACGTTGTCACGCACCGCCTGTCCGCGGATCTCCTCTCCCGGATCCATGCCGTCGATCACAAATCCCACCCGGTCCTCTTTGGTGGGGAAAGACCAGGTGGAGGCCCGCAGCACTTCGATCACCTTTTTCTCGTCCTGCGGATCCACCCCCTCCTGCAGCACTTTCCAGGTGACCCCCCGGTAAAATGAGCCGGAGTCCACATACAAATAGTGCAACCGCTCCGCGACCTTGCGCGCCACGGTGGATTTTCCCGAGGCGGAAGGACCGTCGATGGCAATCACACTCACCACCTGGGACGACAGCGCCAGCGGCTGGCACAGATGCTCTCTGGCCTCCGCCGCGCCCGAAAGCAGGGCCTCCACCCGGTTCAGATCCAGGGTCTCAATCGCGGCCGCAAAGGCCTTCAGCCGGTCGCTTACCGCCCGCAGTCCGTCGGCCACCGGTTGGGGATTGGTGCCCACAATGTCCCGCCACAGTTCCGGCGATCCGGAGGCCACCCGGGTGGAATCGAGAAAACCCGGACCGATCAGCGCCCTGAGTTTGTCGGTGTTTTCAAAGGTGGACAGCACCACCGCACTGGCCACCACATGAGGCACATGACTGGTTTTGGCCGCAATGCGGTCGTGCTCGGCCGCAGGCATCTCCACCACCCTGCAGCCCAGGCGGGTCCAGAACTGGGCCACCTTCCACACTTCGCTGCGGGAGGTTTTGTCGGCGCACACCACACAGACCGCCCCCTGATAGAGGGTGCCGGAGGCGGCTTCAATTCCGGTTTTTTCGCTGCCGCACATCGGATGACTGCCCACAAAGACGGCACCGGACCCCTGCAGAATCTTCTGACACTCCCCGGCCAGCCAGCTCTTGGTGCTGCCCACATCGGTTACCACCGCCCCCGCTTTGATTCCGGGCCGGGCAGCGTGAATCAGCTGGGGAATGGCGCACACCGGCACACAGGCAATAATCAGATCCGCTCCCTCCGCCGCCTCCGAGGGGGAGGAGAACACTTCATCCGCAATGTTGTGCTCCAGCAGCGCATCGAGCGTGTCCTGACGCCGGGCGTAGGCCCGCACCTTCAGGTTCACCCCGCGGGCGTGCAGAGCCAGTCCGATACTTCCCCCCATTAGACCGGTTCCCAGTAATGCCACGGTTTTCATATCCTCGTCTCCTTCAGAGCGTCCACAGCACGCTGATTCTCCTCCGGGGTTCCGATCGACAGCCGGAGCCAGTCCGGCAGTCCGTAACCATCCATCGGCCGGGTGATCACGCCCTGCTGCTTCATTGCCTCGAATGTTTCACGGCTCTTTCCGGTTTTCACCAGCAGGAAGTTCGCACAGGAGGGCACCGTTTCCAGTCCCATCTCCGCAAACGCCGTTTCAAAAAAGTCCAGTCCCTCCCGGACCCACCTGCGGGTCCGCTCCACATAGGCCTCATCCTCCAGGGCCGCCAGGGCCGCCGCCTGGGCCATGGCGTTCACATTGAAGGGCTGACGGAATTTCCCCAGCCAGGAGATGATGTCGGGGTCGGCAACCCCAAACCCCAGCCGGACCCCGGCCAGGCCGTAGGTCTTGGAAAAGGTGCGCAGCACAATCAGCGGCCGGCCGCCGGTCACCCACGAACAGGAGTCCGGCTGCTCTTTCGGAGGCAGCAGTTCCACATACGCCTCGTCCAGCACCGGAAGCACATGATCTGGCAGCGCCTCCAGAAAGTCTTTCAACTCCCGGGTGTCCACCCGGGTGCCGGTGGGGTTGTTGGGGTTGGCAATAAACACCAGCCGGGTCTGGTCGTTCACCAGAGCGGCCATCGCCTCCAGATCGTGGGTGAACGCCTGCATGGGGGCCGACAGGGTGTCCGCCCCGAAGGCGGAGGCCACCAGGCGGTAAATCATGAAAGCGCAATCGCTCATCACGATGTTGGTGCCCGGCTCCAGAAACACGTGCCCGAGAAATTCGATCAGCTCATTGCTGCCGTTGCCGAAAAGAAGGTGATCGGGGGTGATCCCCAATTTACCGGCCAGGGCCTGACGCAGATAATAGGCGCCGCCATCCGGGTAGAGATGCATGGATGCGGCCGCGTCCCGCATGGCCTCCACCGCTTTGGGGGACGGACCCAGATTATTCTCATTCGAGGCCAGCTTCACCAGCGCAGACGGATCCAGCCCGTATTCGCGGGCCACCTCCTCCAGAGGACGACCCGGCTCATAGACCCGGAGCGACCCGATGCCGGACCGGGGACGCAGTTGCTGTACCCCGTCCGCCATTATTTCCCGTACCCGGCCGGGTACGACCCGAGAATGGTGAATTCGATACAATGCCCGGCCAACTCCTCCAGAGCCGCCTTCACATTGGGATCCTCCGCATGTCCCTCCAGATCCACATAAAACGTGTATTCCCACGCCCGCTGTTTGCTGGGCCGTGATTCGATTTTACTGAGATTGATCCCTGCGCGGTGCAGCGGTTCCAACGACGTGAACAGCGCACCGGTGGCGTGCTTCACGCCGAAGAAAATCGACGTTTTGTCCCGGCCGGAGGGCGGCCCCACTTCCGAGCCGATCACCAGGAAGCGGGTGGTGTTTCCAGACAGGTCCTGAATATGTTCGTGCAGAATCTCCAGCCCGAACTCCTCCGCCGCCAGGCGGGAGGCGATGGCAGCGGTGCCGGGTTCCGTGCGTACCTGTTGCGCGGCTGCGGCCGTGCTCTGCATGGGAATCTGCTCCGCCTCCGGAAGATGTTTCATCAGCCACTGTCGGCACTGGGCCAGCGCCTGCGGGTGACTGTACACCCGGCCGGGATGTTCCGTCCCGGGCTGAACCATCAGACAATGATGAATGGGCAGATACAACTCGGCAATGATCTTCAGCGGAGTGCGGGTCAGCCGGTCCTGGGTCGTGGTGACCCCACCCTGAATACTGTTTTCGATCGGAATCACCCCGTACTGGGCATTTTCCTTTTCCACCTCTTCGAACACCTGTTCAATGGTGTCACAGGAAAGGTAGCGCAGACTCTGACCGAACTTCGAAAGCGCGGCCTGATGGGAAAATGTGGTGGGCGGACCAAGATAGGCAATGGAGGATTCCAGCTCCAATGAAATCGCGGCCGACATGATCTCACGGTAAATCGCCCGCAAATGGGCATCGGACATAGGGCCTTCGTTCATGGCCATCACTTTATCGAACACCTGCTGCTCCCGGGCCGGCACATAGACCGGAGCATTGGACTCCTGTTTCAGCCTTCCGATTTCCCTGGCCGCACACAGACGTTCATTGAGCAGACGCACAATTTCCGCGTCCGCCTCGTCAATTTTTTTACGGTAGGGGTCCAGATCCGACATGCCCGCCTTCTACCCGTC
>CAZVCO010000287.1:0-3405 GCA_964625795.1 uncultured Verrucomicrobiota bacterium | reverse complement strand
GCATCCGGGAGGCCTGTCCCAGTGCGGACCTGCACGTGTTCGGGGCGGATCTGACCCCGGCCCTGCGTTCGCTTCACCGGCCGGAAAGCGGGTTTCATCTGTTGGGAAGGGCAGAGGATGCGGTGGACACCCTCGCACAGTACCGGATCTGTTTGGCGCCTTTGCGTTTTGGCGCCGGATGCAAGGGAAAACTGCTGGACGCCATGCGGGCCGGAACTCCGTCGGTCACCACCCCTATAGGGGCCGAAGGCATGCAGGGAGATCTGCCCTGGCCGGGGGCGGTGGAGGAGAATCATGACACCTTTGTGCAACAGGCGGTGGAACTGTACCGCCACGAATCAGCCTGGATCACTGCGCAGAGCAGAATTCCCGGCATTCTCAGGGGCCGCTTCGACCGGACCTCTCATGCGAAGGATTTCCGGCAGCGAATCCGGAAACTGATGGAGGCTCCGCCGGGACAGACGGCGGATCAGCTGCCGGGCGCCCTGCTGCGGCATCATCAGCACCGCAGCACCGAATACATGAGCCGCTGGATTGAATTGAAAAATCAATCCGGGACGTAGCGACGTCCGGGTCGGGAGAACTCCGTCAGAGATGAACGTCCCTTCCACAGCAAAGGCGACGGTCAGGACTGGGGCTTAAAATCCGATCAGATCCGCGATGACGGCGGAATATTTCACCACCAGTCCGGTGAAGACCACGCTGACCATGGTCATCAGCTTGATGAGGATGTTCAGGGAGGGACCTGAGGTGTCTTTGAAGGGGTCCCCCACGGTGTCGCCCACCACGCCCGCTTTGTGGGCTGCAGAGTTCTTGCCGCCGTGGTTGCCTTTCTCGATATATTTTTTGGCGTTGTCCCAGGCGCCGCCTGCGTTGTTCAGCATGCAGGCCAGGGTGAAGCCGGTGCAGAGTCCGCCGGCCAGCATGCCCATCACTCCCGGTACTCCGAGGATGAGTCCGGTCACCACCGGTACGGCCACGGCCAGCAGAGAGGGAAGGATCATTTCCCGCTGTGCGCCTTTGGTGGAGATCTCCACGCAGCGGGCGTAATCCGGAATGGCGGTTCCCTCCAGAATGCCGGGAATCTCCTTAAACTGCCGACGCACCTCGCGCACCATGTCGCCAGCCGCCCGCCCCACCGCTTTCATGGTCATGGCGCAGAAGACAAAACACATCATGGATCCAAGAAAGAGTCCGCAAAGCAGTTTGGGATTGAGCAGCGTGATGTTGTAGGCCTCCACCAGATCGGAGATATGGGCCTGATGAATCACCAATCCCAGCAGATCGCCCTCCGGCGAGATGGCTTTGGCGCCGTCGCGGATAATGTTGGCCGAGGGCAGGGTGTCCAGCAGGGTCTCATTGGAATTGAAAAACAGCACCTCGTTCACCTTGAAGCTGGCGTCTCCCGCCAGTTTGCCGATCCAGAGCTTCACCTCCTCCACGTAGGCGGCCAGCAGGGCCATGGCGGTGAGGGCGGCGGAGCCGATGGCGAATCCTTTGCCGGTGGCGGCGGTGGTGTTGCCCAGCATGTCGAGTTCGTCTGTACGCTTGCGGACCTCCTCGCCCAGGCCGGACATCTCGGCGTTTCCGCCCGCGTTGTCGGCGATGGGGCCGAAGGCGTCGGTGGCCATAATAATGCCCAGGGTTGACAGCATACCCACCGCTGCGAACCCGACCCCGTACAGTCCCTGGGAAATTTCCTGAAAGCCGCCGGAGAACCCGAACGCGAACAGGATCCCCAGCACCACAATCACCACCGGCATGCCTACGGAGAACATGCCCACCGCCACTCCGTCGATGATGGTGGTGGCCGGACCCATTTCCGCCTGCTCCGCGATGCCCTTGGTGGGGGAGTAGGCGTCCGAGGTGTAATATTCGGTCGACTGCCCGATCAGCACGCCGGAGGCCAGCCCGGCCACCACCGCGCCGAACACGCCCCAGGGGATCAGACCACTCATGGCCATGATCATGAGCACGGCCAGCACCATGGCGGAGGCACCCACGGTACCGATCAGCAGAGAACGAAGCAGGTCCTTCGGTCCGGCGTCCTCCCGGGTGCGGACGATCCAGATGCCCACCAGGGAGGCGAGAATCCCGACCCCGGCCACCAGCATCGGAGCGATAATCGCACTCATATTCAGCACCGGAAGCGCCGCCCCCAGCGCGGCGGTGGCCAGAATGGATCCGCAGTAGGATTCGTAGAGATCGGCTCCCATTCCGGCCACATCGCCCACATTGTCGCCCACATTGTCCGCGATGGTGGCGGGATTACGCGGATCGTCCTCGGGGATGCCCGCCTCCACTTTGCCCACCAGATCCGCCCCCACATCCGCGGCCTTGGTGTAGATGCCCCCGCCCACCCGGGCAAACAGCGCCTGCAGGGAGGCACCCATGCCGAAGGTGATCATGGTGGTGGTGATCTCGGTCATTTTGGCCCGCAGCCAGATGTCGTTGGTCATCATGCCCTGCATGGTGAAGTCGCCGGAGAGCCCCGCTTTTTCCATGAGCCCTTCGCCCAGTCCGAAGATATTATGGTCGAACATAAAATTCAGCAGGGCGTACCAGATCGAGATGTCCAGCAGTCCGAAACCCACCACCACCAGCCCCATGACCGCGCCGGAGCGGAAGGCCATTTTCAGACCCTTATCCAGACTGGTGCGGGCGCCGTGAGCGGTGCGGGCGGAGGCCAGGGTGGCGGTGCGCATGCCGATGTAGCCGCACAGGCCGGAGAAAAATCCGCCGGTCAGAAAGGCCACCGGAACAAACATGTTCTGGATACCCAGCAGGGCCAGGATGACAAACACCACAAACAACGCGGCAAAGACCTTGCCCACCGCCCGGTACTGGGCCCGCAGATAGGCCATGGCGCCATCGCGCACGTGCCCGGCAATCCGCTTCATCTCGTCGTTACCCTCCTCCTCCATTTCCATCCAGCCGAAGAAATAGAGCGCCACGCCCAGGGCGATCAATGAGGTCACTGGTACGAACCACCACAGGGCCGGCACCGCATTCATCCCGGCCGGAATCTCCGGCAGGATGGCGAAGAGATTGAAGATCATAAAGCCCAGGACGGCGCCGGAGAGCCCTCCGGCAAAGACCATGGCCACCCGGTTGCCTCTGAAGGGGGTGACGATGGGGATGAACAGCGATTCGAAGCGGGAGAGGGAGGATCGTTCCATAGGAGTCAGGTGAGGTTGATGGGGAAAATTCTGTGGATCTGTCATTGGCATGTACAGTTAAAACAAAAGGTATTTCCTTATTGGGGTTTGGCGGCGCAGCCGCCTTGGAGCAAGTGAAACGGGCTTGTCCGCCTGCCCGTGCTGTCGCACGGCGACGGCCAGGGAGAGGGAGCTCGGCGACGGTCAGGAGAATGAGTGGAACTTGCGCTTTGGAATCCCCAGCCCC
>CAZVCO010000286.1:0-3415 GCA_964625795.1 uncultured Verrucomicrobiota bacterium | reverse complement strand
TTCGATGTTCGATGTTCGATGTTCGATGTTCGATGTTCGATGTTCGATGTTCGATTTCCTTTCCTTTTTTCAGTCGTCGCCAAAATTGAGGTTGGGCCCCGGCTCCGGTTTCGGTTTGCGCTGACTTAGGATCATATGGTCGAGTTTATCCAGCAGAGAGGGGACATTGGCGTCCGGCCGCTCGTCATCCGGATTGGTGGCGCCGGCGGAAATGATCAGGCGCATGGCCTCGGCTGTGGTCATCTTGAGTTTCTTCACCCGGCTGCGCGGCAGCATCAGCATATACCCGGAGGTCGGATTGGGCGTGGTGGGAAGAAAGACAAAGACATGGGGTTCGTCCGGGGTGTCGGAGGCGGCCTGGAGTTTGGGTGGGACGATGGAGCTGACAAAGGCCACGGAATAGGTGCCGGCCATGGGGTATTCGATCAGCACCACCTCCCGGAACATGGTCTCTTTCTGGGACAGAATGGATTCACTGACGGTGCGTACAAAGGTGTAAACCCGGTTAATTACCGGGGTTTTCTCCATCAGCCGGTCCAGAAAATTGTACAGGCGCCGGCCGAGAAAATTGCGGAAGACCACGCCCACCACGAATAAAAGCCCCAGCACCATGAACAGGCTGACCACGGCCTGCACGAAGGTGATATTTTCGCCCGGGAGGTGGGTGAAGATCGGGGTGGTGAGCCAGCGGGTGAAGGCCGAATTCGACAGCAGATTCACCAACAGCAGAATGACCCACAGGGTGACGGCCACCGGGGTCACCAGCACGCCGCCGATCAGGATATAATTCTGGATGGATTTAAAAAACGACTTCATGTTTCCCGCTCTTCTTCGCCCCGATTGGGGGAGGGTGCAACTAAAAAGAAAGCGGTGGCCGTTTATTCCACGATTGCTTGCTCAAACCGGTCGTAAAAATCATCTGCCCGCCGGGTAATATCCTGTCCCGCCTTGATGGACAGCTGGTGGAGACGTCCGTACCAGCGGGTGGACACCGGGCCGTCGGCGGTCTCCGGCGCGTAACCCAGAGTGGCGGGAGCTTCCTGCCAGACGGTGAAACGTCCGCTGAGTGGGCCCCGCACCCGCTGGGTGACCACGCCGTCCTGGTAAATGGTGAGATCATTCGGTTTATACATCAGCAGCATGTGCATGGGTACTTCCGGCTGTACCTCGCCCAGGTCTATGCGGTGCACGAGACGGCCGGGAGGCGGCGTGGTGGTTTTTATATAGAGAACCAGACGGGTGCCCTCCTGCGTAAGGGCCAGGTTTGGATTGGAAAAGGACTCGCCCCACAGAAACAGACAGGCGGGGAGTTCCTCGTTTCCCTGGCTGTGCCAGGTCGCGGTGAGGCCGAATTCGACAATCAGCAGCTGGTTCCGTCGGGCGTTTTCGCGGAGCGGTTCGAGCTGACGGGCATCGAGCTGGAGAAAGCCACCGTCAAAAAAAAAGCCGCTTTCCTCCAGCTGAACCGCATCCACCGGGTTGAAATCCAGTTCGAGCATGACGGGCCGTCGGGAGATCCTGCGGTCGTTCCGGAAGGCGGCCGGTTCGAAAGAGAAATTATAGGCGTTGGGATCGTTGGCGGCACCGGTCGGGATGCGGAGGGTCGGGGTTGTCTGCCGGGGCTCGATATCGAGGGCCTCTGACAGGCGGTCCTGCAGGTTGCGGACCTCAATGGCCTTCTCCAGATTCCCCTGCCGGGTGAATTCCACTTTATAGGGCTCCAGGGTACGGAGCAGAATCCGGTTTAAGCGGTTGAGTTCCTCCTGTCCGGATGTCCGGTTGTCCGTTGTACGGCGCTCCAGTTCACGGGCCATGTTGAGAATGGTTTCCGGCCAGTGCTCCTGGGGGACCGGTACCTCAGGGTTCTCCAGGAGTTGTTCACGCAATTCCCGGCTGATCATCACCCCGTCCAGATTTCCCTCTTCGAGGTAGGTCTTCTCGGTGCGGACCAGAGCGAGAATAAATTTGTTCAGCAATTCACGCTGCTGGACTTCATAGCGCTGTTCGAGATCCTGCAGCTTCTGGGTGTAGGCCTCCTGAAGGCGGAGGTACTGGGTATCCACATCCTGGGCACTCACCGACAGCGGAACGGCGGCGCAAACAACGAAAACCAGGAGAAACCGATACATCATGAATTCAGGGTGGTGATCCTATGAATGGTTATTCGACCCAGGCCTCGGTTACCGTGGCCACGATGACGCGGCCGAGGTCGGAAGCGGCCCCGGGCAGCCCGGTCCGCTTGGCTTCAGTGATATCGCCGGCAAACGGGAATTCATTCTCACCGGTGACATTGCTGCTGCGCACCAGGGTTTTGCCGGTTTCACGCTCCACCAGTTCCACATCGGCCCTCAAGGTCAGACGGTACTGGTCGGGCTGTGAGCGGTTGTCGCGGGTGAAGGAAAGCGGGCGGAGGTCATATCCGGTGATACGGACGGACATCAGGGCGTCCGCAGCGGCTTCAGAAGCCGGCGTGAGAGATCCGTCGCGCTGCAGTTCGGCCATGATCGCGGTGGTGACCTCGTTCTCCAGCAGCGGCTCCTGGGTGACGTTCCCCACCGTGGGCATAAAGACCGTCTGGATATCCGCCGGGAGCATGGATCCCAGCCGGTAGGCGGTGCATCCGTTGAGGAACAGGAGAAGAACAAGGGAGGTGAAAAGCTTTGGGGACATGCGGCGCACGGGAAACCTGAGGTTAGCGTTCTTTATCAGAGAGGTCCAGAATACGGTCGCGCGCGGGCACTGTCCATTCCGAATCAGGGAATTGTTCCAGTAATGCCCGGTAGCCCACCAGCGCCGCCTGAGGGCGCTGAAGGTTCTCCTCGTAAAATTTTGCCTGTTCAAACCGGATCTTTGCCATGCGGTCATAGACCTCTTTCTGGCTCAGTCGTACTTCCGGCATCCGGGCACTTTCGGGGAAGCGGGCCTTGAAGTAGGTCAGGGTGTCCAACGCCCCCTCCAGGGGACGGATATCGGTTGGATAGCGCTCGGCCCGGGCGGTGAAGGCCTCCGCCATGCGCAACACGGCGTTCTCCGCCAGCGGATGATTGGGGTACCGCTGTTCCAGGATGCGGTACTCCTGAATGGCCTCATTGAAATTTTTTTTGCGGTGATAGATTTCGGCAATATCAAAGAGAATCTGAGGGGCCTCCTTCATCTGCGGGGCGTTGGTAAGCAGTTGCCGGTACATGGGAATGGCCATGGTGGGACGCTGAAAGGAGTTGAGACCGAACAAAGCCTTGTAGACTTTGTCCTCCTGCTTGCGGGCGGCCTCCAGCTGCTGACGCAGCACCGCCTCATAGTCAAACCGGCCGGCAAAGCTGTCGATCAGCTCCTGATAGGACTGGAAGGCCTCCTGAAACTGCTCGCGGGCAAAATACAGATCCCCCTGCAGCCGCAGGGCATCGACGGCCAGGGC
>CAZVCO010000285.1:0-3429 GCA_964625795.1 uncultured Verrucomicrobiota bacterium | reverse complement strand
TCCTCCCCCCGGAATCCCCCCTCCTCCTGTGGGAAATCAGCCCGCTCCTGCTCCGGGCGGAGGTGGCGCCCCAGCACCCGCTCCCCCGGTGCCGGATTCGTATGATGGCCAAGCTTGATCTGACCACGGTCTGATCATGACCGGAGTCCTTCACGGGACTCCGGTTTTCTTTGTCACCCATGCTCAAACAGATCCCTCATTATCTGACCCTTCTACTCATCGTGTTTCCGGTGTGGGCAGCAGGCGGCACCTACCGGGCCTGGCAGCCGCCGTTCCTCTGGCTTTCTCTGCTGGCATGGCTCGGATATGGACTGCAACGCTTCGTTCTGAAAACCGCGCTGGTGGAAAAGGCGGAACGCGACCCCGGCTTCTGGGCCTCACTCGCGTTTATCGGATTTCTTTTCCTTCAGTTCGCCCGCACCACCCGCGTCCGGTACTTTAGCTATTCCACTCAGGAATGGACCTATTCACCGCCCCGCTGGCAGTTCTCCTGGCTGGAATGGATTCCCGCCAACATCGCCGAAGCACTCCCCTGGTCCTTTGTTGGTAAAGAGGCTCTGGAGAAACTGCATTGGTTCATCCCCATTCTGACCGTCGCCCTCCTGGTTCGGTACTACTGGAAAGTGGAGGGATTCCGGCCGATTCTGGTGACCGGAGTGCTTTTAAACGGCATCGCCAATGCCATTCTCAGTTTCATCCATCTCTCCGCCGGATGGGTGAAGATGTACAATCAGGTCCAGTTCGGAAAAGATGTCTACGGCAGCTTCGGATATCCCAATCACGGCGCCATCTATTTTATTCTTCTGCTGGGTCTGGCAGTGGGATGCCTGACCCGCGGAATCATGAAATTCCGGGAACACCGGTCCATCCCGTTTCTTCTGCTCAGCGGTCTTGCCACCCTGCTCTTTATTCTGGCGGCCAACTTCAGCACCAGCCGCAGCGGACTTCTGGGCACCTGGATTCTTCTCGCCGGATTCCTTCTGAGCATCGGTCTGCTGGCATGGCCGCGGGTGCATCCCGTCACCCGGGTACTCAGCCTGGCCGGAGTGGCAGTACTCATCGGCCTGCTTGGCCTCATGTTCATGCTCTTCGCCAAACCCATACACATGCGGGAACTCCGCAACGCCACCACCCAGCTGGATGTAAGCCGGGAAATCAACGCCCGGTTCTGGCAGATCGAAACCTCCCTGGCCATCTGGGCGGATTACCCGGTCTATGGCGTGGGAGGCTGGGGATACCGGTACCTGGTGGCGGAATATCTGCCTCCGGAGGAATGGGGAAAACTGGGTGGCAAGGGCAAGGCCAACGTACATAATGACTTCGCACAGTTCCTGGCGGAATTCGGACTGCTGGGCACCACCCTGCTCCTGATCCCCCTGCTGCCGGCTGTCGGCCATATGCTCAAAGGACTGCCTAGGCGGCCAACCGACCCGGATAGTGTCTGGTCCGATCCTGTGAAAACGGGCTGTTTCTGGGCCCTGATTATTCTATTTCTGGTCGCACAGTTCGATATCCCGCTTCGCAGCCCCGCAGTTTTCATTCATGCCGTGATCCTTCTTTCCTTTTTTTACCGGGATGAACGGGAGGATCCCGTTTGGGAGCCCGTGGTGAAATGGCAGGAACTCGCCCCTCCCCCCCTGAACTTTATCCCAAGCTCCGGAAAAATGCTGAAGGATTCTTAGGGGTTTTTCACAAAAGAAGGATTGCCAACCGACTTGGATGCCCGTATAAGGGCACATCAATTTTACAACAGCCCTCCGCGGCAAGGCCGCGGACTTTTTTTGAGACATCATGGACACAGCAGCCAAAGAAGAAATCCGTAAAGAATTTGCCACTCACGAATCCGACACCGGTTCGGTTGAGGTGCAGGTCGCTATTTTAACCCACCGTATTAAAGAGCTCACCGAGCATCTGAAAGCGCACAAGAAAGATAACAGCACCCGCAGAGGACTGCAGAACATGGTCAGCCGCAGAAGGCGCCTGCTGGATTATCTCCATGACCGGGACGTGGCCCGCTATCAGGCCATCATCAAAAAACTTGGATTACGCCGCTAATCCCCCGCTTTCACCCACCTTTTTGGTGGGTGATTTTGTATCAGGACCCATGCAGGGTCTCCTCCCCGTTGCAGTCAGGCACCCCAAGGGTCTGACATTCTTCCCGGGGAACCCAAAGTAAAAGAAGACCAAGAAGCGACGCAAAAAAGAGAAGAGACGCAGGAAAAAGAAGAAAAACACATGAGTATATTATCAAAAGCCACGTCCATCGACGTGCAGGTTGGAGAGAAAACCCTCTCCCTCGAAACGGGCGTCCTCGCCCAGCAGGCCGCCGGCTCTATCACCGCCACTATCGGCGAAACCGTCCTGTTCTGTGCAGTGACCGGATCCAAAAAACCCCGGGAGGGAATCGATTTCTTCCCTCTTCAGGTGGAATACCGCGAAAAGTTTTACTCCGCCGGACGCTTTCCGGGCGGATACTTCAAACGGGAGGCCAAACCTTCTGAGAAGGAAGTGCTCACCATGCGGGTCACCGACCGGCCCATCCGTCCCCTTTTCCCTGAGGGATATCACAACGATGTACAAATCAACATGATGTTGATGAGCACCGACGGACAGCAGGAAACCGAGTCCATGGCCATCAATGCGGCCAGTACCGCTCTTACCATCTCTGAAATTCCCTTCCAGGGCCCGATCGGCGCCGTGCGGGTGGGAATTATCGACGGGGAAATCGTGCTGGAACCCAGTCAGGAACAGATGGTTCAGTCCGATCTGGAACTGGTCTTTGCCGGTACCCATGACAAAATGCTCATGATGGAAGGCGAAGCCAAAGAGATCCCGGATGATCTCATGGTCAAAGCGCTGAAAGCCGCCCATGCGGCCATCGTTCCCATCATTGAGGCCCAGCTGGAACTGCGTAAAACCCTCGGACTTCCGGAAAAAGTGATTGAAACCACTCCGGTGAATGCCGATCTCATGCAGGCCGCCAAAGACTTCAAAGGGGCGGAACTCTCCGAGGCCCTCTGCATCGCCGGCAAACTGGAACGTCAGGACAAAGTCCATGAAATCCGCGAGGAGCTTCAGGGACTGATGACCGAAAAGTTCCCGGACATGACCGAGGATGAATTCTTCCATCTGTTCGATGCCCTCGAAATCGAAGTGGTCCGCAGCAACGTGCTCGACCATGGCAAACGCATCGACGGACGCGCCTGCGACGAGCTTCGTCCTCTGGAGGCCGAAGTCGGATTTCTGCCCCGTGCACACGGCTCCGGCATGTTCTCCCGGGGTGAAACCCAGGCCGTGTCCGTGGTCACCCTCGGAACCAGCAGTGATGCTCAGTCTCTGGACGGCATCACCGGCGGTCAGCGTGAGAAGAAATTTATTCTTCATTACAACTTCCCTCCTTACTGTGTAGGCGAAGCCGGACGTCTGGGC
>CAZVCO010000284.1:0-3437 GCA_964625795.1 uncultured Verrucomicrobiota bacterium | reverse complement strand
TGATCATGCCGTAATAGAGTCGCACGACCGGTTGCCACTGCTCCCAGGCCCAGTCCTCCACACCCCAGATGCGCTTCTGTCGTTTTTGGGTGGCCGGTTTGTTTTCGAGGTCATCGGGAAAGCTGTTCCAGGGGGGTATGTCATCGGCCTGGTAGCGTGAGGCGAATTCGCTGACCGGGTTGCAGGGCAGGTGGGGTTCGGGAGGATCCCAGCGGACACAAAAGGGCTGATTTGAGCCGGACTCCAATAATTCGATCACACGGTCCGCCTGCCAGGTCAGAGAGGACTGTTCCGGAGGGGTCACGGTGTTCTCGTCGCCAAATAGACCGTGGGGCCGCTCCACGGGTGGCAGTCCTTTTTCCTCCCGGTACCGGGAATAGTCCCACACCGGATGAAACACGTCCACCCCGTCCTCCGGACCCGGCGGATTGGCCGCCAGTTCCTGGTGGTATTTTCCGACCCAGCCCGTGCGGTAACCCGCAGATATCAGTTCGGTGAAGAAGGTGGGAAGCTCTGGTCGCGCGTGGCGGTCGATCTCGGCAGTGGGAATACAGAACGATCCATGGGTGGTGGGCCAGGAACCGGTGAGCAGAGAGGCCCTTGCGGGCGTGCAGATGGGGATAGTGGCGTAGGCGCGGGTGAAGGTTGTACCCTCAGCGCACAGCCGGTCCAGATTCGGGGTCTCCACCTCCCGAAGCCCGTGCGCCCCGATACAGTCGTAGCGGTGCTGGTCGGAGTGGATGAGGAGGAGGTTCATGGAGGTCAGGTGCCGGAGACGACCTCGAGTTCGGTCGTATACCGGGTGGTGACTTCCAATTCATCCAGAGAGGTGATGGGTTCTCCGTTGATACAGACATTGTCCAGATGGATGCCGGAAATATCCGCCTCGGGACTCCAGCCGCCCATCATGGAGACGGTATACCCTGGATTGACGTCGGCGCGGAGCCAGTTGATGTTTTTCAGGGTGACGTTGCGGATGCGGCCGGTGATGTCGCCCACGCTGAAGCGGGAGCGGGAAATGCGGAAATCGATGAATTTGTCCCAGCAGTGTTCAATCCGTATGTCCTCATAGCGGATATTCTCCACCAGGGCCTGCCCGAAATTGTGAATGGAAAAGGCTGCGCCCTGTCCGTGGATACTCAGCACGTCTATATCACGGAAGACAATGTTCCGGACGGATTCCACATTGAGTTCGTGTCCGATCTCCATTGCGGTGCCTGCGGGTGCGTTGACCAGGGTACAGTGTTCGATCAGGAGATTTTCCACGTTTTCACGTCCGTCGCAGGGAATCCGGTTCCCGTTGTTGGGGCCGACGACAAAAGCTTTGATCGAGACGCAGTCATCGTTGTTGTTCAGGAAGCAGTCACGGATGGTTACGTTCCGGCAGCCGACCACGTCGATGCCATCGGAACTGACCACTTCGCCGATCTGTTTGAGGTTTTCGATGGTCACCTCCTCACAGGCGGCGGGCACCAGCATCCAACCGCTGGGGTGAATCATGGTGATATCGCGCACAGTGACATTCCGGCAGCGGTGAAAGCGGGCCAGGTGTTCGAATTCCCCCTGGTCGCGCCGGTAATATGAGCCGTCCAGAATACCATGGCCGCACACGGTAATGTTTTCCGCTTCCGACGCGCGCAGGGCCCCGCGCAGAACGGCACCGCCCTCAAGATAGAGGGTCTGATTGCTTTTCAGCTCAAACTCAGCGGCCTCGACAATCTGTCCCGCTTTAAGCCACAGCACATCCGGATCGTCCGGGTCAGGACGGTCGGTTTCCGGCGGGTTGGCCCAGAAGAAGAGAGGGCGGCGGCCGGGCACCTCCAGGCTCAGTTTGTCTGGGTCTGCAAGCTGGAACGAGAACCCCGTAGGGACCAGGTCCGCGGTCAGGTTTCGGTTGGCGGGGCGGATGACCGCTTCCGCAACCTGACGGCCGTCGGTGTAGACGACGCTGACTTTGGCGGGACCGTCAGCCGGATCAAAAATAAGATTGGCAAAATCCGCGGCATCGGTGCGCAGCACTTCGATGGAGATGCCGTTGACGGTCAGGTCAATTTCGTGAGCAAACTCACAGGAACGGGGATGGGTAAAGGGGGTGATCATGGGAATTCTCTCAGGAATCAAGATTACGGTCGATGAGTGCATTGCGCTGTTTGACACAGGCAAAAGAGCGAAGGGGGTCTTCCGGCACGTGCTGACAAGTTGCCATCAGCCGGTCCAAGGTGGTGGAGGCGACATGCATGCGGGTATCGCAGGAGGCATAGTAAATCAGCACCGTTCCGTCCTCCCGGCAGACCCAGCCGTTACTGAACACGATGTGGGAAAGGTCGCCGAGCTGTTCGTCGCCCTCCGGCACGATAAAAGCGCCACCGGGCTGGTGGATGACCCTGGAGGGGTCCTCCAGGTCAGTGACAAAGATATAGAGCACATAGCGGAGGCCGGTGGCGGTGCCACGCACGCCGTGGGCGAGGTGAATCCAGCCGATGGGACTTTTGATGGGCGCCGGACCCTGGCCGTT
This sequence comes from uncultured Verrucomicrobiota bacterium, assembly GCA_964625795.1. GTDB lineage: Bacteria > Verrucomicrobiota > Kiritimatiellia > SS1-B-03-39 > UBA6053 > UBA6053. Next base: position 922 of record CAZVCO010000284.1, on the reverse strand, counting down.
TTTCACTTCTTTGACGGTATGATAGGCGCGGGATTCGATGATGCGCTCCTCGCCGACCACCGGATTGGTGATGTCGTCACAGAGAGCCCAGCCGATGCCGCCCCCGGATCCGGCGTCGATAAATCCGTCCTGCGGCCGGGTATAGAAGGCGTACTGACCATTAACAAATTCCGGATGCAGCACCACATTCCGTTGCTGGGCGGAATTGCTTTTCAGATCTGGCAGGCGTTCCCAGTCGACCAGATTTCGGGTGCGGGCGATGCCGCACTGGGCGACCGCGCTGGACAGATCGCCGTGGGGAGCTTCTGGGTCCTTGCGCTCGGTGCAGAACAGGCCGTAGACCCAGCCGTCCTCATGACGCACGAACCGCATATCGTAGACGTTGGTATCCGGATCGTCGGTTTCGGGCATGACGATGGCGCGTTCAGTGAAATGGAATCCGTCTACCCCGCTGTCACTCCAGGCCAGGCCGAAAAAGGATTTACGGTCGTGTCCCTCGACCCGCAGCATCATGGCGATGCGACCGTCGACCTCAATGGCACCCGCATTGAAGGTGGCCTGGATGGGCAGGTTCTCCAACAGCATCGGGTTGGTTTCCCGGTTCAGATCGTAGCGCCAGTGCAGAGGGACATGGGCGGGGGTGACCACCGGATCGCGGTGCTTTCGGTACCAATTGGTGGAGTGCCAGGTGCCGGGATTGGGGGTGGAGATGGCCGTGTTCTGAATGGCGCGAAGTTCAGCGAGTCGGGTGTCGTAGTCGAAAGGGGGAAGGGTATTCATCATGAGTATCTTCTAGTAGAGGCATCCTGCAGGTGCACGTTTCAACCCAACGTTCCTGAAGCACATTGTTGCGCTGGAGAATTTCTGCACTTGGTTGCCTTGGCTTGTCTTCCCTGGCGCTTTCTGTTGAACTGGGAGGATG
>CAZVCO010000283.1:0-3493 GCA_964625795.1 uncultured Verrucomicrobiota bacterium | reverse complement strand
ACCCGAAGCGGCCGCGAACATCAAGATCATCTGGACATCGCCGCTGATTCCCGGCGATCCGCTGGAGTTTTTCGTCATCGCGGAAAACAGCGGGCATGACTATGAAGCGCTGATGATCTCGTATGCCCGTCCCAGCGATATCCATCAGGCCCTGGAGAAAATCGGGTTGGTCCCCGGAGGTCCGGTGAATCCGGATGTGCATCAATTCTGGCCGCGGGGCGATCGGGTGGTGGCCTCCTTCTGGCACACCCCTCCGGGAGAGGGCACCCCGGTGGAAATCCCGGCCGAAGCCTTCTGCCAGTGGAACGGAGAACCCATGCCCCTCATGCCCTGGGTGTTTACCGGCTCCCCCTCCCTGCCCTCCAGAGAACATGAGGGCGAACAGGTCTACGCCGCCGATGAATTTCCTCCCAACAGTATCGCCTCCACCTTTAATCTCCGGGCCACGGTCTTTGATCTGCCCCTGCAGGGAACCAAAACCGGCGTGTATGGGGATTTTCTCCTGACCCCCACGGTGGACCTGGTGGACGGGCGCCCCATGCTGCTCCGTCTGCGGCCGGCCGCACCAGAACTGGTTCCGCAGGTGGTCGATCTCCAGGTGCGGCTTCTGAAAGAAGAGATTGAGGTGGCCGGAGCCGATGACATCAGCAGCACCACCCTCGACGGCTTGCAGGAGGCGCTGGCCATGCGTCCGGATGGTGTTTTTTACCTCACCCCTGATTTTGACGGATCGTTGACCCTGTCGGACGCGACCCGCCGGGCCCGCGAAGTTCAACGGTTGGAGCAGACCCTGGAGCCGGTGCGGATTGCCCCCCCTCCCCCCGGTCAGGTGTTTTTTCAGTCGTTTGTGCCCGATCCCAAATTCCGGGACCGTCAGCGCCGTCCCTCCCAGCCGGTTGAGCTGCATGTGAACGGTTCCACGGCCACCGCTATGGAACTGGAGGAAATCTGGGGCACCTCCCGTGTTCCGGAAATCCGCGAGACGCAGCATTCCTTTGAAACCCCTGAGGACTGGGTGGCATATCTGGAGGCGCAGAAAAACCGGAAATCCGTGCTCTTTGTTTACGGATCGCCGGATCTGACCCTGAAGGAGATGCGGGTCTGGACGGAGCCGGTGCTGGATTGGTTTCCCATCGTATTTGTCTACAAGACCGGGGAATAGCGCTTGCGTACAGAAATCCTGTTGTTGGCCGCCGCTCTGATCTGGGGCAGTGCCGCCTGGGTGAGAGCCCCGCAGCGCCAGCAGGAACTTCGTGTCCTCATCACCGCGCGGAATATGGTCGAGGCCGGCGACCCGCTACACTTTGAATTCCAGAATCAGCCCCGCTACCGCAAACCCCCGCTGGCGTACTGGGTGGCCGGAACCGGAAATCTGCTGACCGGCCGTACCACTGCCGCCTGGGCAGGACGGCTGTTTTTTGTGCTGGCGGCTCTCGCGGGTCTCCGCATCTACCGAAATCTGACCAACGAAACCGCAGCCCTTCTCTTTCTCTTTACCTACGGCAGTCTGGTCTATGCTCCCCTGGCCGAAACGGATTTCCTTCACGTGGTCGGCCTGATCCTGGCCTTTTCCGGCTGGAATCAGGACCGGGGATGGCAGAGCGGACTGGGAATGGCCATCGCCGTGCTTGCCAAGGGGCCCGGCGGGGTGGCGATCCCCCTCCTCAGTTTCATTTTCCTCTCACGGCGCTATGCCCGGTCTCCACATTTCTGGCTGACCTCGATCCTGCCTCCCCTGCTGGCCGGGGGAGGATGGATTCTGTATCTGCAACTGGATCCGGTGGCTTCAGCCGCGTTGGCCGCGGACCTCAGCGCCACCTTTATGGACACGGCCCACCGGAATCCTCTGCCTTATTATGTTTGGACACTGCCGCTGGTAATGCTGCCCGCCGTGTTTGCGTTACCCTGGGCCCGCAAACCTGCAACGGACCCGGAGAAACGGGTGGCTCTGACCTGGTTCTGGGTCACGTTTGTACTGCTCACGCTCACCGTCAGTAAACAGCGTCATTATGCCCTGATGCTGCTCCCTCCCGCCTGTTGGTGGCTGTCACTCCGGCTGCCCGGCATCCACTGGAAACCACGCTGGCTTCTTCCGGCAGCGGCTGCGGTAGCGGGTCTCAACCTGCTGGTCGCCCATTTTAGCGTTGACGCGAAGCATGCCGCTTTTTTATCCGAGGCCCGGCAGGTAACCCGCGACGCCGCCACCCTGCATGTTGTTGGCATCAATTCCGCCCGCTTCGATGTTCATCTGGGCCGTCACGTGGAAAACACCGATTCTCTCCTGCACGCCTATCGACGGGCCGAACCGGGCGATGCGGTTTTTGTGGTTCAGAAAAAGAACGCAGAGGCGGAGGCTTCGGAACTTCCGCCTCCACTGCTCTCGGCAGACGATGAGAACTGGATTCGCCGGGTCTACCGTGCGCATTGAAAGAAGGTTTGCCGTCACAGACGTATTCGATGCCGGGACGTACCGACTATTGTTTACAGCGAATTCATTCGAAAGTCCGCCAGTACGCCACCGTCGGGAAAATGGCCAGAGGACAGGAAGATGACCTCATTGGCTCCAGTCCTCGATCTCAAGTCCTGGGACCCTTTTAAATTCACGGATATTGTTGGTCACTAATACTGCCTCCATCGCTTTCGCGTGACCTGCGATCAATAGATCATAAGGGCCGATCGCCGTTCCCTTTGCCTGAAGATCCGCGCGTATCTCAGCCGCTGTCCGGGCCGAAAGTTCGTCCATGACAAGCAAATGCAGTGGCGAGACGAAGATGTGAAGCTTTCGGGCCTCCCGCATCGGATCCCGGCAGAGCTGTACTCCCGTCCATAACTCAAACCACGTCACCATCGACACGCCAAGATCATGCGGGGAATGCTTTTGTAAGGCCATCCGCACCTTCGCATTTCCTTTCATCGCCGCAATGCAGATATTGGTATCGAGAAGGTATCTCATTCCGGATTTGCATCCAGCGAAACAGGCGGAGGTAATCCGCCCTGCTCTGGTCGTTTAAATTCAACATCCTCGATCAGAATGTCGTCAAACCATCCCTCTGGCCAGGTTGTTGATTTAACCGGTTCCACGTATATTCCGTCTCCCAAACGCCTGACGGCCACCTCTTCCACCTGAAAACGCAGCGCCTTCGGAATGCGGACGGCCTGAGAACGGCCATTGTAAAAAATTCTAGTTGTCATATACGGTATATACCATGTTGATGCACCGCGGTCAACATACCGATCGTCCACGTGGATTGAGCCGTTCACGAACAATTTAAGGGGTCATACAATGGTGAACAAATGCATTAAACTTGCATCAGCCACTGCTTTCTGAAAAGGGGAACCCGTCCGCTTTGGCGGACCTGACTTTCAACCCACTGACCCAGGACGATACGGAATGCCCAAGCGCGAGGACCTACACAAAATCATGCTCATTGGCTCCGGCCCCATTGTCATCGGACAGGCCTGTGAGTTCGACTACTCCGGCGCTCAGGCCTGC
>CAZVCO010000282.1:0-3494 GCA_964625795.1 uncultured Verrucomicrobiota bacterium | reverse complement strand
CTGAGACGGGGGAGGGAATTTACTCCGAGCCAGTGGACAATCCGGATCAGACCCTGGACGATGCCTCGTTCGCGTTCGCCTCTGTGGGCAACCTGATCCTGATGAAGATTCTCCCGTATCAGGAAGAGACCCCCCGCTATCTGGTCTACAGCGAAAAGGTCCACGAGGCCCGCCGCATGGATGCGATCGCCGGGGCCTGTGTTCTGCTGCCGGAAGATCACGGGATTATTTTCTCCAACGGGTACTATCTGCAGACCGGCGAGTTCAAAGAGTTTGATTCCGGGCTGAGGGAAATGATGTTTGAGCGCCGCATCCGTTCCCCGAACGGGGAGGACACCCTGTTTGTGTTCTACAACCGGGAATCCGGAACCTATGTGCTGCTTTCCTACAACATCATCACCCAGCGGGTGGAAACCCCCATCGAATGCGGGGGGTTCTGTCTGTTTGCCAGCGGGAGACTGATGTATTTTTCCACCCAGACGGAACCGACCAAATCGCATGTGGTCCAGGTGTGGCAGACCCCTTACACAGATTCGCTCCAGGGAGCTGCGGATGCGTCTGACAGCCTGCTGTTCAAAATCGGCAACCGGGATGTCGTGCGGTGCATGGCGGGGTGCGGCACGCTGCTGGGGCTCATTCACCGGGAGGATTCCTATGCGGATCTGTATGTGGACATTGTCCGGCAGTCCACCGATTTGCTGGACAGCTTCTTCTGGATCCATGAACCGGCGGCGTTCAATCTGGGCGAACCGCTTTCGGAAATTAAAGACGCGGCCTCTACCGCGATTGCGGAATACGAGAAAGTGGTGCAGTTGCGTCACGCTGCAGAAAGTCAGCTCAATGAAACGGATTCCGAAACCCGCGAACTACTGAACACCATTCGGTTACAGCGTCAGGATGAACTGCAAAGTTTTGTGCAGGCCCTGAGTTCCCTGAGAGGGGTACGCGGCAAAGTGATTTCCCTGAAAGAAGTCCGCTACATGGACCTTGAGGCGGTGGAGTCGCTGGAGGAAACGGTCAAATCCGCCACCGACCAACAGGCGCGCCGCTGTGTGGACTTCCTGCTCGGAGATAAAGCCCTCCTCCCCTACGAAACCCGGATCGGAAAACTGGAACCCAGGATTCCGGATCTGAAGACGGTGCGCGACGGAGAGGAGATGCGGGAAGAGGTGGAGTCCATCTCCGGCGAATTGGAGATGCTGATTGAAATCGTCAGTAACCTCAGTATTGACGACGCCACCCATCGCACTCAGATCATCGATGGTATCTCGGTGCTGTTCAGCACCCTGAATCAGGTACGCGCGGCCCTGCAGAACCGCATTAAAAAACTCGCAGTGCAGGAAGGAGCCGCCGAGTTTGCCTCCCAGATGAAGCTTCTGAACCAGGCGGTAATCAACGCGCTGGACGTCTGCGATACCCCGGAGAAATGCGAGCAGTCATTGAGCCGGGTGATGATTCAGCTGGAGGAACTGGAAGGCAAGTTTGCGGATTACGATGAGTATGTTCTGAAACTTGGAGAGAAACGGGAGGAAGTCTACAACGCGTTCGAAACCCGTCGGCTTTCGTTGGTGGAGGCCCGGAACAAACGGGCGGACACACTGCAGCGAAGCGCGGAGCGGATTCTGGGATCGGTCAAAAACCGGCTGGGCGCGATGAAAACCGTGGAGGACATTCACGGGTATATCGCCTCCGACCTGATGATCGAAAAGCTGCGGGGAATCATCGATCAGCTCAGCGGAATGGGGGATCCGGTCAAGGCCGGAGATATCGAGACCCAGTTGAAAAGTGCCCGGGAGGACGCGGTCCGTCAGCTTCATGACCGGTCGGAACTTTTTGTGGACGGTGAAAATATCATCCAGTTCGGACGGCACAAATTTTCGGTCAATACCCAGGAACTGGATCTCACGATTGTTCCGCGCGGTCAGGAGATGATGCTGCATCTTACCGGAACCGGATTTTTTGAACCGATCACCGACCCGGACTTTCTGGCCACCCGTTCGGTGTGGGGTCAGGAGCTGATTTCTGAAAACGAAGAGGTCGCCCGTTGTGAATATCTGGCCTATAGCTTCTTCCGTCGTCTGGGAGAAAACGAGGTTCCCGATGATCCGGAGGCCTCCCTCAGGCAGTTTATGGCGCCTCGGTATGCGGAGGGATATCAAAAGGGGGTTCACGATGAGGATGCAGTGAAACTCGTCGCAGCGCTTCTCGACATGCGCGACCGTCTGGGCACCCTGAAAATCCCGGCGGCCGTCCGCGCACTGGCGATGGTGTTCTGGGAGGACTTCCGCCACCGGCCGGAGGCGGACCTGATGACCGCCCGCCTCAAAGGGGTCGGATCGGCGAATCAGGTTTTCCGTCAACAGCGCCGTCAGGAGGAGGCGGTGGACGATCTGGCTTTGCTCCTGAGGGAATTTGCTGAATCCACACCTTACTTTGATCCGCGGGCTTCCGACTCCGCCGCCTCCTATCTTTTTGATGTGGTTGCAAATGGCATTCAGGCTCCGGTCAGCGCGGAGGCCGGGGCTCTGATCAGTGCCTTTCAGGCTCAAGTGAAAAAACTCGGGTCGGTCAAAGAATTTGATTCCGTCTGTCAGCCGTTGAGCGGCCGGGCAGAGGCGCGGTTCGGGCTGGTCCGGGAATGGCTGCAGAGTTACCTTTCCTCCAAATCCGAAGCCGTGAAGTCCACCGTGCTGGATGAGGCTGCGGCCTGGCTGTCCACCGGCGTGTACGACTCCGGGAATGTATCCACGCTGAGCGAAGAGGTGCGGATTGAAGGACTCCGGAGTTCCCACCCCCGTATTCAGGATGGAGCCCTCGAACTTCAGTATAGCGAGTTTATGTGGCGGCTGGAACGGTTCGAGAAGGAATCGGTTCCCCGGTTTGAGGCCTTTGAACAGCGGAAGAAACAACTGGTGGAGGACAGCCGAAAGGCCATGCGCCTGGATGAATTCAAACCCCGGGTGCTGTCGTCCTTCGTGCGGAATAAACTGATCGACCGGGTGTACCTCCCCCTGGTGGGGGACAACCTGGCCAAACAGATCGGGGTGGTCGGCAAAAACACCCGCACCGACCGCAGCGGCATGCTGATGCTCATTTCTCCTCCGGGGTACGGGAAAACCACTCTGATGGAGTACATCGCCAACCGGCTCGGGGTGGTGTTTATGAAAATCAACGGACCCGCGATCGGGCATCTGGTCACTTCCCTGGATCCCGAGGAGGCTCCCAACGCCGCCGCCCGGGAAGAGTTGAAAAAACTCGGGCTGGCATTGGAGATGGGCGACAACGTGATGCTGTATCTGGATGATATTCAGCACTGCAATCCGGAGTTTCTGCAGAAATTTATTTCGCTCTGTGATGCACAGCGGAAAATTGAAGGCGTCTATAAAGGTGTAAGTAAAACCTATGACCTCCGGGGTAAAAAAGTGTCGGTGGTCATGGCCGGAAACCCCTACACGGAGAGCGGCGAGAAATTCCGGATTCCGGATATGCTGGCC
>CAZVCO010000281.1:0-3516 GCA_964625795.1 uncultured Verrucomicrobiota bacterium | reverse complement strand
TCCGGTTGAGGCTCTTCTGCGGAGAGTGGCCGTCGTGCCTTCAGGCCACGGAAAAAACTCTGAACACACCCATCTGAATGGCCTCTTCAAAAAACCTCACCACACCCCCCCAGAACCCTACCCACCTGCATGGCCCTCCGCGTTCTCCGGGCCTCGAGGCGCGGGGGCGCCGGGCAGTAAAAAAACCCTTCCGTCTACTTCAACACCTCCAGCACCTTAAGGTCGGCTTTGCTGAAAGGAAGGTCGTCACATTCGGCCCGCCGCACCCAGCGGAACCCGGCGCAGTCCAGAGCCGCGGGCTCCCCGCTGCGCCAGGTGCAGTGGTACACCTCCATCTCCAGTTTGAAGTGACTGTAGGTATGCAGGACGCGCACGGCGTGTTCCCCCACCTCCACCCCGATTCCGAGTTCCTCTTTCAGTTCGCGGATGATGCAGTCTGTGACCGATTCCCCCTTCTCCACTTTCCCGCCGGGAAACTCCCACAGACCGCCCAGCATCTGATCGGACTTGCGCTTGGCGATGAGGAAACGTCCATCCTCCCGCCAGGTGATGGCGGCCCCCACGGCAATGGTGGGAACCGGTTTTTTCCGCGACTTCACCGGCAAAGCGTCCTGCAGCCCTCTTTTGCAGGCCCGGCAGACGCGGTGCAGCGGACATTCCCCGCACTTCGGGTTGCGCGGCAGGCACACAGTGGCCCCCAGTTCCATAAAGGCCTCGTTGAACTCCCCGGGCGGATGACCGGAAATCAGCCGGGTCATCATGGACTGCAGCTGCTGTTTGGTGGCCGGTTTGCGGATATCCGCATCGTAGGCGCACAGCCGGGTCAGCACCCGCTCCACATTGCCGTCACACACCGCATAGGACTGTTGAAAGGCCAGACTCAGGATGGCCGCCTGGGTGTAAGGGCCTATACCCGGCAGGGCGCGGAGGACATCCGGATCCGACGGCACCCGGCCCTGATGCCGCTCCACAATCAGCCCGGCCGCCCGGTGCAGGTTGCGGGCCCGGGCGTAATACCCCAGTCCCTCCCAGCATTTGAGCACGGCCTCCTCCTCCGCCTCCGCCAGGGCCTCCACGCTGGGAAACGCCTGCATCCACCGTTCAAAATAAGGAATCACCGTGTCCACCCGCGTCTGCTGCAGCATGGCTTCCGAGATCCAGACGCGGTAGGGCGTCCGCTTCTCCCGCCACGGCAGCACGCGGGCCTTGGTCCGGAACCAGGGCAGCAGATCGGCGGAGATGGCGGAGGCGAGGCCCCTGGGAAGACGGACGTGGCTCATAAAAAAGGTTGCGAAGTGATTCCGGTTAAGGTTTGACGGATTCCGTGTTTTGTCTCTAGGATTGAAGTGTTCAACAACATTGTGAGACCGCAACCCCTCTGGTTCCATGGCAAATAAAAAACGTAAAACTCTGCAAATCAAACGGCCCAGCCCTACTGGCCCCCGGCCCCAGAAAAAACCAATCCCTTCGGACAAGAACGACAACGCCGATGATCTGGACGCAAAAGCAGAGCAGACCGATCAGGCCAAGAAATCCGCCACCACCCGCGTTCCGCTTCCCGATGAGGAGAAAATACGCAAAGCACGCGGGGGCGGCAGCTCAGAGGAACTGAATCCAAACGAAAAGCTTCCCAGTGCCGAACAGCTGAATCAGGCCGAAAACAACGCCACCATGCCGATCGAAATCGATGACGGGGAGGTGCAGTCCTCCTCCGGTCCGGATCTGCCCGGAGAGGAATCCGGCTCCGGCATGGATCAGACCATGGCCATCAATCTCGATGACGTCGAGTCCTCCTCCGGACCCGAACTGCCGAAGGACGCCCAGGAAAGCGGCATGGATCAGACCATGCAGATCAACACAGAGGAACTTGACTCCACCGACATCGAACAGGAATTGAAAGAGGCGGATACCCCGAAAAAGGATAGCGATCAGACACTTCAGATTGACGAAGACGAACTGGAGAAATCACTGTCACCTGAAGCGGCCGGCAAGGCAGATGACGTCCAATCCGGCGAAACCATGAAAATGGACACCATGTCGATGGGAGATGAGGTGGAGAAAGAACTCACCCGTGAGAAAATGGAGGAGACCTTCAGTGCACAGACCATGGAGCTCGATCCGGCGGAAGTGGAGAAAAGCATGAACGGGGGCGGGGCCGGTGAAGAGAACGAGACCGAGCTGACCCGCGAGGAGCTGGAGGAATCCTTCAGCGCCCAGACCATGGCTATGGACCCGGAACAGCTTGCCAAAGAACTGGAGGAGAGCGGCAGCAAAGAGTCGGATCAAGAACATGATCCCAATATGACCATGGATCTCTCCCAGCAGACCAAGCCGAAGACCATCATGGTCAAGCGTCCTTCCCGTGACGATACTTCCCCGAATGCCCCCACGGTGAAAGCGGCCCGGCCCGATGCCGCCACCATCAAGGCCAATCGTCCGGTGACCGCCAACCGCGGCAAAGCCAAGGAGACCACCAGCCGGGTGGACCTCCCGGCAGGGGAAACCGATGATTCCAAAGGCGGCAAAACCATCAAACTCAAACGCCCCTCCGGTGGACCGAAACCTGCGTCTGCAGGGGTATCCGGTGTGGCCAGCCGGGCCGGAATCGAACTGGATGAGGATGGCTCCTTTACTCCGATGTCCAAAAAGGAAAAACCCATGGGAGGTGCCTGGCTGGCCGTTGCCGTCCTGACCTTCCTGGTTTCTCTGGCCGCCATCTGGACGGTGGTGGGGATCACTCAGCCGGAGCTGCCCATGCCGGGCCGACTGGTGGACGTGAATGGACAACTCATCCGTCGCTGAGGCGGATATCCGCATTTTTTGACCGGAGCCGTTTGACCTGCGGGGTTACGGCTCCTATGTTGAATTTCTTTAACAGGTAAGGAGATGATCTTATGGCAGGCGCAACGGTAACAATTGGACAAGACAACTGGACATCCGAAGTGGAGCAGTCCGACATTCCGGTTTTGGTGGATTTCTGGGCCGAATGGTGTGGCCCCTGCAAGGCCATCATCCCCACTCTGGATCAGCTGGCGGCCGATTATGAGGGCAAACTGAAAATCGCCAAAGTCAATGTGGACGAAAACCGGGAGCTGGCTCAGAAATTCGGCGTGCGCTCCATCCCGTTCCTTCTGATCGTGAAAAATGGTGAAGTGGTTGAGAACATGGTGGGTGCCCTCAGCAAGCCCGACTTCGTTTCGAAGATCGAACCGCACCTGTAATCGGACCGTTGGCCCTTGTGTTTGTCACACCTGATCGTGAAGGACAGGTTTCGTCATGCATCCGCTGCGATCGGGTGCAACCCACAATTGGTGTTTACAACCACGGACAACGCGCCTGCCCGAGCTGTCGCTCGCGACGGCCAGGGGACCTCACAGACCCATGCAGAGAAGCCTTGGAATTTGGGTTATTCGTTGTACGGCCATTTCGTCTCCCTCTGAACAAGGTCCGGGCAGTCCGCCTAGTCCGTGGTTATTTACCCGTGTTTTGACCGCTTGAACCAATTCCGGGCTTGCC
>CAZVCO010000280.1:0-3520 GCA_964625795.1 uncultured Verrucomicrobiota bacterium | reverse complement strand
TCCGTGTCGGTCCGCGGTTGTTATCTTCCAATGGACTCTTTTCTCGCAGTTGTGGGCAAGGAGCTCGACAGGATCACTGCTTCTATGATGCGCCTGGAGGGAAGTAAAATAATGAAAATAAAGTTGTCATTTATCTGAAATTCTGTAATGACAATAAACATGTCAAAATGAGGTGTTGTTATGTCAGATGATCTTTTTGTTCTATTGGTCCTGTTGCTCGGTGCGTTCCTCGCTGCGGGTATGTGGAGTCTCCGCAACATGTGTAAGACCCTCCTGCAGGAGGTACGCGATTTACGGAAAGAGCTTCTGCCGGAGTCCACGCCCGCTCAAGAGCCGGAGCCGGAGCCGGAACCCTCCCGGGAGCCGCCGCCGCTGCCGGAACAGGTATCCACCCCGCCGCCTCTGCCACCTCCGGTGAGCAGAGAGCGGTCAGAATCGGCGCTGGCCAAACTCTGGCGGCGCATCTGGAACTGGATCGTGGTGGGCGAGGAATACCGTCGGGAAGGGGTCTCCATGGAAGTGGCGGTGGCCACCAACTGGCTGGTGCGGATCGGGGTGCTGGTGGTGGTGGCAGGCATCGGCTTTTTCCTCGATTATACCGCTGACCGGGGATGGCTGGGTCCCATCGGTCAGCTTCTTCTGGCGCTGCTGGCGGGCACTGCGGCTCTGTTCGGCGGGGTGAAACTTCTGGGTAAAACCTACCACCTTCTGGCTCAGGGGTTCATCGGACTGGGCATCGCAGCCTGGTACGGAACGGTGTTTGCCGCGGAGGCGCGTTATCAACTGATCGGGGAAACGCTGATGTTTGCCGGACTCTGCGCGGTTACGGTTGCCGCCGCCACCCTGTCGGTGAGGATCCGTTCGCTGCTGATCAGTGTGCTGTCCGTCCTGGGCGGGTATGCGGTGCCGTTTTTAATATCGGGCGATGGGCCGCTGGCCGGGCTGGTGGTGTATGTGCTGATGCTGGGAATTCTGGTGGTGATGATTTCGCGCTCCATGGACTGGCCGCTCCTGTCCTGGACCGGCCTGCTGGGGCATGGGGTGCTGGTGTTCAGTCTGGTCCTTTTTCCCCGTGCTCCGGATGCACACATGCTGGTGCTGTCCATCGGCGGATTCCTGATCTATTCTCTGGTGCCGTTCTTCATGCTGACCCGTCACATCCGGAAGGCGACGCTGCTGGAATTGGGATATCTGTTCGCGAATGCGGGAAGTGTGTTTCTGGCCTCGTATCTGGTGTTACACGGACATGCTGACTGGACCCGCGTGTTGCTGACGGCCGGTCTCTGCGTTTTTTATGCAGGCACCTATGCCTGGATTCAGACCCGGCCGGAATCATCCGACCGCACCCTGAGCGTCTGCACCCTTGGCCTGGCGGTGTTTTTCGGGGCGTTGACGCCGCCTCAATTCCTGGAAGGTCTCACGCTTACCGCGGTGTGGGCGTTGCTGGCCGGGGTTCTCATGGGCATGGCCCTCTGGATGCCCAGCAGATTCCTGCGCCGGACGGCCCTGGGGATTCACACCGTGGTGGCGCTGCGGCTGGCCGTGTTTGACTACGCCTCGGTGTACCTGCGCCCGATCTCAGCAGAGCCCTCGTTGGAGGGCTTCCTGAGGCGGATGCTGCTGTTCGGACTGCCGATCCTTTCCCTGGCGGTGACTCTGAAGCTGCTGAAAAAGGGAGCCGATGACGCGGAACACCTCAATGCCCGCCGCTGGACAGGGTCGTTGCTCTTTCTCACCTGCCTGTCCTTCTATCAACTGGAAATCGGCAGAAGTGTCCCGTCGCTTTCTCCTGCACTGGGGGATTCAGGCCAACTGCTGGGGTGGATGGTGGCGGCCGGTATCCTGATGAAGCTTTATGCCGGGAATCGATCTTTCCTGCCCGGAGTGGGCATGATGCTGTCGTTTGCGGCAGGCTTCTGGCTGCTGCTTTCGGGAGACGCTCCGGTGTGGTGGACGGGGCTTCCCGAAACGGCTGCCACCCCGGCGCTGTACCGCTGGCTTGATTTCGGTCTGCTGTTCGGCTTTATGGCCACCGCGTTCAGGGAGTTTTCCAGCGATTCCCGTCTGAAGCTTTTCCGGAATCTGTTCGGGTATGGTGCGTTATTGTTTTTCTTCGCCTTCACCAGCCGGGAAGTGGTGTGGATGCTCAACAGGGTTCTTACGGGTTCTGCCGAAGGCGGGCTCTCTGTCTACTGGGCCGCCTTCGCTTTGGCCCTGGTCAGTGCGGGGTTGATCCGTCATCTGCGTTCCCTCCGGCTGGCGGGGCTGGTCCTGTTCGCGGTGACGGCAGGGAAAGTGATTCTGCTGGATCTGGCAGGGCTCAGTCCGGTCTACCGTATTGCCGCGTTTCTTCTGCTGGGCCTTCTGTTGCTGGCAGGGGCGTTTGTGTATCTTCGTTTTCAGGAGCAGATCCTGCCGGATGTGGACCCCGCAGATACCGAAGCCTGAGAGAACGACATCCGCAGCGGTGTGTGACCCCGCCGGAGGCGTGGTCGCACCTACCCCAGGCTTCGCAGGATCTTCAACCGTTTTGCAATTCCGGCCTCTGCCTGTTTCAGGAAGGCGGCGGCTTTTTCGGGTTCGGTGAAATCGAGCAGGCGGAACCGGAGTTCCTCCTGCATATACTCTTTCAGCCTGAGTGTGGGTTCTTCGCCGCTGTCGAGCAGCAGGCCGGGTTTCCCCTCCGCCACCAAAGCGGGATTGTATCGGAACAGGGGCCAGTGGCCGCTGGCCACCGCGTTCTCCTGCTGATCGATCGAGCGTCCCAGGGGATACCCGTGCGCGATACAGGGACTGTAGGCCACCACCAGCGAGGGACCCGGCCAGGCCTCGGCCTCCTGCAGGGTTTTCAGGGCCTGGGGAAGTTTGGCACCCAGGGAGATGCTGCCCACGTACACATTGCCTTTGAGAATCCCGTGCAGGGCCAGATCGGTTTTTGCGGTGTCTTTTCCTCCGGCGGCAAATTTCGCCACCGCACCGAGCGGAGTGGATTTGGAGGCCTGTCCGCCGGTGTTGGAATACACTTCGGTGTCCAGCACCAGGAGATTGACGTTGCGGCCGGAGCAGAGGACATGATCCACCCCGCCGAATCCGATATCGCAGGCCCAGCCGTCCCCACCCACGATCCAGACCGACCGGTTGACCAGGGCATCCATCACACTGCGCAGGCGCGCCGCACGGGGATCCTCTGACACTGCGGTCAGCGCGGCATCCAGCTCCTGTATCCGCTGACGCTGGGCTGAAATCTCGCTGGGAACGTCCTGATCCGCCGAGGTCAGGGCTTCCGCCAGCGCGGGGTCCAGTTTCCCTTCCGCGGCCAGCTCGTTCACCAGTTGAAGCGCCTGCTGTTTTTTCAGATCGGCCGACAGCCGGAAGCCGTACCCAAACTCAGCATTGTCCTCGAACAGCGAATTGGCCCAGGCCGGTCCGCGTCCATTTTCGTCCACCGTCCAGGGCGTGGTGGGCAGGTTGCCGCCGTAGATGGAGGAGCAGCCGGTGGCATTTGCCACCAGCATGCGAT
>CAZVCO010000279.1:0-3574 GCA_964625795.1 uncultured Verrucomicrobiota bacterium | reverse complement strand
ACCCGCTGAGGGTGAACACCCCCTTGTCGTTGCCAATATTGGCCCGGTCGTCCAGCGGGTTATTGGCATCCGAAACCCCCGCAGGCACCCAGGCAGGCATGGTTGACCTCGCTGGATCTGCACCCGTCCAGTGATCAGAACTGGCCGGATTTCCGATCCCATCGCTCATAAACAAATTGATGCTTGAACCCGTGCCATCGCTGGTTTGCAAATTCAGGGCCGTATTGCCATTGCCGACGACATCGCGGTGAATGGTGTTCCAATAGTGACCGTTCCCGTCCGTATTCGGATTCTGAGGAGCACTCCCGTTGCTGGGTGGGGCGTAACCTCCGATCGTGTTCACGCTGGAGAAATCCACCAGTAACAATAGCTCCTCCGTTGCCGTGACGGGACCACTGCCGGTGGCCAAGGCCGGATCGACCACCGAGACAGACAGGTCAACCATGTCATTGTTCACTCCGTTATCGGCGGTGAGGCGAAGCACGTAGTCGCCCTGTGCCCCGAACCAGGCGGCGGTGTTTTCCTGATCCGTATTATCCCAGGTCACCGTGCCCGGGCCGGAGACGTTCTCCCAGAGTAGACTCAACTGCCCCGAAGCGCCGCCGGTTTCGGTGACTGAGGTTTCCAGCACCAGCCCCACCCCATCCGGAATCTGCACGCTCTCCACGGTGGGACGGGACAGCGTAATCACAGGCACAATGCCGCTGAGGTCTTTCGGCGTGGTGAAGCTGGCGGTGGCGGTCTGATTGTCGCCCACCGCATTGGATGCCGCAAAGCGATAGAAATACTCCGTCTCATCGGCCAGAGATGTCAGGGTATGAGTCACCGGACCCAGAGGCGTATCCCCCAGACTCACGGTGACGTCCCATGCGTTGACGTCCCCCCCTCCATCGGTCAATCCATACCAGAGATCGACGCTGACAGGATCGTCCCCGGCCAGCAGATCCGCGTTCACCTCGGCGGTGGTGGGGGTGATCGTGCCCTCAGGATCGAGGGCCAGTTGAGGCAGTCCGGGGACCGTGCCCGCGGGCCAAACCCGGAGGTCATAATTTTGCGTGTCCTGGCTATCGGCATCCGAGACCACGATCTGGATACTTGCCACCCCCTCGTCGAAAGTGCCCGGTGTGCCGGAGAGCACCCATTCGCGTGCATGGCTGCCCGTACCAAGACTCAACCACTCCGGCAGACCCGGCGCGCTGACCGTCAGGGTTTCCTCGTCGCCGCCGGTAAAGGTCATGGTGTAGGAGTACCCTTCGCCGACCACGGCATTACGTTCGGGGCTGCTGGTGATCTGCGGGGGATTGAAGCCCTGCACGTTGATCATCACGTCATTGTAGGTGGTCACCTCGCCGTCGTTCGCGGCCAGTCGAAAGGTGTATTCGCCGTTGGTGACGGGGGTGAAATCCGGTTGCGCAATGGCAGGATCGCTGAGGGTCACGGTTTCAGGTCCGCTCAATTGCGCCCAGGACAAGGTCACACCGGCCGGGGGATCCGGGAGTCCGTCGTCCAGAAATTCGCCTGACAGGGGTACCGCCTCGCCGCGCACGGCCAGAGCCTCCTGTCCTGACGATACCCAAGGTCCGATATTTTCGGCGGGCTCGCCGGCAAAATCATATACAATCTGATCGAATTCTGCGGTGTAGCCGGAGGCCCAGCTGGTCAGAAACACTCCGACGTAGGCCTCGTCCGGGAAAGAAACAAATGACTGGCTGCCGATATTGACAAAGTTTCCAGAGGAATCCTTCACTTCAGCACTCATTCCGTTTCCCTGGCGTATGAGTCGGAATACCAAGTCCTGCGAAGCCTGAATGGTGGTTTCCTGATCCAGAGAACCGCTTTCGGAAGGAGAAAGCCTGCGGTAGGTATGGTAACCATTGATGTTCGTCTCACGCTGCTGCCTGAGCGTGGCTGCGAATTTAGCCGTATTCTCTTCGGCAGGGTCTTCGAGGATCATGAGCCCCACCTTACTGGCCCAGGTCCCGGAAATCCCCGGAGAAGGACCAAACTGTTTGACCCGGGCGGTAAGCGTGCCGTCGCCGAATACAGGCAGCGCCACAAAATAAGCAATGTCGGTGTCCCCATTCAGCGATCCGTTTGTGGATTGCGCTTGAAGGGTGATCGTTTGACCATCGTTGGTGAAGGAACCCTCATCGTCAATCCCGAGAGAATATCCGGTCCAAACGCCTGAACTGCCCCCCCCGCCTATCTCCTCGTCGGTCACGGTAACCGTGACGATCTTCTCGGCCGAGAGCGTCGGGTCATTGGTGTTGGTCACCTGCAGGCTCAGGAGGTATTCGCCCACCGCGCCGAATTCCGCCCCCGTGGCCAATGCCGCGGGCTCCTCAAACACCACGGTGGAAGGTCCGCTGAGTGAGGTCCATTCATAGGCCAGTGCTCCGCTCTCCTCCACCGGTTCGCTCACCGTCGCCTCCAACAGCAGGCCGACGCCGTCGGGAATGCGCACCACATCCGCAGCCGGAGTCAGCAGACTGATGATCGGTGTATTCGGTATCACTGTGGCGGGCTCGTAGCTGCCAAAGGTGTGCGGATCGGCCATGGCCGCAAACTCCGCCTGAATCCAGGCCGGAGAACGCACGGTGGAGGCCATGCGCATCTCATCGAGGGTCGCATCGGGAGAGCTGTTACTAAAAGAACTTCCAATAAGATAATTCGGTTCCAGTATCCAACGGTCGCTGGAGCTCAGGGAGCGGTTGAGAGCCGTATCCACCTCGACACCATTGAGATACATCCGGAAGTCCGCCTGACTTGAGCTGGACTTGTCCTGAGTAATGGCCACATGATACCAATCACCCACCTGCAGGGTTCCGCTGAACAGATCCGGGCTGTTGACGGTCCCGCTTGCTATCCGGGGGTAGAAGGCAATCCCGTCATCAAAGGAGTCCCCGCTCCAATAATAACCAATCCGCCGGTTGATCCCGGACCGGTCGTGCGCAAACATCTCCGCCCCAGCTTCACCGGCAATGTCTCTCCGATACCAAAACGAATAGGTCGCCTGGTCGCGGCCCGCAAGATGGCTGGAGTTGGTGATCGCAACGCGGTGCGTCAAATCATTCCTGTTTTCATACCCTTGACCAATCACCCCGGGAACCAGAGATGGAGCGGACGAAGTGCCAAAGGTAGTCAATGCGCCGCTATTGTCGGATACAAAATTGGCACTGTCCGGGGTTGTTGCCGGATCGCGATTCAAATGCCAGGCGGCAAGAAAATCCTGCGACCAGGTATTGGCCGGGGATTCCGGAACCGGATCGGCCTGGCTGTCGCCCCAGCTGGCGTAAATAAAGGTTCCCTGGCTGAGTTCCGGAACCCGCACCCAGACATAGGAATCGCCGGTGGTGTCCCACTGTTCGATCTCATACACCAGCGGTTGCAGGTCCGAGGTCCAGAAACGGAGGTCATTTCCGCTGGTGGACAGGAAATCGGCGTAGTCGAATCCGATAACGCCGTCGTTCAACTTCACCGGCACGGGGAAGTTGGTCAGGGTTTCGGTGCCGGAATACCCGTCAAAGGTGATACGGATAGCATGCGCAAAATCCAGACTCTCCAGTATGGTCAG
>CAZVCO010000278.1:2638-3603 GCA_964625795.1 uncultured Verrucomicrobiota bacterium | reverse complement strand
ACTGCAGAGAGCACCGTCCCTTATTCGGTGCGGTTGGTGGGGGAAAACGGGGTGGAGAATCCCCGGCGGGCGGAATTCAGGCTGACCGTCCGCAAAGACGAGGCTCCACAAGTGACCCTGCTTTCACCGGATGAAGGTGCCAGTGTCGCACCCCGCAGTGTGTTGCGATGGGCGTTCAAGGCATCCGACGATCTTGGACTGACCACCGCCCGTCTGCAGGCAAAACTAATCCGTCCGGAAGTACTGGGAGCCGAGGGCGAAGTCCTGAAAGAGGCGGAAACGCTGGCCACCAATGAAGTGGATCTGGCCGATCTTCAAGGCGCGTCCGATCTGGAGCTGGACGGATCCCTGGTGGCCGAATCCCTTGGAGCAGAGCCGGGCACCCGGATGGAATTGCGGGTGCGGGTAAGCGACCGTTATCCGCAGCGCGACCCTCAGGAGGGATGGTCGAATCCGGTTACCCTGCAGGTCGTGGCCGGTCAGAAACTGAAAGAGATTCTGGCGGAGGAGCTGATGGGGGCCCACCTTATGATTCAGGATATCCGGGACGATATGAAACGGCAGCGTGAAGCCGTAAAAATTCGACAAGACATGACCTCCCGAACCGGAGATGACCTATGAACACCAAAAGAACAACGAAACTCATCCCCCTGTTGATCCTATGGCTGACCGGAACCGCAATGGCGTCAGAACAGCTGCTGAATCAGGCGATGAGCCATGACCAGGGACTGGCCGGGGTCCGGGAGCGTTTTGAGGAACTCCGGAAACGTCAGCAGGACAGCCGGGTGTTTTCCGTTCAGGAACTGGAGGAGTTGGCGGCTCGCCTTCGCAAAGATAATGATGTGGAGGGAGCAGTTGCCGCACGCCGCGAAGGCTGGTAAGGGCCCCGTCCACCATCTGGTGAAACAGGCCCGCGGTAAGCCACAGCGTCGATGCCGAGCGCGGCTTCGTCTCGGAGCTCTCCA
>CAZVCO010000278.1:0-2628 GCA_964625795.1 uncultured Verrucomicrobiota bacterium | reverse complement strand
GGTGGACGAGGTCCGGGAAAAACAGATTGCCGATATGATTGTTGCCCTGGGCGAAAGCATCAATCTTGAGGATGCCGCCGCCCGGCGGGAGCTGTATGCTCTGGTCGCAGACGAATACGATATCGCCATCCAGACCCTGGAAAGAGTAGTGAAAGAACAGGGGCAGCGGGTGAAGGATTTTAGTGAGAAACGGGAACTGCTTGAGAAACAGAAAAACATCGCGGAGGATTTAAGGGATGTGGCCCGTGAGTCGGCGGAGAAAGGGTTCACCCGGGACACGGTGGAGGAACTGGCCCGCCTGGCGCAGGAACAGGAGGATGCTGCGGAAACCTCCGGAGAAGAAGGGTTGCAAGAACGGATGAACAAGGCTGCGGAGAGCATGAAAGACGCGGAAGTGGAGAAGGCCATTCAGCAAGCGGAGGAATTGGTGGCCGACCTGGAGAAGGAACTCAACGAGTACGGCGCGAGTGAGGAACTGGTGGAGTCCGAAACCGCCGAAGCCCTGGAAGAGGCGCTGGACAAAGTCCGGGACATCCGGGAGGATCTGGCCGGAGATCCCGAACCGGCAGGAAATGATCCGGAGGCGGACGATGAGAAGACGGCCCGTGTACCCATGGACAATTCCGAGCGCCAGGAGACTGCGGAGAAACTGGATGAGGTGGCCCGTGAGCTTGAGGAGCTGGGTGACGGCTCACAACAAGAGGAACTGGAGTCTGCCATGATGGATGTCCTCATGGAGGACGATGAGACCGCAGATGAAAAACTGGCCCGGGTGGAAGAGCATCTCGAACAGGAGCTGGAAAACGCGCGTAACCCCGAGTTTCCCACAGCTCCGCCACCCTCCGAAGCACTGGCCGAGATGGAAGAACGCATGGAGCAAATGGAACAGGCCCGGCAGCAGGTGCAGGAGATGCAGCAGCGTATGGAGGAGTCTGCCTCGGATGAACGCCCACTGAGTGAGGAGGAACGGGCGGAACTGGCCAACGCCATGCAGGAGATGTCCGAAGCACTGCAGGAGAATGAGGGAGAGGAGGAGCCCGGCGGAGCAGAGGAGCCGGGTGGGTCCGAACAACAGGAACAGATGGCCGAGACGGAGGATCCTTCCGGACCGAAAGCCCCGAAACCTTCAAAGTCTTTGGCGGAAGCCTCGGAACAGACGGAAAACCAGCAGGACCAACAGGCCGCAGAGAGCCTGGCGGAGGCCCAGGAGCAACTGGCCGGTCAACTGGAGACCATGCAGTCCCAGATGGAGCAGATGGCATCCAGCCAACCCCCTTCCAACCAACCCCCGTCCAATCAGCCAAGTCCTCCTTCTGATCAGCCGCCCCAGCCCGATCTGGCTTCAACACCTCCCCCCATGAATCCGAATGACGAGGGACCCGATCAGATTGCGGCAGACAAAGGCTTCGGCGACGGCACCCGGTCAGCCGTCCAGGAGGAGAATAACTGGACCACCATACTGCCGGAGAAAGAGCGGAATGCACTCCGTGCGGCCCGTCAGGCCAAGTACTCGCCCCATCTGGAACCGGATGTGACCCGGTACTTTATTGAACTTGCCCAGGACCCTGAGCAATGAAGGTTCTCCATTATCTTTTGACAGGATTCATCTGCGGGGGTCTTACCCTGATGTCCCAGGAGTCCGTGCCCTCTCAGGCAGAAGGGTTCCTCTTCGACGCCCATGTGCCCCTCGATCAGGAGGCGGTGCAGGCCATTGAACGTGCCCAGAAATGGATCGCCAGCCAACAGCAGCCTGACGGCGGATTCCCAACTAAACACGGACGGAACAACACGGGTGAAATCAGTTTTGCCCTGCTGGCTCTGATGGTGGACGGGGATGTTCCGGGCGAAGGGGAATACGCGGAGGAAATCGGCAAGGGCCTTCAGTTCCTGCTGAACATTCAGCAGCCCAGCGGCCTGATCTGTGCCACCGACAACAGCAAGGCCCCCATGTATCAGCATGCCTTGGCGGTGGTGCTTCTTTCCGAAATTTACGGTATGACCGCCAACCCCCGCATCCGCACAGCGCTCATTCAGGGGGTCAATCTCATCGTGCGCACCCAGCACAGTCAGGGAGGCTGGCGGTATCGACCTATGGTCGAAAGTGGCGATGTGTCGGCCACTGTGATGCAGGTGATGGCGCTGCGCGGCGCGGCGGAGGCCGGCATCTACGTCCCGAAGGAGACCATCGACAATGCCACCCGCTTCATTGAAAACTGTTTTAACCAGGATGACGGCGGGTTCAGTTACACTCCCAGGGGTGGCAAATCCGCATTTCCCCGCACCGCCGCCGGGGTGGTCAGCATGCAGACCCTTGGACATACCCAGCATGCCACCGTTCACAAAGGGGTGAGCTACATCATGGAGGCGACGGAGGGGAATCTCGGCGGCAAGCATTTCTGGTACGGACATTACTATGCCTCCGTGGCGCTCTATCACTACGGCGGTGAAGACTGGAAAACCTATTACCCGCGTATCCGCGGCAAAATCATTCGGGATTGGGAGCAGCGGGGGCATTACAACGGCGTGCTGGACACCGCCTGGGCCACTCTGGTGCTTGGCGTTCCCTACCGATACCTTCCCATTTATCAGCGATGAACCCACTGACCTCTATGCTGTTTGTTGTCTTGT
>CAZVCO010000277.1:0-3617 GCA_964625795.1 uncultured Verrucomicrobiota bacterium | reverse complement strand
TGCATGACCCCGCATGGCGGAGGCGTCATCCATCACCACCGTCCCGGCAACACTAGTTGGGACCTGTTTTGTCAATTCACTCCAAATCTAACCCCTTCTCAAAAGGACCCATTATGACATTTTCATTCCATGCCAACTCCCAACGAACAACCCATCGAAACCGAACCCGACCTGCTGGAGCTGGCGCAGTCCGCCCGTGACCAGGCCAAGGATTTGAGCCGGACGCTGTCCGAGCTGGTGCGCCGGGTGAAAGCCGAAAACCGGGCCAACAAAGCCCTGAGCATCGAGCTTCAGAACGCCAAAGGCGTCTTAGAGAAGCTCCGTGACATCGCCGCCTGAGTTCCGATTGTCGGAACCAGGTTGCAACCGTCCTCCGAATTTCGGAGGACGGTTTTTGCTATCAGTAAAGCCTCAGCGACCCTGAACCAGAGAGATTGTGATTGACGCCCTCTCCTGGGGTTTCGCAACCGGTTTTCATCACCTTCCACCGAACCCTTTCTTACTGGATGTCGTCCCCCGTATGATTAACCCGCTGGACGGCTGAAGGACTGTGGGGACGGGCGGGGAGATTTTTGACTTTAGGTTGTGCAAAAATGAGTTTGGCCTGTGACCCCTGCGATGTTCCCCTCTCCAGTTTGGTTGCCCTGATGTCTGGTTTCCGGATATTTTTCCTGTGCTTGGTTGTAGGTTTTCCGGTGCTCTGGTAGGTGGATGCGTATGAAGTTAAAGAGTCCACAGTGCCGTGTTCCTTCTTTTCAACCCACCCCCGCCGGGGGCGTCCTGCTGGAAGGGTTTGCCTGCGCGAAGGGCGAGTCGGATCTTTCGAAGATCCTGTTCGCTGGCGACTGGGCCTCGATCCGGATTCACGCCGACGCGGCGTTCCGGGAACCGGTTGACGTGTATGGGCGGGAACTGCTGGACCGTATTCGCTCGGTGGATTTCGCGGTGGTGAATCTGGAGACCGCCATTGGAGGAAACGAACCGATTCTCAAGGACGGTCTGAATCTCCAAGGGCCTCCCGAATCGGCCGACGCGCTGGCGCGGGCTGGATTTCATCTGGCCACGCTGGCCAACAACCACACCTACGATTACGGGGAGCGTGGACTGCTGGAAACCCTGGATTCCTGTCGCGACGCCGGGCTGGCGGTTTGCGGGGCCGGCCGGGATCTGGGGGAGGCCGTTCGCCCGTATGTGGTCGAACAGGCCGGGCAACGGATCGGGATTCTGAATTTCTGTGACCTTGAGGAGGGCGCGGCGGATTGGGGAACGGTCGGGACCGCCTCGATTCATCATCCCCATATGCGCGATTTTGTGCGGGAGGCCCGTGAACAGGTCGACGCGCTGGTGTTGGTGGTTCACGGAGGACGCGAGTACGTGCCGGTGCCTCCGCCGTATTGGCGCGAGGTGGTGCTGGCGGCCGGCCGCGAAGCGGATCTGGTGGTAGGGCATCATCCGCATGTGCCGCAGGGGGTGACGTTGCTTGAACGCGATGACGGGGTGAAGGTTCCCATTTTGTTCAGCACCGGAAATTTCCTTTTCCGGCCCGCCGCCCCCGCCCCGGGCTGGATTCCGCCCCGCACCGCGGAGGGGTTTCTGGTGGAAGCGGGGTTTGCCAATGGCGGGCTGTCGCGGCTTGAATTGATTCCCTACCGTATCGAAGGGGAGCGCGGGCCGCGGATTTGGGAGGACCCGGGGGCTTTCTCCAAAATGATGGCGGCTCTGAGCGCGCCGCTGGCGGACCCGGTTCAGGTGTCCGACTGGTTTGACGCGGTGACCGACCATTTTTGGGAGATCGAAGTCCGTGAGAGGGTACGGGGGTTGACCGAGAAGGCCTGCGCGGATGACCTTGGAGCCATGAAACATGCGCTCAGCCATCACCGCAGTCCGGCGCATATCACGCTGATCCACCGGGCGATGGAGAGGAAGCTTCTGGGTGAATTCGGGTGTGCCCCTCAGCCTGTGCGTGAGGCCCTGGCCGGGTGGTTTTCCGGGGACTGGCCGGTTTTTTAGAGCAGGCTCAGTTGCCTTAAGGGCGGGAACTGTCGGAGGGGATGCGTTCAATAATCCGTCGTAAACGGATACGCTGCCCTTCCTGGGAAAAGAGAATCAGGGTGCGCCGGTCGGGTCGCATGGGCCAGAATGTGGAGTAAAAAAGTTCCACTTCTCCCTGAAATCGTGCTGCGGCACGTACGGGAAGGTTACCGGCCGCCACCGGGGGTACCCGATGTGTGAAACGTGATTTGGGTTTGATGATGATGGGATCGGTCTCCTCTCCAATTTGAAACGCGATGGATGAATCTGTCATATTCAGAAACATCCAGTCCCGTGCATCCGCGCGATGTAAATCGTCCTCCATCAGACCGAATTTTGTTTCGTCTCCCTCATTCAGAACCAGAAGCAGAAAATGGGAACCATTGGGGGGAAGAGAGAGGCTGGCAACCGGCTCAGGTGCGGAGCCGTCGGGATTTGGGCCGGCTTGATCATAGAGCTTCAGAACCTCCCGTCCCTGGATCTGGACGGAGGTGGAGGGTTGAACAGGAGAGGCGCGGAGCGAGGTAATGGCCCCTTGGTCCTGCAGGTAGAGGGTCCGGGCTTCACCTCCGAACATAAAAGCGCGGAGGTGCAGCAGCGGTCGGGCGCTTTGAGCCTGCAAAATGCCCAGGGGATTGAAGGTGACAAGAAAGAGGAGGATAAGTGGACGTGGCATGAGATTCTGCTCGGAAGGGATTAAATAGTTTCGGGGGTAAGCCATCGGAAAGATATGATCCTGAACTGCCGTCCAAACGGGCTGGTGGGGGTGGCCAGCTCCCGGAGGTATTCCTCCAGGGTGAGGGGAGGGGTGTCGAGCACCGGATCCGGCACCCGCTGCACTTCCACTTCACACCATGCTTTGGCAGTCGGTTCGTCATCAGGCCCGGTCTGACCATAGGCCCGCACGGTAAACGTGTCGGAGCGGGCGGACATCATAGGCCCCAGGGCCTGCAGCAGGTCACCCTGAAGAAGCTGACCGGGAAAGCCGGCTCCCTGGGTGCTGTCCCCGTCGATGGCGCCTGCATCGCGTTCGAAATCGGTGGAGATACCCTGGTTCACCGTGGCGTCGAGGGCCGCTTGCAGAGCTCCCGCATGCCCTTCAGGTCCGTCGATAAGCATGCGGTTCACGAACTCCGCACGGTTGAGGAAGGGGCCACGGCGTTTGACCTGTTCCACGATGGCCACGGCCAGCTCCCGCACCTCGTCGGAGGTCAGCTCGCGGAATCCGGTCCAGTAATTTTCGTCAGGGGCCTCCCGAAGCATCCCGTCCCCCAGAGGGGCCTGGATACGGGGAAAGCGGACCCGTCCGCCGCCGGGTGCGCGGAACCCGATCATCGTGCCGTTTTCGTCAACTTCCTGGACGGGGAGTCCGAGGGTGCCGGTCAGAAATGCCTCCCAGGCATTGACGGAGGTGGAATTGATATTAAAGGCGCCGTCCACCAGCAGGTGGCCGGCATTGTGGTGGAAGGCCCCGGTGTCGGCGCTGGAGCCCTCGTCGGTGAGGGTGGTCTGGTCAAAGGTGCTTCGGTCCGGTTCGTAGGGGAGAAAGCGGGGGTTTGGGAGAAACTGTTCGCGGTTCCATATCG
>CAZVCO010000276.1:0-3625 GCA_964625795.1 uncultured Verrucomicrobiota bacterium | reverse complement strand
CGGTCACCACAGCCTGGTCCGTGGTGTCGGGTCCCGGCTCGGTCACTTTTGGCGACAGCACGGCGGCAGATACCACCGCGACCTTCACTCAGTTGGGCACCTATGTACTCCGACTGACGGCCAACGATCCCGATTTTCAGAGTTCGGACGATATCACAGTTACCATTGAGGTGGCGGATACCGACAATGACGGCCTGGCAGACAGCTGGGAGAACTTCTTCTTTAATGACCTGGATGAAGGGCCTTCGGCTGACACTGACGGCGACGGACAGGATAACAGCACGGAATTCATCAATGGCACAGATCCAGCGGTGGACGAGTCCTCCCCCAGCTCAACGGCCCGGTATGTGGCCTACACCGCGACCCAGCTCGAGGGTGGGGCCTCAGACCTGAACCAAAGCAGCGCGACCAATCTCGATTGGCAGGAAACCGTCAGCCAGTCGCCTCTGTTGAACCTCGGTTCCGGAGGCGTGATCGAGGTGATGCGCTCGGGGGACTACTTTATCAGCCTGACGCTTCCCATGTCCTCCGGCGTGCAACGCTCTGCAGTGCGCGCACAGGCCTATGTGAACGGCAGTCCGGTTCCGGGGTTGCTGGGTGAGTCGTCCTATATCCGCAGTGCCAGTGATCATTCCGAATCCTCTTCACATTTTGCCGGCATGCTGAGCGGCCTGGACCGGGGCGACTGGGTCGAGGTCAAGGTGCTTGGCACCGCCGCCAGCGGCACCGTGACAATAAGCACGGCACGCCTGTTTGTGGAATATGTCCAGCCCTCACGCACCCTCTTCGCCAGCTTGAGTGACGGCCCCGCGGGTGGGAACCTTAATCCTACGTCAGCCGATTCTTTATTGTGGTCGGCACCGCAAAGAAAGGATGCCGGATTTACCCACACCGACGATACCGACAGCATCACTCTGGACAACGCAGGCACCTATCTGGTGTCGGTGAATATGCCGATGTATAGCAACGCAGGACGAGCTTCTCCGCGGCTGGAGGTTCTGTTGGACGGCAGTCGTGTGCCTTCCGGAAGTGGCACTCAGGGCTACATTCGCTCGGACAGCGGCCATAACAATGCATCGGTGCATTGGTCAGGACTGGTCCAAGCGACCGCCGGATCGGTGCTGACGGTTTCGGTCATTGAAGAAGGGGCTTCGGGAACCGTGTCTCTGCCCGCTGGTGAGAAAGTCAGCCTGTTCATCGAAGAGCTCGATGTGTTGACCGGCGCCTATTTTGGTAGTGGCACGGCACTGGACAGCGGGGATAATTGGAATGCCACAGGCAATGTGGCCTTCAGCAGCGATCATATTCTGGACAGTGTGGCTTTCAGCAAGCCCACCGCTCACGAGGTGCAGGTGACGGAGGCCGGAGACTACCTTCTGATTTACCATGATACCCTGACCTCCACCGTTCAGCGCGCGAATCCCAAAATGACCGTGCAGGTCAATGGAAGTTCCGTGGCCGGTGCGGAAACGAAGAGCCACTACATTCGATCAGATAGCGGGCATAACGAAGCCTCGGGCAGCCTGGTCACCTTGCTGTCACTGTCCGCCAATGACACGGTGCGCATTGCCGTCGAAGCCGAGGCTTCTTCCGGCACCGTGGATGATGCGGACGTAGCTCTGTTTGTGTTAATACGGAAGTCCGCTCCTCCCGTGGATACAGACGGGGACGGAACCGTGGACAGTGTGGACCCGGATGATGACAACGACGGCATAAGCGATGAGGATGAGGAGCTGGCCGGTACGGATCCCCTTGACCCGGCCTCCACGTTTACGCCCACTATCGTGGCCCCTGCGGCAGGAGGAGATGTGGCCTTTACCGTTCCCACCGCGTCCGGCCGGTATTACCGGGTGCTGTACCGGGATTCTCTGCAGTCCGGCGACTGGGCCGTACTGGAGGGCTATGAGAACATCGACAGCAATGTGACCAACCCGGTCACGGTGGAGGATTCTCCTCTGGGCACTTCCAACCGGTTTTACCGGGTCGAAGTGCAGATGACTCCCTTTCCTGTTCTATGAGCGGTTTTGGGCTGAAGTCGCCTTTTCTTTATCATATTTGTAATATTCGAACAAAACGTCTCATAAATATCATAAAAAGGATAATATTCTTGGTTGCCTGAACGTATGGGCGTCTTATCTTTTAGGTCATCCTGCTTCTTCGAGCTTCCACTCCGGTGTTCGAAACGCGCATTCGAAAACGGCCCCCCTCTTTCTTCCTGAACCCAATATGATCCCATTTTCTTCCCTCCCTGTCCGCTGCTCCTTACGCGTTTCCCTTAGGCTTGCCCGCCTCATAAGAAATCTGGTTTTTCTCAGCACCGTTGTTGTCAGTGTTCAGGCCGCGGAGAGTCTGGAGCTGACAGGATATGTGGCGGCCAAATCAGTGGATTGTTTTAACCCTGAGCATCATCATCATGCTCCCGAATTCTTTGTGGTGGATGATGAAACCGGTGCGCGGCTTCAGCTGACCGGCTTTGATGAACAGCTGCAGGGAATTCATCCCCAACAGAAAGTGAGGGTGACCGCGGTTCAGGCCCCCTCCCGCGAGGCGGCGGTTTCCGATGAGGAATCCGGAGAGGAGCTAACCACTTCCAACACCTCTTCGGGGTTTCAGGTGCAGCAGATCGAACTTCTTCCCATGAAGCAGGGCGCGGGGGGAGGGGATGGCCTGGTGGCCGAAGGAGGCTCCAACTCACTGACCATGCTGAGCACCCTGCTGGTCTTCATCTCGACCAACAGCGATGGCTGCATGACCAGTGAGTCCAATGCCAGAGGATTACTGTTTGATAATGCGACCAACGCCAACGAGGGCATGCAGGCCATTACCAAGGGGCGCTACGGACTGCAGCTGGGGAACGGGACCGGAGTGCCGGATGACCATACCATTGATCTCCTGTTGGACATCAATTCGACCGATCAATACGAATATGATCCGGTCGGAAACCCCGGCGCCACCAGGCAGATCGATACCGACCGCATTGAAGATTTGGCCCTGGATGCGTTATTCGGGGCAGGGGGAATGGGGCTCAACCGTACAGATTGGGATCGTGTCCTCCTCTTCGCCCCGGGAGGGATCAGGGACGCAGGGTTCACGGCGTATGCCTACTATCCCTGGGGCTCCTACACCACCCAGGGCCTGGTGTCGATGTATGGCAGCAGTTACGGGAATAACCGCATGAACGGATATTTACACGAGCTGGGCCACAACTTCGGCTTCGCGCATTCGTCCAAAGGCGGATCGGAGTATGGTGACCGTACCTGTGTAATGGGACTGTCCAATGACAGCACGAAAACGGAAACCTATGGCGCGGCCAAACTGATGGAGACGCCCTGGCTGGACACCTTCAACAGCAGCGGCACCCCGGCCAGTCTCACCCTGACACAGGATACCACGCTGGATCTCTATCCGCTTTCCTCCGATCTGACCGTGGTGGATGAAACTGTGGCACTTTCCATCTCCGGGACAGACGTTTACGTAGCTTACCATCAGGATGACCGACCTTATGGGTTTCTCTCACAATCCGGAGACCGGAACAAAGTGTTTGTCTACACCCGGGCCTCCGGCAGTTTTCAGAGATCCTTCCAGGTGGCCAACTTGTCGGAGGGCGAGAACTACAACTCCACAG
>CAZVCO010000275.1:0-3640 GCA_964625795.1 uncultured Verrucomicrobiota bacterium | reverse complement strand
GAGGGGCAGATGCATTTTGTGGATGTCGTCCTGTGGAATGATCAGGCGGAGTACGCCCGGAAGCACCTCAAGAAAGGCGTCAGCGCCCTGATCCAGGGGATGCTTCAGTATAATCAGTGGGAAGCCAAGGATGGTGGAAAGAGAAGCAAGCTCAAGGTGCGCGCTCACCGTGTGCAACTGGTGCCGGCTGCAGAAACCGAAACCCGTCATTCTGCCTGACGGAGGCGAACCTCTTACTTATAGAACCTGCGCAGGTCCACATCATATAACAAGGAGGTCGGTGCCGCGATCTGTAAAAACAACCACGGACCCCCCGGACAGCACGGACCCATGCAGTGGGAAGGCAAAGAACAAGAATGAAGACACGGCCGATGGTATGGATCTATCCCGCATCACAGAAATGATAAAAGGATCTGCATGGGTCCGCGCGGTCCCCTGGCCCTCGCGAGCGACAGCTCGGGCAGGCGTGCTGTCCGTGGTTGTAAGAAAATTGAAGATACCAGGAAAGAGTCAGTTGAGCCCATGATCGCGAGTTCCGGCATTCTGCCTGACGGGCAAACTTGTCTTTCCTTCTTGGCACATTCCTCCGGGTGGCTTAGTGGGAAAGGCACATGAATCCTGCCGCCCTGACTTCACTTATCTTTGGTGCCCTGCTTCTCATTCTCTATGGCGGAATCGCATGGAAAGGGGAGGCGGTGTTGTCGGCTCTGGAGAAATTCCCCCGCACTGTCTGGCCGGGACGTATTCTGACCGCGGTCTGTCTGGTCTGGTTTGCCCGCAATCTCTGGCAGGTGGATCTGGGCGGTTTCAATGATCTGAAAAAGGTGCTGTATGTGGCGGTGCCGGTGGGCATCTATCTGATCATCGTCTACATTCCCGACCTGCTGTCGGTGCGGGGGGTGTGTGGTCTGGTGCTGTTGGCTGCACAGCCGCTGTTGGTGGCGACCCGCTGGACCGGCACTCCCGCCAGCATCGCGGTGGGCATCGTCACCTATGTCCTGCTGGTCAAGTGCATGATTCTGATCGTGTATCCGCACCTGTGGAAGCGAAGTCTGCGTTGGTGGCGGGGCCATGAGAGTGTGCAGCTCCCGGGACTTCTGCTGGGGGG
Organism: uncultured Verrucomicrobiota bacterium; assembly: GCA_964625795.1. Taxonomy (GTDB): domain Bacteria; phylum Verrucomicrobiota; class Kiritimatiellia; order SS1-B-03-39; family UBA6053; genus UBA6053. The sequence continues at coordinate 2,532 of CAZVCO010000275.1, read as the reverse complement.
CGCCGTGGGCATCGCCCTGGTGGTCTGTGGCGTTCTCTCCCTGTAAACCAAACCGGACCGATCGCAGTTTTATGGAAAACCTGACGGAATCCATTTCCCTGACCGAGGTGGTCCGGCGGGTGGCCGGCGGGGAGGCTGTGGTCATCGCCCAGCCGGTGGAGGCCGGTACTCTGTCACTCGACCGGTTGTCGGATGAGGAGAAAGCCCGTGCGGCGGCCTTTTCACACTCTGCATCCCGACAGGCGTTTCTCACCGGGCGGACCTTGCTCCGGACGGTATTGGAGGCTTTTGTAAAGGACGTCCGTATTTCACTGGGACCCCATGGCAAGCCGGACTGCCGCGACCCAAACGTACCGCAGTTTAATCTCAGCCATTCCGGAGGCAGGGTTGCGGTGGTCTTCTCGTTTTCCGGACCGGTGGGAGTGGATCTTGAATCCCGTCATCGGGTGCCGCGGAATCCGGACCGTATTGCGGCAAAAGTCTTTTCCAGTCCGGAGCGCGAGGTCCTGAAAGACCGGCCCGGTGAGTTCCTGACCTTATGGACCCGGAAGGAGGCCCTTCTGAAAGCCATGGGGCAGGGATTTGCCGTCGGCGCCTCCAGTCTGGATCCCGAACAGATCCTTCAGCGGTCCGGGTGGCGGCTGGACGAGTTTATCTGCGGGGATCTGCTCGGGGCGGTTTGCGTGCCGGCTTCCACCCCGACGGTTTTCCGGAAAGGGCTTTGTTGAACAATTTTCCATTGTGGTCAACGCGAAGCATGGTACGGAGTTTATATGAATGACGACCGAATCCAGGTGAAAATCAAAGGCGTGGTCCCCACTCCCGCGGGATCCGGGGTTTTTCTGCAGGGCGAACATAAAACCATGTCGATTTTTGTGGACCCCATGGCGACCCGCGCGCTTACCCTGGCGCTGGAGGGCGAGGTTCCACCCCGTCCGCTTACCCACGATCTGATGATCTCCATTCTGGGCGGACTCGGGGTTGTGGTGAAAGAGGTCTTTATCCACGAGGTTGAGGATGAAACGTTTTTTGCCCGCCTTCAACTGGAGCAGACCAGCGAACTGGGAACCAATCTGCTGGAGGTGGATGCCCGACCCAGTGACGGCATGACTCTGGCGGCGCATCTGGATGTTCCCATTACCGTGGCGAGGTCGGTATGGGACCAGGTGGAGGACATGACCTGGGCCCTCAGTCAAATCCAGTCGGACGAAGGGCCGGATGCGGAATCCGCAGAAGGCTGACAACGGATTCCCACCCAATGAAGTTCCACCCCATTACGTTCCTCCGGCGATGGTGCATCCGGCTGGCTCCCCGTTACGGCCCCCATTACGGAGTGGCGGCCCAGTCCGTACTGCGGGGGTTGGGCTTTGTGTATATTCTGTCGTTCTGGTCCATGGCCTCCCAGATTTCGGCCCTGAGTGGCCCGGGGGGGCTTCAGCCGGCCACGGCACTGTATGAAACCCTGCTGCAGGAAGTGGGAACGCATGCGCCGTGGGTGTTTCCGGGTCTGGGGTGGGTGTCCCAGAGCGATCTTTGGATGCTGGCGATATGCGGATTGGGGGTGCTGGGCGGGCTGGGTCTGTTGTATGGCTGTCTGCCCTGGGGATCGGGATTGCTGTCCTGGGTGAGCTGGGTCTCCCTGATTCAGATGTGCCAGCCCTGGCTGTCGACCCATGGCGATCTCCTGCTGGCGGAAGTCGGACTTTACGCGCTTTTTCTGGTTCCGGTCCGTGCGGTGTTCTACCCGGCCTTGGCCGCCATGGGCTCCCGGTTGACGGGTATCCTGCTGCTGAACGGTTTGCTGGTCCGGGTGATGTTCACAGCCGGAATGAGCAAGCTCACAGGTGAAGCGGGGTTGTGGGAAGACGGCACTGCGCTGTACCATTTTTTTGAGACCCAGCCCCTGCCGGCCATGGGGGGCTGGTTTCTCCATCAGTTGCCGGGAACCTTTCTGGTTTATCTGCTCTGGGGCTGGATGTTTATCGAACTGATGCTGCCCTGGTATGTGGTGCTGCCCCGGATCTTCCGGAACATCTGCGCCGGTGCCCTGGTGCTGCGCTCTCTGGTGCTGTTGATGACAGGGCACCATGGCATTACACCTCTGCTTTGTGTCCTGCTGGCGGCCAGTCTGGTGGATGACGTCTCCTGGCGCCGGCTCCTGCCGCTGTCCTGGGGGCCGGCCGCCTCTACCCGGCTCTACCGACCGGGATGGCCCGGACTGGCGTGTCTGATGCTCATTCTCCCTCTCTTTCTTTTTCAAAGTATCGGCGGTGGCCCGGAAGACGTGCCTCCCCCCTGGAGCTGGGTGCAGCAGGGACTGGCCCGGGTGGTTGCCGGCGGGACGCCTCCCCCGGATCCCAAAGTGATCACCCGCCGGTTGGAGCTTTCCCTGCAGGGCAGTCTGGATGGTCAGAACTGGGTTGAATATCCATTCTGGCTGAAGCCCACGCATCCCGCCTCTCTGCCGGCCAGCGGATTTTCCCACACCCCCCGGCTCGATGCCGGATTCGAAGCCCTCGTCCGTTCCCCCCT
>CAZVCO010000274.1:0-3685 GCA_964625795.1 uncultured Verrucomicrobiota bacterium | reverse complement strand
CGATCGGTTATAGGCAAAGACCCGCTGCAGGACATAGACCACATAACTCATCAGATTCACCGGATCATCCCACACGATGACATTCCAGGGGATGTCCAGATCTGCCGAGGTTTGGGTTTGAGTCTCCACATCTGATGATGCGAATACATCGGTATCGGTTTCGTGATCGACATCGATATCGATGCAGTCGAATGGTGAATCGCTTACATTTTCGATACCGATGGCGATCCCGATTCCGATAGCGGGGGATTGCACCTTCATGCCCTTTTCTCACCCCAGGCCGTCAGCATCACCCGGCGGGAACCGCCATGATTGCGGTGTTCGCACAGGTAGATTCCCTGCCAGGTTCCCAGGGCGGGGGCGCCCTTGGAAACGGGCAACAGCAGAGAATGGCCCAAAAGACTGGCCTTCAGGTGGGCCGGCATGTCATCCGGTCCCTCCAGAGTGTGACGGTAATAGGACTGGTTCTCCGGAATCATCTGGTTGAAGTGGGATTCAAAATCCTCGAGCACCTCGGGGCTGGCGTTCTCATTCAGGGTGAGGGAGGCGGAGGTGTGCTGGAGAAACACCTGCAGCATACCGGTTTCCAAGTCCTGCAGTTCGGGGATTCCCTCCAGAATCTCACTGGTCACCAGATGAAAGCCCCTTTTTCGGGGTCGAAGTGATATCGACGTTTGTATCCAATTCATACCTCTGCCTTAAAGCCGGAGGTATCCTCCGTCAATTCCGGCTTCACACATCCCGGGTGCGGGTGTAAGAGAACTGGATGACCCGTTTTATCCCTATCATTGTTTTTCATGCCCTTTTGGCATCCGTACTCCTTTCTCCCGGCCGGAGTGCGCAGCCGATTGACGGATATGCGGCGGAGGTCGACGGTACTGTGATTACGGTGGGGGATGTGGTGCAGGAGATCCGCCGTGATCTGCTGGCGTTGTCGGGACAGTTTCGGGGTGAGGCTCTTCGACGGGAGCAGGCCCGGGTGTTTGAAGCCGGCCTGGAGGAACTGATTGAGAAACAGCTGATGCTGGCCAAGTTCAGGCAGCTGGGAGCCGAACTCCCTGCCAGTGCGGTGAGGGAACGGGCGGATTTACTGATGAGACAGCAATTCAATGATGACCGGGCGGCTTTCCAGAAAGCCCTGGAGGCGGCCGGAAAAACTGAAAGGGATTGGAGGGAGGAGATCCGGGAGCAGCTAATCACCCAGTCCATGGTCCAGCAGTTTGTCCGGAGCCCGATCCATGTGGCCCCGCGTGAGATCCGCGCAGCATACGAGGAGAGGAAAGAGGAGCTGATCGGCCCGGTGGAGTTGAAGGTTTCCGCCATCGCCTTCCGCCCTGTCCCGGAAGAGAAAAAGAGGGAACTTGAGGAGAACGTACAGGAGATTTTCCTCAGGCTGGAGGCGGGGGATGACTTTGCTGCGCTGGCACGTGAGTACTCCGAGGGGCCCAAAGCGGCTCAGGGCGGGAATCAGGGCTGGGTCAACCTGGACACCCTTCCGTCGCCTCTTCCGGAAGTGTTAGGGGATCTGCAGCCCGGTGACCGCACGGGGTTGGTGGAAACACCGGTACAGTATTATCTGTTTGAAGTGAGCGACCGTCGGGGCGGCAATCTGATTGAGCTGGCGGAAGCCCAGCCACAGATTGAACGGGATCTCCGCGAGGAGAAATTTCTGGCACGGTACGATGCCTGGATCGAGGGGCTGAAAGAGGAGTTTCAGATTGTCCGGTATAACCCGGATATTTCTGCGGTGACAGGGGAGCTCTAGTGCCCTTCCGGATTGGAATTTCCATTGGAGACCCGAACGGCATCGGGCTGGAGGTGGCGTTGCGCGCCGGGGAAGAGGTCAGAAGTCAGAACTCAGCCTGCCCGTCCCTCGACAGATCGGAGACGGCCGGGGAGTTCAAGGTGGTCTTGATCGGTGATCGGGAGTTAATTTCCTCGGAATCAGAAAAATTCGGAATCCCCTGTCCTGAAATTCTGGATCCTGGATGTTTGTATCCCGAGGCTCATTATGGGGAAACGTCCGCTCGGGCAGGGGAGGCCTCTGCGGCATGGGTGGACGCCGGGATTGATGCCTGTCTGAACGGGGAACTGGATGCGTTGGTGACCGCGCCCATCAATAAGCACGCCTGGGATCTGGCGGGCATTGAGTTTCCGGGTCACACCGAACTGCTGGCGGACCGCTGTGGCACGGACCGGTACGGCATGATGCTCATGGGTAAAGGACTCCGGGTGTTTATTGCCACCCGTCATGTACCTCTGAGGGAGGTGGCACAGGTGCTGGGGGAACACGACGTGCGTCTGGGGGTTGAGCTGATGTCCGAGGGTCTGCCTCTGCTTGGGATCAAAGATCCCCGTATCGCCGTGTGTGGATTGAACCCGCACGCTGGAGACGGCGGGACGCTGGGAAGCGAAGAGCAGGAGTGGATCGATCCGCTTGTCCGCAGGCTGCAGGCCGAGGGGTACGGTGTAAGCGGTACTCATCCGGCCGACACGGTGTTTCATCAGGCGGTAAAGGGGGAGTACGATGCGGTGGTCGCCATGTATCACGATCAGGGGCTGGCTCCGCTCAAACTCCTGGCGTTTGACGAGGGCGTGAATGTCACTCTGGGACTCCCTTTGATCCGCACCTCACCCGATCACGGCACCGCATTCGGAATTGCCGGAAAAGGCGTGGCCCGTCCCGACAGTATGCGGCATGCGTTGCTGGCGGCGGCAGAGCTGATTCAACAGCCGAATCCATGGACCCCGCAGCCGTAACCCTGACCCGTACCAGCGAGGTGCGGACCTATCTGGCTGAGATGGACTTCCGACCGGGGAAGAGCCTGGGGCAGAATTTTCTGGTGGACGCGAATATGCGGGATCTGATTCTGGATGCGTCTGAAACCGGTCCGGGCGACCGGGTGGTGGAGGTGGGCCCCGGGCTGGGGGTGATGACCGATGGATTGACGGAGAGGGCCGCGTCCGTTCTGGCGGTCGAGCTGGACGTCCGACTGGTTCATCATTTACAAGCACGGTATGCTGGCAGAGAGGGGGTTGAGATTCGGCACGGGGATGCCACCGAATGTGACTGGGCCTCTCTGTGCAGACCGGATCCGGTCCGGGTGGTGTCCAATCTGCCCTATTCGGTGGGTAGCCGTATTCTTTATGATCTGGCGGATCCCGCCTGCGCCCCGGTTTCGGTCACGGTGATGGTGCAGAAAGATGTGGCTGACCGCATGCTGGCGGCTCCGGGCGATGAGATGTACGGGTTGCTGTCGGTCCGACTGGGCTGGGCCTTTGAGATCCGGCGGATCCGGAATGTGCCCGGATCCTGTTTTCATCCCGCACCCCGGGTGGGCAGTTCCGTGGTGCATCTCACCCGGAGGGAAACCCCTCCGGCCCATGTATCGGATCCGGTCAGCTTTGAGCGTCTGGTCAAATTCGCCTTCACCCGCAGGCGCAAGCAGCTGGGCAGTATTCTGAAGGAATTCAGTGCCTCGCCCGGTAACGTGGAATTGGATCTGACCCGCCGGCCTGAAACCCTTTCGCTGGTGGAATGGGCGCAGGTCTCTGAGCAAACCAAGCTCGGAATTGGTGACAACTGAAGGGTTTCAAGCATGGATCTGCCAGACGTCGGTTTGCGGATAGTGGCCGTCGGCGTTTACGCCACGGACCGGAACCCAAGGCCCAGTTCCAATGCCCG
>CAZVCO010000273.1:0-3688 GCA_964625795.1 uncultured Verrucomicrobiota bacterium | reverse complement strand
GTCCAGTCGGCGGTGGGTACAGATTCCAGCCGGGCTATCCGGTCCGCCCATTCCGACTGGGATTCACCCCGCCGCAACGTGTAGGCATCGCCCGGACTTTGCATCCAGGAGTCCGAATAATACCAGGCGCGCTCTTCGATTCTGAGATCGCCTGAACCGTCCAGTGGGAAAAAGGCAACGGCCATGTCCCGGTCCCATTGCCCTTTTGCCTGGATGTGGGTTCCATCGATCTCCAGTTCGCGGGCCAGCAGATGGAGATTGATCTGCTGCGGTTCAGTGGAGTCTGTCCGGTCGAAGACCACCAGATAATCCTCCGCTTCCACTGATTCCGGTTTCACCATCACCAGGGTGCGCTGGTGGGTAATGGGAGCCACGGACCGGGAAGGATAGTTCCGGTTGAATTCATGGTCCTCCGGGAAGACCGGACTCATATGCAGCCGGTCTGAACTTCTTTCGGCCACCACCACATCCGCCCGGGGGCTGGATTCAAAGGCCAGCACCCGGCCACGGCCGCTGATCTGCTCCATGCCCTCAAAGCTCCGGTTATCCGAATTATGCCGCAGAGTGCCGGACTCTCCGAACGTCATGCTGTTGTGCAGGGCCGCATGATCGCCCCGCGGAGCATAGCTGCAGTTGTAGTCGAGACTGATGGGATGCCCCTTCGAATAGAAGTGAAACGCCATGTCGTCGTTGTGATAATGCCCGCTTGTCTGACCGGCCTTGAAGCTCAGAAACGATTCAACCGCCGTGCCAAAGTCATCCCGCATCACCACCCCGAATCCCTCAAATGCCTGACTGCTCCAGTCCATGTCATCGGGATTCATCGGTTCAACTCCAATACGGGCATCCCCCAGCCAGTCCTCAAGCTTCATATACTTGCTGTCATCACCGGAGGATTTCAATAACTCAAAAGTTCCCAGCATTTCAGAGGCGAAGGCCGGATCCTGAAGCTGATACAGGTAGGCCAGTTTACCGAAGCCTCCCGAAAGCCCGGAGGTCCAGCGGTGCGTATCCCCATGCGGTGCCTCATGCCGGAGACCGATCCGGTAATCATAAGGGGTGATTAATTTGCGATGCCAGATCCCGCTTTGTTTCACCATGGTGCCGCGTTCGAGCACATTGGTAAGTCCATTATCGCGCAGGGTGCGCATGATATCGAGCTGATGCATCAAAGAGTATCCGCTGTAACCCGGGCATTCCACTCCCACCCCGTCGGGCCCGACAATGGCCTTGCTCAGATCATCTTTCAGATTTTGCCAGCCGTATTCCAGCCACTCATGGGCATGGGGGTGCTCCGGCAGAGCGGAAGCGGTGTAGACCGCGCCCATGTACTTGTCAGTGTGGAAGTTGGGATTACCCGGCGACCAGCCGTTATGCCAGCCCGGCCAGTGATCCGGATCCGTAAAAATATATCCCAGAGCGGCCTGCCATTTTCCTCCGATCGGTACTCCTTCACCGACCTCACGGCGGGCCTCCCCCAGCTGCACCAGATTTCGGGTGGCACGCTGGGTGGGATTGAGAAAATCGTCCTGATACCGCCGTTGAATAAACAAATGCGCCGAAGGAAGGTTCGTTCCCTTCACCTCGCCTCCACGCTCCCAGTCGAGCACATACTTATTCAGCTCTGCATTCAGAGTCCAGTCGGTGTGTCGGCGGACCAGGCTGTTCAGACTGCGGAACGCGTCGCGCGGCCCCACGCAGATTGCGTAGGCGCGCTGTCCGTAGTGTTTGCCGCTTCGCTCCCCGTCGGTCATAGGAAAACGGGCATTGGCCCGGTTGTTATCCAGAGCATAGGTTGCGATGGTGGCGGGATAGGGTCCCACCCATTTGGAAGCAAAGGCGGCCACAATCCCAACGGCCGGATTCTCCGGATCATATCCGTCTCCGCCCGGAACCGGAATTTCTCCCCATTTGTTGCTGCCCGGCAGTTTTCCGCGCTTGGTTCTGTCCGGCTTTCCTCCCGAGGTAACGAAAAAATCCTGAGCCCCTCCGCCACCCTGATTCCAGCGGGGACGAAGCAACGCAAAGGGGCGCCCTTTCTGATCGTCCCGCGGCTCCGCCGGCACGTAACGCTGATGGGTATTTCCTCCGAACTTATCATAGAGAAACCACCGCACCCAGGTCACAGTGTCGACCTTCATGTGCTGATCCGGTGAGAAGCCAGGAATGGCGGGTGCGCCTTCCGGATCCCCCCACTGCAGCCAGTATTGCGAGATGCCCCAGGGTTCATTCTCAGGGTCGCGGGGAAAGTGAAACCGCTCGTTCACATCGATCCACGGATCCTCCATCACAAACCTCACCAGCACCTCATAATGCGCGTCACGTTTCGGTACTTCCTCCACCGGAAAGACATTCGGCTCCCACAGGTACGACTGTTTGCCGTTGGCAAGCGGCAGTGCGGGAACCGTGCCATCCGGATCACCGTCCGCAAAGGAAAGCGTCACCTTGACATCGATAAATACCGGCCCACGGGCGAGAATCTCGGTCCGGGCTCCGGTGACCACAGCGCGGCTGTCAAACCAGGCGCGTCCATCCCATTCGGTCTGGCCCTGCGTTCTCATGCCGCCGATCCAGTGCGGCAGATCCGAAAGCGGAATGGGTTCATCCAGTTCCCCGTTGTAGTGGCGCAGCCTGAACTGGTAGGTGCCGTTGTCCACAAGATAATTGTATCCGTCCTCTTTCAACCGGATTCCGGACTCCACCGGCCCGGTCGAGAGTCGCGCCACCAGAGGCGGCTCACCCTTCTCCCGCTTCGGAACTTTCACGTAAGACCAGTAACGGGTTTTCCCCTCCAGCTCTTCGATCTGCACCGGGGTGACCACGCCGTCGATCTCGATCCCCTTCGCCCCAGCCGCAGGCGGTCCATCCGATTCAAAATAGACAAGTTCTCCCGGCCAGTTGAGATTCAGTTCATTCTCAATGGTCCATTGAGTCTGCGCCGCCGAAACGGAAAGGCCTCCAAGCAGGAGTCCGAACCCACAGAGGGTAGTCCAAATGGAAGCGGGAGTGGAAAGGCGGTTCATCAAAAGGGAAAATATCTTCATAAAAATCCTGAAATACGTATGGGGGTGAACGGACTGAACCTGTAAAGTATCAGTCTTAGCTTTAAGGATAAAGTTTACTCGAAAAACAGTTTATCTCCATCAAAAACTATTCTAATTTTATGGGGATTCCTGTTTTCTCATTATTCTCTTCCACTCCCTATGAAATTCACCTCTCTGTCTATCGTCATCCTGTTCTGGATTTCTTTTGCCTGCCGACTCCAAGCGACCAGCGAGTTGTTCGAGGAATGGCGGCGGAACCCGGAAACAGCCGTGCTCCCCGATTTCAGCCGGGCCGGATATCATTTTGGCAACAGCGATGTGCCCGATCTCCGTTTCGTTGAGATGCCGGTGTTTCATGTCGACGACTTTGGCGCGGTGCCCGACGACGGGGAATCGGACCAGCCGGCTATCCAGCGCGCCATTGATGAGGCGGCCATGTCCGGCGGCGGCATCGTCCGTCTGGGACCGGGGGAATACACCATTAATAAAGGCGATGGCAGCTGGTCCATCATGATCCGGCATTCCAATATCCTTCTGCAGGGCGCGGGGTCGGATCAAACCACCCTTTTTTCTCCCGGACAAATGAGCCGGAATATGGGTCCCTGGACCGCTTACCCGATGATTCTGGTGGCCGCACCTGAACT
>CAZVCO010000272.1:0-3762 GCA_964625795.1 uncultured Verrucomicrobiota bacterium | reverse complement strand
AGAGCACCTTCTGAAAGAACCAGCCACACGATGGCGGGTGACGGGTACCCGAGTGTTCTCAGCACGGCGTTTTCCCGGATACGGCTGCGGACTACCAGGAGGATGGCATTGGCCACGAGTCCGAACACCGCCAGCACGGCACCCAGACCAATCCAGCGGGTAAAGCCGGCCAGTTCAATCAGATCACCCGCCGTCTGTTGAATGAACGCGTTTTCCGCCTGAGTGAAGGTGGGTTCGGCTTCGGCCCGGAAGCGTTCATCGATCCGGGTGGCGACCTCATCGGTAAGATCCGGGGACGTGACCCGCACATTAAACTGGGTGACGACCCCTAATCCCGACCGGGAGGTCTGCTGAAGAAAGGGCAGATGGACATAGGCCACATTGTTGTCCTGTGGATGGGGGGAATCGATAATGCCGCTCACCTGGACGCGGACGCCGGCGGCTTCGAAGGCATCCCCGGGCCCCAGCCCTCTGCGGGCGGCAAAATGACGTCCCACCAGGGCTCCGTCATCCCGGGTTTTCCAATCCGAAAGCGATCCCTTCAGTAGTGAGATCTCAGGGGCGTAGGAAAACAGGGTGTCCGTAGGAACACCGCGGAAGGTGATGACATCCAGACTGGCACCACAATTATTGACGGTGATTTTAACCGGGATCACTTCACGCACTCCCTCCAGCGCCCGGATTTCGTTTTCATAATATTCCGGTAACCGGCTGGTGGAGGGGCAGAACCGGTTTTCGCGGTAGACCACCAAGGTCGTGTCCGCGGCCTGAGACGACGTGGCGCGGTCGAGTGACTGTTGAAGAGAGGTGATAGCGGCATAGAGAAACATGCCGGCCGCAATTCCCGACAGGGTTAGCAGAGTCCGCACTTTATGCCGGATCAGTTGCTTGCCGGCCAGGACGGTTAAACGGAAACCGCTGGCGATCATGACAGAGCTCCGGATTCCAATAATTTCCCTTTCTCCAGATGCAGGAGGCGGTCTGCAGCATCGGCAGCCCGGGGATCGTGGGTCACCATAACAATCGTTTTGCCGTGTTCCTCGCTTAGATTGCGTAAAAGCCCCAGAATTGCTGATGCCGCTTCCCGGTCCAGATCACCAGTGGGTTCGTCCGCCACCAGCAGGGGGGGATCTGCGACCAGCGCCCGGGCGATGGCCACCCGCTGTTCCTGTCCGCCGGAAAGTTCATTCGGTTTGTGATGCATCCTGTCCTCGAGATTGACCAGAGCCAGGGCGGCCTCCACCCGTTCCCGTCGTTCTTTCCCCTGTAGATCCTGCAGGAGCAGAGGCAGTTCCACGTTTTCATAGGCCGTGAGGACCGGAATCAGGTGGTACAGCTGGAAAATATACCCGACATGCCGTGCCCGCCAGTGCACCAGACGGCCACGGGACAGGTCAGCGATCGAGGTGCCGTCGATCTCCAGTTCTCCCTGACTGGGCGTATCGATCCCGGCTATCATATTGAGCAGAGTGGTTTTTCCGGACCCCGAAGGCCCCATCAAAGCGAGAAACTGTCCGCGGGGCACCTCCAGATCCAGAGATTCCAGCGGGGTGACGGTCTGCTTGCCTCGGGTGTAATGTTTGGTGAGCTGATGGCAGCGGATAAGAGGAGTGGTCATGGGGTCTTTGGTCATTGGTCAGAAGTCAGAAGGGAGAGGTCACCCTTCGACAAGCTCAGGGTCTGTGAGAGGTCAGAGGATGGATGTTAAGGAGCATGAGATGTAAGGTCTTGAAAAGTTACCCGGTCGCCTGTTTGCAAAGGCCGTTGAGAAGACAGAACTACCCACTCATTTGCACGGAGGCCCTCTGTCACTTCGCGTAAGCCGTCGCGTTTCCCCGGACCCAGGGTGAGGCTTCGGGAACGCACGGTCTGATCACTACGGGACACCACCCAGACGGTGGCGGGGTCATCGTCCGATACCAGACCGGCCGGAATCCAGACCGATTCTGTTGCGGCAGAGACCGGTGAATCTGTTTCTGTTCGTTGGGGGGAGTAGAAGGCGACCCGGCACAGAGTTTCCGGTCGAAGCTTTGGGTCGGGATCCTGTATGTGGACTTTGGCCTGCAGGGTGTTCCGCTGAATATCGGCCATACCCACAATAGAAGTGACGGTGCCTTGAAACTGTTGTCCGGGCAGCAGGGCACTGCTGATGACGGCTGACTGGCCAACCTCCAGGTTTCCGGCCTCTGCCAGGGGGACATCGACCCGGACCTGAAGATTCTCCGGATCATAAAGTTCCGCAACCACAGCACTGTCGGGATCATCCATATTCCGCATCCGCTTACTGCCCGGTTCAACAAAACGTTTCTTGACCCTTCCCTGCATGGGAGAACGAATCGTCATACGGTCTTTGCGAAGCTGTGCTTCATCAGCGGCCACCACCATCGATTCCCTGAACCGGTTGTGGGCAGTTTCCTGATGCCGCTGTTCCTGCAGATATGCTTCCGCCTGTTTGAGGCGGCTGATGGATTCCTGCCAAGCCGCCTGCATTTGCTTAAAGCGTTGTTCTGCCTCCACCTTGATGGAATCGCTGACTTCCAGATTGCTCAGGTCCCGGACCCGGTGCCAGCGGTCCCGGGCCTCCTCCATTGCGGCCTCCGCCCGGATTTTTCCGGAATGAGCACGCGCCACTTCCTGCTCTGCGGCCAGAGTGGCGGCGGCATGGGCCTGGCATTCGGCTTCGGCCTGAGCCAGTTGGGCTTTCGTTTTGGCGAGATGAAGATCCGCATCCTCGCTAATCATCTCCACCAAAAGTTGATCTTTTTCAATGAGGTCGCCTTCTTTGAAATGCACCTCGGCTACAATGCCATCCGCCAGAGCAGCAACATTGACCGTCCATGGCGCCGGCTCCACCCAGCCGGAGGATTGGAAAAGCATTTCGGGTCGTGATGTGGGGAGTGAGGCAGTGCCAGTGCCGGGCAGCAAGAGGGCGCGGGTGACGCTCACCGTGGTGCCCGGCCACAGTTGATCTCCCAGCACTGTGACAGTTACAAAGGAGAATGCGGCCAGCAGTAGGAGGGAAACGGCAATGGGTTTCCACCGTTTGGCTGATGTTCGGGTTGTTGTGCCGACCATTTTATGCAGGCCGGAAGGGGATGTATTCATACGAGAGATTCTATGGGTCCAGGAAAATGAGATGACATCAGAGATGCCGATACAGACGGGGAGGTGTCTGTTTCTCAGATTCGAAGAATAGAATGCTGCTCAGGCGGAGGCCCGGGAACCCGATTCACACGGGCGGAGGCCAAGACGTCGGGCCTCTGTTTAGAAAGTAAATCATATACCTCAGGCGAATCCCAGATCACGATCAGGTTTGGCAGAATACTTCCTGAATACATAGGGGACACAGCGGGAGCTGTGGAAACCGTCCAGTCCAGATCATCACACTGCGGACAGTCAGAGGACCAGGCATCCTGTTGAGAGTCCTGATCAGTCGTGCAGCAGGCTGAACAAAACGCTAGCTCAACTGACGCGGTCTCCGTCGTACACTGTTCTGATAGACAAAGGCAGAGATGAAAAGAACCTGCAGCCAGGAGCACGACTGCAAGGAAGGCCAACCCTTTCGGGAACACCGTTCGTGATAGCATGGATCCTAACTGTTTCACTTTTTTCACTATAAAGGGTGAAGGATATCCGTCCATGGAAAAAATCTAATTCATTATCCTCCTGTAGACCAGACGCCGAACGGATTTTACTTGATTCCACCAAGAGATATTTAAGCATCTATCTAAGGAGATTTAATATGAAATGGTTTGCGGTAAT
>CAZVCO010000271.1:2450-3794 GCA_964625795.1 uncultured Verrucomicrobiota bacterium | reverse complement strand
CTCCTGAGCACTCTGCCAGGTGACCACCTCCACCGCCCGCACGATCTGGGGATCCGTTTTCCAGCTGACGTCATCCCAGTCGCTCTGCACCCACCGTCCAATCGAAAACGGCACCTGCACATCCGGCACGATACCGTTCTCATGAATCTCGCGGCCGGAGGGGGTGTAATAGGTGGCGGTGGTCAGCTTCAGGGCGGATCCGTCCGGCATCGGCACCACCGACTGCACCGAGGCTTTCCCGAAAGTGGTGCTGCCCACCAGGGTCGCCCGCCCCTCATCCTGCAGGGCACCGGCCACGATCTCGGATGCCGAGGCCGAGCCGCCGTTCACCAGCACCACCAGTTCCGGTTCCAGACGGTGCGGTCGGGCCTCCGTCCGGTATTCATTTTCTCTACCGCCCTCTTTCCCCACCGTATACACCACCAGGGTTTCATTGGGCAGAAACAGTCCGGCCACCTCCACTGCGGCCGTCATCAGCCCGCCGGGATTGCCGCGAACATCCAGAATCACCGAGGTGACGCCCTCACGCCCCATGGCCGTGAGTTCTCGGCGGATGCGCCGGGCCGTGTCCTCGGCAAACAGGGTCACCCGCAGATATCCCACCCCCTCCTGCAACACCTCATGAGGCTCCACACTGGGGGTTTCGATGATTTCCCGCACCAGCGTCACTGTATAGGTCAGATTTTCAGACCGCCTGAACATCTCCACCTCCACCTCACTCCCGGGCTCTCCACGCAGCCGCTGTACCGCCTGCTGCACGGTGAAGCCTTCGGCATCCTCGCCCCCGATCTTCACAAAACGGTCCCCGGGCTGCAGCCCTGCCTCCCAGCCGGGGGAGTCCTCAATGGGCGAGACCACGGTGACCCAGCTGCCCTGCCGGTTGATGACCACACCGATGCCCCCGAACTCCCCCTGGGTGGTTTCCTGAAACATCTGCAGATCCTCCGTCCCGATAAAGGTACTGTAGGAATCCAGCCGTGACATCATGCCGTCGATGGCCCCGTCGATCAGTTCCTGATAGGTGATGGGTTTTCCGGCCGCCACATAGCGTTCATGAATCTGCTCCATGGCCAGGGTGAAACGGGCCATCTGCTCCACCCGCAGTTTCTCTTCGGCCTTCACCCCCTCCTCCAGAACCGCCTGGGCAAAAAGAAGACAGATCACGCCCGGCACGAGGCAGGCAAGCAGAAGAAGACGAAGTCGTTTGCCTTGTTGTTGACGAGAAGACTGGTGGTACCACTGAAAAGGCCTCCGCAGAAGAAGCGAATACCGAAAGGGCTAACGTGATTTTGGAAATCATTGTGTGAAGTAGTAATCTAATAGCGCAGGAGAAGGCAGGGGAGT
>CAZVCO010000271.1:0-2440 GCA_964625795.1 uncultured Verrucomicrobiota bacterium | reverse complement strand
CTTATACGGCCCCGCAGCCGGTTCCGCAACCGAAAGAATCCGGCCGGAGGATGAGAATGTCCTACTTTTCGAACTCCCACTCTCGCGTGTGCGCCTTTTTTTTGCTTACCCTGTACCTTATGAATTTCAGTGGTCTCAGCCGTGGACTCTTCAGCATCGCCGCCTTCGTCGTGTTCATCGCCGGGCTGCGGGCCTCGGGCAGTATTATCATTCCCTTTCTGCTGGCCGGGTTTATCGCCATCATCACCTCTCCGGCCATGATCTGGCTGAAAAAACGCGGGGTGCGCCCCGCCTTCTCCATTCTGATCATTCTGTTCACCGTGCTGGCCGCCCTCTGGATCCTGGTGCAGATTGCCGGCTCCTCTATCACCCAGTTTGCTTCCAATTCGGAATACTACCAGGAAAACCTGCGGCGCATCACCACCGAATGGATCGGCTGGCTGGAGGAGCAGGGCCTGGAGGTGAACTCCGACACCTTCACCTCACTGATCAATCCCGCCCGGGCTATGACCGTGGTGGTCAACAGCCTCACCCAGTTTATGCGCGGGCTGCTGACCAACACCTTCCTCATTCTCATCACCGTGGTCTTTATTCTGCTCGAACTGGCCGGTCTGCCCAACAAACTCCAGATCGCCCTGGGCCAGGATCACCCCAGCGTTCCCGCGCTCAACCGCTTTACCGAATCCCTGAACCGCTACCTGGCCATTAAGAGTATGGTCAGTCTGGCCACCGGGGTGCTGGCCTATCTGCTCTGCCGCACCCTGGGGCTGAATTATGCCCTGCTGTGGGGACTGCTGGCGTTTCTGCTGAACTACATTCCCAACATCGGATCCATCGTGGCCGCCGTGCCGCCGGTGATGCTGGCCCTGGTGGAGGTGGGAACCGGAAAAGCGCTCATCTGCGCGGGCGGCTATTTCATCATTAATCTCGTCTTCGGAAACTTTATTGAGCCCCGGCTGATGGGGAAAGGCCTGGGACTCAGCACTCTGGTGGTGTGGATGTCGCTGATCTTCTGGGGCTGGGTGTTCGGTCCGGTCGGCATGCTGCTGTCGGTTCCCCTCACCATGGTGGTGAAAATCGCCATGGAGTCCAAAGAAGAAACCCAGTGGGCCGCGGTGCTGCTGGGATCGGACCCTGGGGAGACCGCCGCCAACCCTGCTCCCGAAGAAGATGAGAACATCACCACCGAACATCCTGAGCCCGATCATGCCTAAAGCACAAGCCCCTTCTCCCAAACTGACCGCCTCCGATATTCCGGCTTTTCACGTGATGACCAAGCCGGTGGGTCCGATCTGTAATCTGGACTGCACCTACTGCTTCTATCTGGAGAAAGAAAAACTCTTCGGGGAGACCGAACAGTTCCGCATGCCGGATGACGTGCTGGACTCCTACATTCAACAGTACATCGAACAACAGAGTGTCCCCGAAATCTCCTTCGCCTGGCAGGGCGGGGAACCCACCCTGCTGGGCGTGGACTACTTCCGGAAAATTATCGAACTGCAGAAGAAACACGCCAACGGCAAAACCATCACCAATGCTATTCAGACCAATGGAACGCTGCTGAATGATGAATGGTGCGAATTTCTCAAAGAGAACGAGTTTCTGGTCGGCCTCAGTATCGACGGCCCCCCTCACCTGCATGATGCCTACCGGGTCGATAAACGGCAGCGGGAATCCAGCACCAAGGTTCTGCGCGGACTCCGCTATCTGCAGAAGCATCAGGTGGAGTTCAATACCCTGACCGTGGTCAGCCGCAAAAACAGCAAGCATCCGGCCGAGGTCTACCGCTATCTGAAAGAGATCGGATCCTCCTTTATTCAGTTCATCCCGCTGGTGGAACGCGATGCGGACGCGGTGGCCAAAAATCTCGGGCTGGATCTCAGCCAGCCCCCGGAACTGCAGCGGGTGGAACGCAACCGCATGGTGACCGACTGGAGTCTCATTCCGGAGGATTACGGGGAGTTTCTGGTGACCATTTACAACGAATGGGTCCGCAAGGATGTGGGAAAGACCTTTGTGCAGTTTTTCGACGTCGCCCTCGGCAACTGGATGGGCATGTCCGGCGCCCTGTGTGTGTTCAGTCCCACCTGCGGCACCGCCATGGCCCTGGAGCACAACGGGGACCTCTATTCATGCGATCACTTTGTAGAGCCCGATTACCTGTTGGGCAACATCCAGCACCAGCACATGCTTGAGCTGGTGGCATCACCCCAGCAGCGGCAGTTTGGATTGGATAAGAGCAGCCAGCTTCCTCAATACTGTCTGGATTGTGATGTCCGCTTCGCCTGCCATGGCGAGTGCCCCAAGAACCGCTTCATCTCAACGCCCGATGGCGAACCTGGCTTGAATTACCTGTGTGAGGGTTTGAAGCACTTCTTTCATCATGTGGATTACCCCATGAAAATTATGGCAGGCTTGATCCGTAGAGGGTATCTGGCTG
>CAZVCO010000270.1:2806-3795 GCA_964625795.1 uncultured Verrucomicrobiota bacterium | reverse complement strand
TCAGTGGGAGGTGGCGGAACAGCCGGCGCGTGCTGAGCTGAGAGACGCCTTCCGGGAACTCATTCAATTACGTACGACACACCGCGCGCTGCATCACGATAAAATTGAGATCCTGAAACTGGATGCCACTACCGGCAGCGTGGCCTATCTCCGGCCCGGTGTGCCTGAGTCCGTTCTGGTGGCCTTCAATGTATCCAATCAGCCTGGAATGCTTGATCTTTCCGGTGGGGGAACCCTGGTCAGAGAACTGCACCGCGACGAAAGGGCTGACCTGACCGAGGTGGAACTGCAGGCGGGGGAGGCCCGGATTTTCGTGGTGAAATAGCACACATGAGGCGCCTCTTGATTTAAGGATGGTTTGAGACTCCCCCGAACCGTCAGGGAGTCTCTGTTTTCCCGGGGACCCATCCGCTACCGTCCAGCAGCAGGGGCGCGTAGGGGTCCCAGGGGCTACCGGCTGAGGTGGTGGGGTGCCAGACGCCTTTGCGGATGAGGTCGACCACGTTCTGAAGACAGCGTTCGGCCTCCCCGGTGAGCTGCGGTTCCTGATCCCAGGTGGAGATCCCGGTGTCACTGACGGCGGAGGGGAGCTGAAAGTACGCCACCTCCAATTGATCGTCGGGATAATCGGGGGAGACCAGCCAGCGGTAGAGTGGCAGTTGGAGATTGCTCCATTGACGGGTTTTGCCGTTCACCTCCAGCTGAATGGATTCGCGGTCCGGACGCGGGGTGCCCAGATGCGCTTTGGCCGGATCCGACGGGTTGTCTGAGGTTTTGTAATCCAGGATGCGGAGGCCTTTTTCCGGATGACGGTCGATGCGGTCCACCTTTCCCACGATTTCCATTCCGTTACAGGAACGCGTGAAGGTGGTTTCAAAGGCGATGGGCGTCCATCCCTCCTGCCACAAGCCACGCTGCACCTCACCGGCGGCATGGAGGCGTTTGCGGGCGGAGAGCTCAAAGACCCGGAGACTCATGCGGTCGGCCGG
>CAZVCO010000270.1:0-2796 GCA_964625795.1 uncultured Verrucomicrobiota bacterium | reverse complement strand
GCCGCCGACCACGATTAGCCCGTCAACCCCGTGCGAGACCAGCTGCGCCAGCGCCGCCGACTCGGCCTGCGGGTCGTATTCATGCGAGGCGACCAGCAGCTGATAGCCGTTTGCCGAAACGGCGCGCTGCATCTCCTGTAGCGCGGCGGCACAGGCGGTGTCACAGCGTCGGTCCCATTCCGTCTGATCGCAGGGGCCCTGTTGTACCACGGTCTCCAGAACCCGGTGCAGGAGGGTGCCGAAGGCGGCCGCGTCCGGTTCGGTGGAGAGGTCGTCACGTGGCTCCATGCCGAGGATGACCTGAAAATAAAAACGCGTGGGGCAGTTCAGGTAGGTGTTGATTTTTGAGACGGAGAGCCGCTGCACCTCCCGCGGGGTTGTGCGGTCTGGCTGAAACCAGGATTCCGGGACAGGCGGCGGTGCCGGCGGGGGAGGGGCGGGATCGCTGAAGCACAGGGCCGCTCTCTCCAGAAAGGCGTCGTCGTCGCAGGCAAACAGCACCCGGGAGGGCATGAGCGGGCTACCGTCCCGGGCCCGTTTCATCACCCAGACCCGAACATGACCGGCGGCCCGGCTGTTGAGCAGGGTGTGGAAGAGGTAGGTGTCCCGGGCCAGCCAGTCCCGGTCGCTCTTCAGTCCCAGATCCTCCCGGAGTTGAAGGGGAAGGATGGGGTCAATCGGGGGAGGCGGCGGGACATTTCCCTCCTGCAGTCCGATGAGCAGCAGCCGGCTGGCGGGGTGATAGGGAAGCTCCAGCCAGCCTTCGGCGGTGAAGGTTCCCTCCACCCGCAGCGGATCCACGGTTTCCTTCTCCAGGGTCTGCAGCAGGATACCGAAGCCGGGGCCGCGTCCGCTTTCCTCCCTTCGGACCGCTTCCTGCAGAACTTCGGCGGTTTTCTGAATCTGCCGAAGACGGAAACGGTCCTCCGGCAAACCTGGGTTGAGGGTTTCTCCGTCGGTGAGTTCACGGAATAGACTAAGGCATCCTGCGGCGGTATTGATGTTCAGCCAGGTGCTGAGGGTGTCCCAGGCGTCGCGCAATGCCCCTGCGGGCAGGGTTTGATCCACGGTCCGGCCGCAGTCGGGAAACGATTCGGCCGCGTAGGCCTCCCAGGCTTCAAGTAAACCGACCGGATCCTTCGGCGCAAGCGCGCGGAGCAGGGCGGGGTGACGCCAGAGCGCGCGCAGACTCTCGGGGTCATCCCGCTGACGGTGCTGATGAAGGAGGTGAAGCAGCCGGACCAGGGGACTTTCCCGCAGAGAAACCGGGCTGGGGTCGTAGAGGCTCCGGCCTTCGCTTTCGAGCGCAGCGGACAGCGGTTTGGAAAGGGACGGATCCAGCAGTCCCAAACCCATGTCCGGCTGTTCCGGCGCGTCGGCGGCCACCTCCCGCATCCGCTCAAGCACCGAGGCGGGAGTGGCGAGGCATTCCAGCCACTCCTCCGGGCCTGCTTTTGTGTCGACCTGGCGGTGCTGCCAGGCTGCGGTGGGAACGCCCCAGGGAGTGAAGCCTTCGCCGTCCTCCTCCTCCCCGTGAATCCACACTTCAATCCGGATGCTGTCGTCGAGCCGCTTCAAACATTCCAGGGCAACCGGGGAGGGATCAGGCACTGCGGCCAGGATCAGGTGGTCCACACCCTCAGGAAGCTCGAAGTTGTTCAGGGCCTCCCGTTTGGCATCCACCGGATCCTTCAGGCCCCATTCTGCGAGACGGTTCCGGTACTCCGCCTCCAGTGAGGCCAGGTCCTGCCAGCGTGCCTGTTCGGTGGACAGCAGGTGGGAGACCGCGACCGAGGAAAGGTCCAGGCCGGCCTCGAACAGTTCCTCACGCAGACGCTGGAGGCGCTGGCCGAAAGAGAGAGCCACGGCCGCGTCCATGTTGGTGCTGAGCTGAGGCATGAGGGCCGGAAGACTGCCCGGATCCCGGTGGGTGAGCAGTTCCTGCCAGGCGGTCATCCAGTCGAATGCATGCGCAACCTCGTCGGAGGAGGCCCCGTGAAACAGGATAGAAGGGGGATGGACCTCCAGTCCCAAGAGGGCGGTGCCGCCCCGGCGCCGCCATTCCTGGGTCAGAGTCTCCCGCAGCCGCCGGCCGGCCTGTTTGGTTGGGACCAGAACCCATTGATTATCCATGCGCAGCGGACCGGAGCCACTTTCGGGCAGCAGACGGTCCACGATCTGCGGAAGCAGGAGGCGGGTGGAGGGAAAGAGGTGCGATGAAACTTCAATAGCGAATCCGCCGGATGGAGGTACTTTTCCGGATGTGATCAATTTGACATAAAATATCAATGATGGTAAAAAACCATCATGATAAAGACTCAGATTCAAATCCCCGATGAGCTCTACCGGCGTGCCAAGCAGGTGGCCAAAGAACGGGAAATGTCCTTTGCCGAGGTTACGCGGCGGGGATTGGAATATATCACATCGGTCTATCCTGAACGACGGGAAGACACATGGGAGCTCCCGGTGGTGAATGAAGGAAAAGGCGGTGACCGTATCAGCCTCGCAGCCATTCAAGAGGCGCTTGAGGCAGACCGGGACGCCCGGACATGAGGTCGCTCGATACCAATCTTCTTTTTGCGGGATGCAATGCTCGGGCCGAAGGGCATACCACAGCCCGAAACTTGTTGTTGGATTGGGGAAAGAGTGATGATGTCCTGCTGTGTGAGGGTGTGCTGGTGGAGTTGTACAATTTACTGAGAAATCAAGCGGTGATGTCCGGGAAGGCGCTCTCTCCGGCCTCTGCCGTGGAGGTGGTCCAGTCGTTCCGTCACCATCCAAAGCGGCGGCTGGTGG
>CAZVCO010000269.1:0-3836 GCA_964625795.1 uncultured Verrucomicrobiota bacterium | reverse complement strand
GGCATAAGAAAGGCCGGAGAGTGGCTGTAGGCGCTTGCCCGCCGGAGGAGGGTTTACGCCACAGGCCGGAGCCTCCGCCCCCACCCCCATGAAAAAACGCCCCGGCCAAACCGGAGCGCTTTTCATACAAGGTCTGCAAGAACCTCAGCGCCGACGACGCAATTTCGTCAGCCCGAGAGCTCCCAGCGTAATCCCCAGCATGGTAATGGTGGAGGGCTCGGGAATTGTGACAATTGAACCTTGAACTTGCAGGGTATCCTCCAAGTAAGCGCTGGAAGAAACGCCTGCATCCGAGACTTGCAACTGAACATACAGGTCACGAATGGAAGCTGTACTGTTAATAGATGCAATTGGACCTGTAATATAGTCTGGATTGCTATTACTGGTTACGAGAGTGGGCCCTGTATAAAGCGGAGTGTCGCCAACCACCGTATTGTCAGTTCCTTCCCAAACAACCACACGGAAATTCATAGCACCTGAGAAAATTCTATCCGTTCCAAAACTGATGCCTGATCCAGCTCCGGATAAATCAAACACATCATTAGGATCATCAGTCGATATGGAAAACTGAGCATACGCTGTGGAGGAACTAAACGTATCCGGATAGTTACTCCTGACATCCCAACGCGCACTGTTAATCGAATTACTTAAACCGACCTCTGTCAAGGTTGTGGCTGTAACACCCGTTTCAACAGTCGAGGCCGTCACCGGGTCTGCTGTAAAACCATAGTCAACAAGAATCGCTGAATGGGCTGCACTGAAACAGAAACCGGACAGCAAACAGATAATACTTAGTCTCTTCATATTCATTCCTCAGGTTGATTTGAACTTACCCTATTACACCATACTCTGACGAAACAGGGAACAACCTGATTGCGCAAAGAGACTCCTTTTTTACGCAGGGAATGCGGTTTTGGCTCCTTCCCGGTTTCCTTCCGGATTCTCATTCCCAACCGCCATCGCGCGCCGGTTATTGTCCGGGCGTTTTGGTGTGCATGGTCAGCCCCTGAAGCCGGGCGTCGTCGGGAGCGGGAAAGAAGAGACTGGCCGCATAGCCGACGGCCAGACAGGTGACCGTGCCCACGGCCCCGTAGAGATAAAAGATGACGTCGGTGTTCGTTTTGACCACGTACACGGCCACGGCACTGGCCACGAATCCGACACACACCCCCTGCGGGTTGGCCCGTTTGGACAGAATGCCCAGGAGGAAAATCCCGGCTCCCGCCCCCCAGATAAGCTGGGCGAATTCGAAAAACAGATCGAAGAGGTATTTCACATCCAGGGCCTGAATCAGAATTCCAAAGGCAATCCCGAGTGCGCCGAACAGGGCCACAAGGATTTTGGCCGCGAACAACGCCCTGTGCTCGGTCACGTGTTTCCCGAACCGGCGGTAGTAGTCGGTCACCAGCACCGTGCTGATGCTGCTCAGGCCGCTGTCGAGACTCGACATGGTGGCGGCGAAGATGGCGCCGAGCATCAGTCCCGATACCCCTACCGGCAGCTCTTTGATAATAAACCAGGCATAGATCTGATCCGGTTCGGTGAGACCGGCGTTGAGCCGCTCCGGGGAGTGGGTGTAAAACATAAACATACCGGTGCCGATGATGAAAAATACCAGCAGAATGGAGGGTCCGGAAAGACCCGCCGTCCACAGTGCCCGCCTGGCCTCCCGCTTGTCCTTGGTGGAAATAAACCGCTGCACGGTGGGCTGATGGGAGACATAACTGTTCAGCAGGGTGGACGCGTGCAGAATAAAGACAATAAAGGTCATCCGGGTGAGATCCCAGTCGAAGCTGGTAATGGATATTTTGCCTTGGTCAAAGGCCAGCTGTGCCAGGGGCAGGGTCTCTCTGCCGAGGTGAACCATAATGAGAATCACCGAAAGCAGAATGCCGCCGATCATAATCAGAGCCTGCAGCACATCCGTCCAGACGACCGCCTCGAATCCACCGAAAATGGTGTAGGCGGTGGCCACGATTCCGGTGAAAATAATACATTCGGCCACACTGTATCCGGTGAGAAACGACAGCACGATGGAGGGCAGGACCAGCAGCACCCCCGTGCGGCAGATTTCGTACAGCAGAAAGGGAATGCTGCCCAGGACACGCACCGGCAGATTAAAGCGCTTCTCCAGATACTCATAGGCCGTGGTGAATCCCACGCCGACGAAAAACGGAACCACGAACATGATGACCAGGGGGGCGGCCAGCAGCGGTGAAAGCAGAAAGGGCCACACCGTCCAGTCGGAACCGAAGGACCGGGCCGGCAGAGACAGCAGTGAGATGGCACTGATGTTGGTGATCACAATACTCAGCCCGGAAGCCCAGCCGGGAATCCGCTGTCCCCCCAGAAAGAAATCGTGCGTGGTGGTCTCCCGTTTGGAGAAAAAGGAGCCCATATAGAGCAGCCCCACACAGTAGAGCAGCAGAATCAGGATATCCACCCAGTGAATGGAGGACTGTACCGGACGGAACCGGGGCAGATAGAGAGAGGATGCACCGGTCTCTTCCGGCGGAGTGAGCAGCCCGACAGCGCTGCCGGGCACGATACGGATCGGATGGGTGGTGAAGCCGAAGGATTCAACCGGCATCCAGGTATCGGTAATGGTGTGGTAGGCCGTGTAGGCGTCGTCCTCCGCCGGACGGTAATAGAGGTGCGCGATGCCGGAGGCAAAGTGACCCTGGTCCATAGCTGCGGGAGGAGAGCTTTTCCGGGTCCAGGTGTTGTCGAGGGGGGAATATTCAAAATAATCCAGGGTTTCGTCATTACGGCTGAGCCAATACACCGCATCCTCTTCGCCGTTGAACTGCACCAGCAGGGAGACGAACTCCACCTGCCGCACCGGCGGCGGGGCGCATTCCCGCCAGACGGGTTCAGGCACAGAGGGGTCCAGGACCAGGAGGCGGACGTCCGATCCGCTCCCGTCGGACACCGCGAGGTACAGGCGGCCTCCCGCCGCCGCGAGGGCCTGCGGGGTCTGGCCGGAATCAGCGACAGGGAGAGTGCGAACCGTTAGAGTGCCCTCCGGGGAACCGGCCTGAAGCAGCAGGTTCCGGCCGTCCCGGCCTGCGACCGCCAGACCGCTGTCCAGACCGGTAACCGGGCCCGGAACAAATCCCGCCGGCATCCCGGTCCCGGCGGACCGCCACCCGCTTCCCTCCTGCAGAGATCTGAGGTACAGCGCGTTTTCCCCATCGGCCGCCAGAAGCATCCCGTCCAGGAACCCCAACAGTTCTCCCTGTCCGGGGGGCGCAGGGACCTGCAGACGGTCCCACTCGAACGGACTGGCCAGCTGTGGCGGAGGTTCACCTGTGGACGTGGCCGAAAAAGCCGGAAGCCCGAAGATCAGAACCAACACTGCACACAGCGGACACCGGAGGACAAGGCGTTCAGACCCGAATCCGAAACGGGGCAAACCGCCAAACGTCCGGAGATGGAGAAAGAGAGATGTTATCATGATGTTCACCTGGTGGTTGGATACGACGCGCCGTTTTCCTGCAGCAGGCCATTCCCTTCCCGCTGAAGAGTGTAAGGTTTCGGTATGGGCCGGGCATTACACCACAGATCTCAACAACCGGGTATTTCCTGATTGCGCAACCTTCCCCGAATTTGCGCGGCAGAACCGCATGGCTCAAAAGTATCCTCACGGGTTCTCTTTGCCCTCACCCACTCAGGACAGAAAAATGCCCCGGCGGTCAAACCGGGGCGTTTTTCCAGCGGGATCTGAATCAGTCTCAGCGCCGACGACGCAAACGGCTCGCTCCCAGAATTCCCAGCGCAATCCCCAGCATCGCGAGAGTGGAGGGTTCGGGAATGGCGGTGATCTGCATGGCGTT
>CAZVCO010000268.1:2222-3855 GCA_964625795.1 uncultured Verrucomicrobiota bacterium | reverse complement strand
CAGATCGATGGTATGCTCCTCCACATGATCGAGAATGACCCGCTCCGAACGGCGGACATGCCCTAACGACCAGGTCTGAGATCTCTGGGGGCAGTGGGGAATAATGGCTTTGAACTTTTATTCTTCCGATTCAGGCCCGTTCTGAAGGTGAGTCATGATCGTTGCGTAAACCATTGTGGGGTCCTTACCCACGGCTTTACATAACCATGCAAACTCGATGATGTCGATTCGGCGCTCTCCTGTTTCAATACGCCATATGAACGATTGTTCTCTTCCCATACGGTTGGCCAAATCCCGCTGTGTCAGTCCGGCCTCATTGCGGATGCGGATCAGAGTCTGTTTGACGAACTCATACTCTGGACTGAGCGTGGATTTAAGCATGAGAGCTTATAGCGGCCCAGATACAAAAACCGCAAAATGCGTTCAAAAGGGTTGAAAATTAGAGAATATAGATGTAATGGGTTTTTCCTATCTTGATTTTGGTGACTATTCTCCATTACTTCAAAAAAGCTCTGTATCTTTTGACGGCCGTAACTTGTGAGTGGCATGAAATTTCGAATTCTGAAACCAATGATGTGTGTAGCTTTATGCTTGGGGTTGTCAGCCCTCTGCCGGGCAGAGGTCAGCACCGTTACCGAACTGGAGGGCCTCATCAATGACGGGTTCATCAGCACCGGAATGATCCGGATGTCCCCTCCCGGAGCGCATTACAATGAAGTGCTTCCCATGATCACGCTCGGACCCGGGTTCCCGGCCGGTTTTCTCACCAACGCGGAAGCCACTACCGAATACGGAGTCGCCCGGTACGCCCTGGCGGTCAGTGAAGCGGATGAGCTCCCCTACACCCGTACCTGGACCTCCAGCAACGGAGAAATTCTCCATACCCACACGCCACCCGCAAACTACGATCCGGAGGCGTGGGTGCTCACACACTTCCCACCTCCTGAAACCCTCCCCGCCTCTGACCTCTCCACCTACCTGTACGAACGTCGCCCCGGCCGGAGAACGCTCAACATCACCCTGATCCACGCCGCCGACCTGCCCGCATGGGAACAGGCTCTGGCCGATGAGGCGGCGGCCCGTCAGCTGGACGATCCTCTCCCGGAAGAGCTCAATGTTGGCGCGGTGCGGACACTCTCGGATGGAAGCGGGATCGAACTGCTTACCCAGGTGCCTGTAGGTATTGGCATCGTGGGTCTTTATCACAAAGCCGATCTGCTGGACCCACAGTGGCAACAGGCCGGTTCCGTGGATGTGGTGACCCAGCCGTTCTGGGTGGCAGCCACGACGAAGGAAAGCATAGGATTCTGGCTGGTGGCCAATCACAGCCTCGACTCGGATGGGGATGGTATCATCGATGCCCTGGAGGAACTCATTGAAGGCACAGAACCCGACAATGCCGACAGCGACGGGGATGGAATCAGGGATGGAGACGAACTCTGGATCCATGGCACAGACGCACTCAACCCGGACAGTGACGGAGACGGCCTGACCGACGGGTTTGAAATTGCCCACGGAGGCAATCCGCATGGAAGCAGTGGCAACGGCATTCCCGACGGCCTCACCGACGAAGATGGCGATGGATTGACTGCTCTGGAGGAGCAGGCGCGGGGCACGGACCCCACCTTGGTGG
>CAZVCO010000268.1:0-2212 GCA_964625795.1 uncultured Verrucomicrobiota bacterium | reverse complement strand
TCAGGTTTACGGCCGCGCCGGAAACCCGGTATGCCGTGATCGCGCTGGAGGTGAGTTCATCCGATGGCAACACACCTTCCACCATCAACATCACCGGAATCAATCAACAGGGAATGGTCACGGTTCAAACGGAGGACCTGGCTCACCTGTTTATCCGGGGAGAGGCCGTACAGCTTGAGGAGGGGTTGATGTCTGTAGACATGACCAATCACGAGGCACTCTTTATGAAAGCAGGAAACCAGCTCCTTTCCTATGATGAAACGGGCGTTTCCACGGTTCTCCGGGATGACCTGGGACTGACCTACACGCAGATATTCAATCCGGATCAGAATCGGCCCTGGGATGATCTGTACTATGCCCAGATGTACGACGATTATCACTACCGGACCTTCATCAAGAAAACCGATTCCGGAGAACTCTTCACCAAAGAGTTCGAGCACGTATGGTGTGAGCATACCCGGAACGATACCGATCTGTATATGGAGGGTGGCCGCAGCCGGATCATAAAGGGTACTCAGGTGCTCGATCAGGTAAACCAGGCAAAGTTGGAATATCCGTTTGATGACGAGGACCTCCCCATGAGCGGACTGAATGATGACGGGGCCTTTGACCTGTCCCCGGCCTCGGTGGCAGCCCTGCTGGGTCAGACAGACAATACACCCTTTCTCCACAGCATGATCATCCGCAACAATGGGGACCGGGCCCACAGAGAACTACAACTCAACCACCAGGATGTGGGAGACAACCTGGGGCCGCTTACAGGATTCTCTGAGACCTCACCGTATATTCCTGCACCCTTTGCGGAGCGCGGGGTCACCTACACCATAATCAGTGAACCTGAACAAGAAGTGTACGAGTTCAGCGGAACAGAGGAGCCTGACCGGCTTATCACCATTGGCAGACTGCCTGAGGATGGAGCGGATGTGCTCTATAAAGTGTGGCAGGAGGCCCAAACCAATGTCCATTACCTCTCCAGCCAGGCAATGGAGCAGGGCGGGCCGCTTTATAATGGACCGGAGGCGGAACATGCGACGGTGATTAGGGGCCTTGCCGCAAATGGCATGGTCTTGACTGGCGAGGGTGCCGGAGTCTGGCGCAACGGACGGATCCTCACCCAGCAAGACCTTATTGGCGACGACCCCAAATGGGCAAACCTGCAGGTCACTGCAATCTCCGATGACGGGACCTTTCTGGCCGGGACGGTGGATCAGCACCATGTGTATTCCGATGGGACTCAAGGGGCGTTTGAGAAACGGATGGTGGTGATGCTTGTCCCTGAAGTCCGACTGATTCCAGACGCCAACCGGGATCTGCAGATTGATGAGCGGGATGTGGATCTGATCACCCAGAGCAATCCCTGGCGTTGGTGGTACAACGATGATGAGGACAGTGAGGGAGAGGATGCGAACAATGAGTACGATCAGCCGGGAAGTCAGGATCAGGATGGTGATGCAAGCGGAATTCAGGGAATGCGAGATCTACTCGATTTCTATCCTGTATATTTAGGATTAAAAGACTTTCTGCCGATTTACCCTAAAACAGACTACGAATATCGAATCTCACTGGTGCACCCGGATGGAACACAACCCAATCCCCGGGGAAGTTTCGTGTACACCGATCAAACCTGGACACTATTGAATTCGGAAGAAGAGGATCCTAATCCGTTGAGAAGTGGACACTATCACACCCATATCGACACGGCCCAGACATTATCGGAAAAGACAACGCAGAGTTTGGGAGACCTGTATCAGGAATGGGCGGTCCTGTCCGATGACTTCCTGAGTGGAATTGAAAATGATGAAGGAGAAATCCTTTTGATTGAACATCGGCACTGTCTGGTGCCGGAACATGAAACGATCTGCCCCTGCGCGTTACGCCTGGAGATCGTTAAACCGTCCTCCGCGTCCCAATCCGAAATTATTGTGGCCCAAGGGGATCTACCCCTGAGTATTTCCAGTGTAGAATCCATGTTTACCCATAAAGATTTGCGGGGGGTAGTGATTACCCGGCCGAGCGTGGATGCTCCTGGCGACTGGGATGGAGCTTGGGATCGCTATGCCGGAGAGAACGAAGAACCGGATAATTATCCCGATGACCTTACCAATGATACGGCCTTTATCTCTGTTCACGGCTATAACAACAATCTCCGTGCCTCTCGGGGAGGCAATGCGGAGATGTTTAAACGAATGCATGTGCTGGGAAGCAAGGCCAA
>CAZVCO010000267.1:823-3902 GCA_964625795.1 uncultured Verrucomicrobiota bacterium | reverse complement strand
TAAATACCCCTGCCCTGGAAGTGGGCGCTGGCGGATGGGTGTAGTCGATGCGCTCACGCGGATTCTCAGGTCCCTCCAGATCTGAGAAGGCCTCCTCAATCCGGGCCCGCGTTTTCTCCACATCCAGATCGCCCACCGCGATCACCGACATCAGTTCGGGACGATACCAGTCATGGTAAAAGTCGCGCAGCCGGTCGAAGTCAAAATTCTCCAGCACCTCCAGGGTGCCGATCGGCAGGCGTTCCGCGTAGCGGGATCCTTTGAACAGCAGCGGGTACTGCTGATCCCGGATACGGGCGGCCGCTCCCCGGCGACCGCGCCATTCCTCGATAATCACTCCGCGTTCATCTGCAATCGCCTGGTCGGTGGCCTGAATTCTGCCCGCCCAGTCCGACAACACCAGATAGGCCTTGTCCACCACCTCCGGGTCATCGGTCGGAACTTTCAACATGTACACGGTTTCGTCGAAGGAGGTGTAGGCATTGAGGTCGGGACCAAAGGCCACGCCAAGGGATTCCAGAAAGGTGACCAGAGCGTCTTTTTCGAAATTCTCGGTTCCGTTGAACGCCATGTGCTCCAGATAATGGGCCAGTCCCAACTGATCCTCCTCCTCCAGAATGGAGCCGGCATCGACCGTCAACCGCAGTTCCAGCCGTCCCTGAGGTTCTGAGTTCTTCCGGATGAAATACCGGAACCCGTTTTCCAGTTCCCCGGACACCCAGGAGGGGTCCTGCAGAGAAGAGGCGCAGACCTGGCCCAGAGACAGTAAAAACAGCAGAGGGACGAACAGCGCTTTCATGTGACCTCCTTCAGGAAGCGGACAGGGAATCGGACGGGACCACCTCTTCGGGGTCTATTTTTTTCGCATCGCTCCACAGCTGCTCAAGCGCGTAAAACTCACGCAGCTCGGGCGTCATCACATGCACCATGACATCGCCGAAATCGAGCACCTCCCATCCGCTGACCGAACGTCCACCCTTCCGGCGCATCTTCAGCCGGGCGTTTTTCCGGGCGGTGTCCAGTTCCTCTGTAAGCGCATTCAAATGAGGAGTGCTGGTTCCGGTGGCCAGCACAAAGTAGTCGGTCACGGTGGAGACCTCCCGTACACAAAGGATCTGCAAATCTTCGGCCAGGCGTTCCTGCAGAGTGGTGACCGCGAGCGTTAAACTAGGGGGAAAAGTGTTTGTCATACGTCTTTCGTACGCCCGGGAACCCTCACGGTCAAGGTTTGGAGGGACAGGACCATCCCCATTTTTTGGAAAAATGGCACGCCTGCACGTGCCCTCAAGGCACGTAGACGGTCAGGGAGAAGGAGCTCGGCGATGGCCAGGGGAACGATCATAGCTTCAGCCTTGGGGTCAAAAAGGACAATCTCAAGGCGCAAGGTCAGCTCGCCCCTCGCTCCCCTTGCGCACTACGCATCCGGCGCACAAGTCCAAGGCGGCTGCGCCGCAGCTGTCGCGCTGCAGAGGGGCATTGCTGACGCGGAGCGTCCCTGGACTTGTGCGCCGGAGGCGTAGTGCGGCAGCGGCGGGAGGAACGACCAAAGCTTCCGCCTTGGGGCAAAGGGGCTGGGGATTCCAAAGCGCAAGTTCCACTCGTTCCTCGTCTCACTTGCGCACTACGCCTCCGGCGCACAAGTCCAAGGCGGCTACGCCGCATCATCACCGTGCGGAAAACAAAGACCTTTTCATTACAAGGTATTATGAAATGAAGTGGTGAAAAAATGGGGAAAGTCCAGGCCCGTACGGCTTGACGTTTCCCCTTCTTTTTGTAGGGCTACGCCCCTCGCAATCAGCGGAACCCAAGGAGAATATCATGAGTGCAGAGACCAAAAATTTTCAGACCGAAGTGAGCCAGTTAATGGATCTGGTGATCCATTCCCTCTATTCCAACAAAGAGATTTTCCTGCGGGAACTGATCTCCAATTCCTCCGACGCCATCGACCGCGCCCGGTTTGCCGCCGTGTCCGACTCCGATATCCAGGAGCCGGAGGGCGGATGGAAAATCAAACTGGTCCCCGATGCGGAGGCCAACACCCTCACCATCATCGATAACGGCATCGGCATGAATGCCGCGGATCTCGAAACCAACATCGGAACCATCGCCAACTCCGGAACCAAGGCGTTTCTCAAAGAGCTGAAAGAGGCCGAAGCCGCAGACCGTCCGGAACTCATCGGGCAGTTCGGGGTTGGATTTTATGCCTCCTTTATGGTGGCCGACCGGGTGGAGCTGGTCACCCGGAAAGCGGGGGAGGAACAGGCCTGGAAATGGTCCTCCACCGGTGACGGAACCTATCAGGTCGAAGAGGCCGAACGGGATACGTTCGGAACCTCCATCACGTTGCACCTGAATGACGATGAGGAGATCAAAGCCTTTACCGAGGAATACAAACTGCGCCAGGTGGTCAAACAGTATTCCGATTACATCGCCTTCCCGGTGGTGATGGATGTCACCCGCAAAGAGAAAGACGAGGAGGCCTCAGAGGAAGGCGAGGATCCGGTGTACAAAGAGGTGACCACGGAGGAAACCCTCAACTCCATGAAAGCCATCTGGACCCGGGATAAGTCTGAGATCGAAGACGAGGACTACCACGCCTTCTATAAAGGGGCGTTCCACGATTACGAAGACCCCAAAGAGATCATTCACTGGTCGGCCGAAGGCACCACCGAATTCAAGGCATTGCTGTTCCTGCCGAAAAAAGCCCCTTTCGACCTCTTTTACAATGACGAGGTCAAAGGGCTTCACCTGTACGTCAAACGCGTCTTCATCATGAATGACTGCAAGGAGCTTCTTCCCTCCTATCTGCGGTTTGTGCGAGGAGTGGTGGACAGCTCCGACCTGAGCCTGAATGTGTCGCGCGAAATCCTCCAGGACAACCCCCTGGTGCGGCGTATCGGTAAAAACGTGGTGAGCAAAGTGCTGAGCACGCTCTCCTCCATGCAGAAAAAAGATCCCGGGGCCTATGAGGAGTTCTGGGACGAATTCGGTAAGGTGATCAAAGAAGGCATGCACACCGATCACGCCAACACCGAAAAAATCTCCAAGCTGCTCCGCTACGAGTCCAGCAAAACCGAAT
>CAZVCO010000267.1:0-813 GCA_964625795.1 uncultured Verrucomicrobiota bacterium | reverse complement strand
ACCGTGAGTCTGCAGGAATACGTCGACCGCATGCAGCCCGACCAGAAAGAGATCTACTATCTGACCGGCGAAAACCGCTCCATGGTGGAGAACTCTCCGCTGTTGGAGGCGTTCAAGGCCCGCAACCTCGAAGTGCTGTTCTTCACGGACACCATCGACGAATGGGTCATCCCCGCCCTGCCTGAGTTCGATGGGAAACCCCTCAAAGCCGTTCACCGCGGGGACGTCAATCTCGACAGCGAGGAAGAGAAAAAAGAGCGCGAGGAAAAACGCAAAGAGGCCGAAGAGGAACACAAACCCGTGCTGGAGGCCCTGCAGAAGGCTCTGGGCGACAAGGTGAAAGAGGTGCGTCTCTCCGACCGGCTCACCGACTCCGCCGCCGTACTGGTGGCGGATGAGGGAGCGATTGATGCCAACATGGAACGGATGATGAAAGCCATGGGTCAGGTGGTGCCGGAAACCAAGCGCAATCTGGAGCTCAACCCCGATCATCCCCTCATGGCCAAACTGAACACCATGGTGGAGAGCGGAGAGGACGGAGACGCGCTGAACGAATACGCCGAACTTCTCTTCGATCAGGCCCTGCTGACCGACACGGCGCTTGCCGACCTGGCGAAACCCCTCGACTCGCCCTGCGCGGAACTGGCCGAACCGGGTGTCGAGGCGCCGATGCCGGTTGCGGCCTTGCCGGCCACCTCTGGCCAGCCAATGGCCGAGCCGGCGCGCGGGCGGCTCTGCAAGGGAACCGGCAGGCATACATGGAGATTGCTGAAGAAATGCGCCAGGCTGGCGCCCAGGTGGATGTTACACCCG
>CAZVCO010000266.1:536-3918 GCA_964625795.1 uncultured Verrucomicrobiota bacterium | reverse complement strand
CATACCGAGATTGAGTCCGAATAACCCGGCCCGGTCGGCCTTTGAACTGCAGCCCCCGGCGCACAGCACGCCCACCCGGCAGGCGCAGGCAATCAGCCGCGCGGTTTTTTCGGTGTGGATGTAAAGCAACTGATCTTCGGTAGGGATGGAGCCTTCGGCGGCCAGATCCTCAATCTGACCGGCAATCACACCCCGGCTGCCTCCGGCCCGCGAGAGTTCCGACACCAGAATTCCGGGAGGATGTGGGGGCGGGACGGCAGTTTCGGCCATCCATTGCAGCGCCAGCGTAAGCAGGGCATTTCCGGCCAGCAGGGCGTTGGCCTCGCCGAACTGGATATGGGTGGAGGGTTTGCC
The DNA here is from genome assembly GCA_964625795.1 of uncultured Verrucomicrobiota bacterium. Taxonomy (GTDB): domain Bacteria; phylum Verrucomicrobiota; class Kiritimatiellia; order SS1-B-03-39; family UBA6053; genus UBA6053. The sequence goes on along the minus strand of CAZVCO010000266.1, from coordinate 3,564 downwards.
CCGCCGGGTATCGTCATCATCCATACAGGGCAGGTCGTCATGCACCAGGGTGGAGGCATGAAAGGCCTCCAGGGCGACGGCCGGAAGCAGGGCCCGGTCCGCAGAGGCGCCCATGGCTTCACAGAAGGCCAGGGCAAAGATGCCCCGCAGGCGTTTTCCACCGTTCAGACAGGCATAACGCATGGCCTCATGCAGGATTACCGGCCGGGTGTCAGCAGGGGGAAGGGCGTCGGACAGGGCCGTTTCCACCCGCATCCGCAGGGTCTCCCTCCAGGAATCGAGGGATGGGGAGAGGGGATCTTCAGGCTCATTGACAAGCATGACGGGATCGATATAGTCTTTGTTCTACAATACAATGTTCAATCTTTTAAATGGAGCAACATGCCCACGTACGATTATCAATGCCAGGCCTGTGACCACCAGCTTGAGGCGTTTCATTCCATGTCGGCTGAGCCGCTCAAGGACTGTCCCTCCTGTGGTAAACCCGAGTTGAAGCGTCTGATCGGCCCCGGAGCAGGGCTGCTGTTCAAAGGCAGCGGCTTTTATCAGACCGATTACCGCAGCGACAGTTATAAAAAAGCGGCGGAAAAAGAGTCGTCGTCGCCTAAAGAGAAAAAAACCACCTCTGAAAGCACCTCCTCTTCCGTCTCATCCTCCACTCCGGCCTCCACCAAGAGCGAATGAGTAAACGTAAAGAGGAACCCACCGTCTCCTGCCCGTCCTGCGGGGAGGAAAATAAAATTTTTGTCGCCTTCTGCAAGCAGTGTGGTGCCCGCCTCTACAAAGACGGAGCCGGTCCGAATGTGGCCGAGAATGAAGCCCATGCTGCCCGCCGCAAGGCTGTTCGCAGTTTCATTTCCACCGTTGAATTTCTGGTGCTGGCCGGGCTCTGTGTGCTGATCTTCTGGCCCCTGCCGTCGGAGGATATTCCGGTTACCGGAATTCACAGCACTCAGGTAGAACAATACCTTAGTCAGATCCGCTCTCTGAGGGGAACTGGGCAGGAAATCCCCGAGATCAGTCTGCCCCAGCGTTACCTCAATGCGTTTCTGGGACAAAACGCCGAACCCGACCAAGGTAAACTCCTGGGCGCAGAATTGTCCGAAGACCGTATTCTAGTGATGTCCCGTGAACCTCTTCTGGGGCCTCTGAGTCTCAGCAGCCGTCTGGAATTGAGTTCGGGCGGGGATGCCTCCTCGCCGGTGATGCCGGTGAATTTTTATGTGGGACAACTGCCGCTTCCCCTGGCACTTGTCCCGTTGTGGACGCAGCGGATCTCCGGAGCATTTGATCTTCAGGTGGAGCCGGAGCTGCTGGAGGAACTCCGTATCCGTTCGGTATCCGACAGCCGGCTGGTGGTGGGTTCCGCCGCCGGTTTATGAAAACAGTGGTCCAGCGTGTTTGCAGTGCCCGGGTCGAGGTGTCCGGTGAGGTGGTGGGGACGATAGGAACCGGATTGGTGATTCTCACGGGAATCGGTAGAGGGGACTCCGTCGAGTCCATCGACTGGATGGCGGCGAAAATTGCCCGTTTACGGATCTTTCCGGATAATGAGGGCAAAATGAACCGCTCAGTCCATGAAGTCGGTGGCGCCTGTCTGGTGATCAGCCAGTTCACGCTGTACGGCGACTGCCGCAAAGGTACCCGTCCGGGATTTTCCGACGCCGCCCCGCCGGAGGAGGCCCGCGCCGGATTCGATGCGTTTGTGGAGGCCCTGCGTTCGCATGATTTGCCGGTGGAGACCGGAATCTTTCAGGCGGACATGCAGGTGCACCTGATCAATGACGGCCCGGTTACTCTCACCCTGGAACGAGACTGAAATGAATCTGACCGGAACATCGCGGTGGCTGCGGGGATATGGATGGCTGATGCTGATGGCGGGGGGGCTGACTCTGAGTGCCCAGGACTTCGATTTCTTCGTACGCTCCATGTCGGCCGACGGCCGGGTTCAGGTCATTGCGGAGGACGGGGAATGGCTGACCCGTTTGAGTACCTGGTCCGAACGGTCACTGGAACAGCTTGAGCGGGAGTGGAAGCGAGGAATCCCTTTCCGAACCGATGAACCCATCCAACTGAGGATGACCTCGGACTCCACGCAGATCCGCCTGGCTCAGCTGGCCGGGGAGCGCCGTCTGGGTCAGCGTATTTTTATTCCGGCCAACCCTGAAGACGTCTATGCCCTGCCGCTGGCCGAGCGTTTTGTCGAAGCCATGCTTACCCGGATTCAGTGGTCGACCGGCAGCCTCCCGGAGGGCCAGGTTACCGCCCCGACCCCGGTCTGGACCCGGGGTGTCGCGGCATCCCTGCTGCAGGAGGAGTCAAGCCGCCTTGCCGCACTGGCTCTGGAGCGATTCAGAAAGAAGGTCCCTCCATCACCGGAACTGGTGGACGGGTCTGACGACGTGGACTCTTTTCTCCTGTATCGGTGGATCCAGCACCGTCTGCTGCGTGATTCCGAAACTGCCCGCATTTTCTGGGAGCGGTTTCAACTCCGTCCGGATTTTGAGATGACCGACTGGGTGGACGTGACTCCGCGGGTCTCCACCCTGCGCGAGCTTCACATGGCGTGGGAGGTGTGGTGGATGGCGGAGCGTCAGCGGCTGATCTCTGAGTTCCGACTGGTCGGTCATGCCCGGGAGCAATTGCTGATTGAATTGAATCCGGTTCCGCGGTTCTTCGGTCTGGGGGGAACGGATCCCCATGCGCTTGCCCCTGCCGCCTTTGAAAATTACCAGACCTACCGGGAAGATCCGGGCCTGGAACAGGCGCTGATGCAGTGGGTCTTCCGTCTCCAATCCATCCGATTCCGACTGCCGCAGGAGATGAACACCGACATCAAGGCTTTTGAGCAGGCCCTGCTGGAGGCGATTAAAGGCGAACGAGCCTCCGGAGCCTCTGCGGACGTCCACTGGAGAAGCGCGGTGGCCAGATGGAACGAGGCGCTGGCGTCGCTCTCGTTCTCAGAATAGACCCGCGTTCCCTACAGCCTCGGGAGGGTCAGGCCGCCATCCACATGGATCACCTGACC
>CAZVCO010000266.1:0-517 GCA_964625795.1 uncultured Verrucomicrobiota bacterium | reverse complement strand
GAGTAGGGGAAGTCGCCTGAGGCCAGGGCGGCCACGGCTTTACCCACGTCCTCAGGATACCCCCAGCGGGGAGTGACGGTGAGGCCTTCGGCAATGAGCTTATCGTATTTCTCTTTCACGCCGCTGGTCATATCGGTGGCGGTGACGCCGGGACGGACTTCGTAGACATTAATGCCCACTTCCCCCAGCCGTGCGGCCCAGAGGGAGGTGGCCATGGCCAGTCCTGCTTTGGAGATGCAGTATTCCCCCCGGTTCACCGAGGCGACGGTCGCGCTGATGCTGTTGATATTGATGATGCAGCCGGACCATTCCGGATCGGCGCTTTTCATCTCTTTCATCCAGTTGGCGGCCGCCTGGGTGAGGAAATAAGGACCTTTCAGGTTCACGTCCATGACCCAGTCATAGCTGTCCTCGGTGGCCTCCAGCAGATCATTGCGTTCTTTGGGGGCGACACCGGCGTTGTTCACCAGAATATCGAGTCCGCCGAATTCCGTTTTCACCGCCTCCAGGAGCTTTT
>CAZVCO010000265.1:0-3939 GCA_964625795.1 uncultured Verrucomicrobiota bacterium | reverse complement strand
TCTGGATGAACCTGATCGGATACAACGCGCTTTGCTTCCTGCAAGTGAAGGCTGCGGTGAGGGAAGGAGTGGACCATTTTCGGCTAAGCTTCAAGGGGTGTCTGGAGGTCATGCGAAGTTTGGTGGAGCGGTTCCGGAATCCAAAGGAATCTCCCCGGAGACTATTACAGAATCTTTTCACCCACATGACGGCCCATCTGTTGCCAAACCGACCAGGCCGGGTAGAGCCGCTCGTCAAAAAGCGCAGGCACCGGAAGGTTAGGCTGATGACGAAAGCCCGCCCAATCCTGAGAGCGGAAATGATGGCGACAAAGGCATACTGAAACCCCTTAACTTACTGCCATTCTGGTCTGACCCTTTTTATTCCGGCCTTCGAGACCGCTGCCCATACCAACAGGGCCAGGCCCCAGTGGGACATCAATGCGAGAGTACCCGGTTCAGGTATGGTGTAATCCACCGTCAGCAGCGGGCGGTAGGCCTCGGCAATGATGCTTTCATTTCCCGAAGCCAAATCCGCGGCATTGGTATGAGGGAAGGCCAGACCGATTCCGTAGTTGGACCCTCCATTCGCCCAGAATTGCACGGCCGCGGTCAGATCAATGTCATTCGGCGCGTGATTCGAATTTGAAACCCCGGAGGTGCGCGTGGAGACCAGAACTCCGTCGTCGGTAACGCCGTCGCTCCCTCCCCAATTGCCCGCATTGAAGGTGCGCCAGTCGCTGTTGGTATCCCAAAACGTCGTCAGACGGTAGGCCGAAATTTTCCCGGCGGATCCCGGATCCGTACTGGTCGCTCCACGCGTGTACAGGGTTAGCGTGGCGGATTGAATGGTCGAACCCGTCGCGATTTGACCCGCGCCGCTTCCGATGATGTCCTCAAAGCGAAGCACGGATTGGGAGACGGCGTCCCCGTCGATCCCCAGTGTACCGTCGGTGCGGACCCCTCCGCTGGCGTAATGGTTATTCAGATCAGAGTTCCACATGCCCAGGTCGATCTGACTGTGGTAGCCCCCGACACCATTCCGGAATGAAAGGATGTCGGCGAAAGCAGTCCCTGTGATTCCCCCTATCATAGCGACGGACAGAATGAGTAAGCGCATCATAACTCCTCTCTATGGGTCAATAAAGTATGTATATTAACTATATATACAATATCTATATCCTATTCTATTCAATAAGGATGGGTCAAGAAGATAAATCCCAGGACATTCCCAATTTTGTAAATATAAATTTTTATAAAGCATTGGTATATAATATATAATGAATTATGTAAAGAGATGAAGAGGCCACGAAGAGGCACTAAAAACCAGTAAAACGGGGCGTGTGCGCTTGGGGCGCATTTAGGAGTGCTTCTTCCCTGGCCGTGGCTGCCTGGCCGTCGCGAGCGACAGCTCGAGCAGGTGTGCCTCTTCGTGGCCAAATCTTAGAGGGTAGGTCCACCAAGGACTTCTACAAAGGGTGGGGTATGATGCGGAGAGGACTCTCGATTTCTTTCCCGGCTTGGAGAGCGTTTCCTTTTACGGAGGGCCTGAGCGGGCTGTTAGGATGGGCGCATCCCGGAATTAGTGCAGATATGGTAAAAGGAGACAAAGGAGGATGGCCTTTCCAGGCCGTCACCGTGCATTTGTCGGGCAGGAATGCCCAACCTCCGTTTTGCAAGCGTGCTTTACACCAATTCCGGGATGCGCCCGTTAGGATCTGAGCGGGAATGATTACTCGACGCTGAGGCGTTCGGCGGATACGGGGACGGGTTCGGTGCGGACGCCGGTCTGTGAGCGTATCTGCTCTTCGCGCCAGGTGAGGCGGGCGCGTTCGCCGGGCAGCAGGCCGGCCAGGGCGGGAGGGAGCTGATTTTCGGGTAGTTCCAGGGTGTCCACCATGCCGCTGGCGGCGGGATCGGAGCGGGTGAAAGAATCCACCTGCACTACCGTAAAGGTCCAGACCTTGTCTCCTTTTTCCTGCAGGGCCACCACCGCAGTCTGGGTGCTGAGCACAGTGCGGGTTTCCGTCTGCTGACCGGACATCTCTTCGAATTCGGGCGCGTCCCAGCCTCCACCGAAGGCGCGGTAGACGCCGGCCAGGTTGCGGGCGGTCTGTCCGAGACTGGCGGCGGCTTCGTCCTGCACCGCAGCCAGATTGCGTTCGGCGTCGAGCACATTGAGGAAGGTGACCAGGCCGTTTTCATACAGACTGCGCACCTGCACCACGGTGGTCTCGGCCGCGTTCACCCCGTCCTGCAATTTGCCGAGGCGGATCTGTTCCTGCTGATAGGCGGTAAGAGCGTTCTCCACCTCGCCCAAGGCCTCGAGCACCTGCTGTCGGTACGACAGCTCGGCCTGAGTGGCCCGGGCTTCGGCCGCATCCACCTGCGACCGCAGGCGTCCGCCCTGAAAGACCGGCATGAGCAGTCCCGGTCCGACCGAATAGCCCAAAGAATCTCCTCCGAACAGGTCCCCGCCATCCCTCGCCTCCCAAGCAAAGGAACCGGTGAGGGAAATGCGCGGATACAGCTCGGCCCGGGCCACTCCCACCCGCGCGGCGGCGGCCAGCAACTGCTGTTCGGCCGACCGGAGATCCGGTCGGCGGCGGATGATGTTGGCCGGAAGGTCCCGCAGATTGGAGCTCTCGGGAAGCGGCACCTCACGGTGTGCCCCCAGCTCCTGCATCAAGGCTCCGGGCTGATTGCCACTGAGAATCTCCAGCGCCCGCAGGGTCTCGGCCTCCGATTGACGGAGCCGGGGCAGAACCGCTTCGGTCCGGGCCAGGTTGAGGGCGGCCTGCTCGACGTCCAGTTTGGGCACCAGTCCGGCATCGAACCGGCCCTGAGTGAGCGTCAGGGTTTCCTGTTGTCGGGCAATATTCTCTTCTGCCAGCTGCTGACGCAGCTGCAGCTCGCGCAGGCGCAGATAATTCACCACCACCTGAGCCGCAATGGAGGCCCGCACGCCCCGGAAATCCTCCAGTCCAGCCTGGGCGGTGGCATCGGCCGCCTCCACCGTACGGCGGATGCGTCCCCACAGATCCAGTTCCCAGCTGGCGTCAATCCCCACGCTGGAGAAGGTGAAGTCGCGGTTACCATCCACTCCGCCGGAGGCATCGCTGAGCCGACGTTCAAACAGTCCGGCCGTGCCGTTGACCGATGGTACCCGCTCTCCGGCCGCAACCCCGCGCAGCGCCAGCGTCTCCTCCACCCGGGCCGCAGCCGCAGCCAGAGTCAGATTGGCGTCGAGGGACCGCTGGACCAGACCGGTCAGCTGCTCGTCTTCAAATTGCGTCCACCACACCGCCAGCTCTTCCGCCGCCAGTCGTTCGCCTTCGTCCATGGGCATCGTGACCCAGTCCGTTGGCGCATCTTCGCCAGGGGTCACCGGGGATACGGTGGGTTTGACGCAGCTGGTGAGCAGGAGGAATGGGAGACATATGAGATATGGGAGGGAATGAAATGGCTTTGTAAACCTGACTTCTGACTTCTGACTTCTGACCTCTGACTTCCGTTTCATGACCCCACCTCCTCTGTCGTGGTCGTTTCCAGCGGGGCATCTTTTTGTCCGGTCAGCCGTGCCACCAGATAATAGAGCATGGGGATAGCGACCAGACTGAGCACGGTGGAGACCACCATGCCGGAGAATACGGTGGTGCCGATGACTTTCTGACTTTCGGAGCCCGCCCCGGTGGAGAACAGCAGCGGCAGCACGCCGAGGATAAACGAGAAGGCGGTCATGAGCACTGCGCGCAACCGAAGATCCACCGCTCCCGCCGCCGCGTCGGTCAGGCTTTTGCCTTCTTTACGCTGCACTGCGGCAAACTCCACCAGCAGAATCGCGGTTTTGGTGGCGAGGCCGATCAGCAAGACGATGCCCACCTGAGTGTAGATATTGTTGTCATATCCGCGCAGCAGAATACCGACCACCGCTCCCAGCAGGGCGGCGGGGACGGCCAG
>CAZVCO010000264.1:0-3984 GCA_964625795.1 uncultured Verrucomicrobiota bacterium | reverse complement strand
TTCCATCGGTCCACCAGTGCCCCCGCCAGGGGAGACACCAGGAAAGTCGGGAACTGCATGCTGAACCCCACGAACCCGAGCATGACCGGACTGCCGGTGAGACGGTACACCAACCAACCCATGGCCATCATGGACATCCAGGTACCCGCCAGCGACAAAAACTGTCCCGCCGAGAACAGTCGGTAATTCCTGGAGCGGAAGGTGCGGAAGACATGCCTCATACCGCCATCCTATCCATCATCATGGACAGCACAAGTCCTGCTAATGCTCATGGGAAAGATGAGACGTAAACAGAGACGGGTCGACCTGCCAGGAATCCTGAGGAGGATCCTGACCGGCCAGGGCCGACTTTCGAAACAGGCGACTTCGATCTGAATTGGTTGCAAGAACCTCTTCCATCTCGGCATCGTCCCATTCATCCGGAAGCCCGGGATCTTCACCACAAATTTCATCGGGAAATCGGCTGTGATGAATCCGGCAGCCTGTTTCCGTGCGCACCATACAGGAAGGACCGGAACGCGGGTCCAACAGCATGCTCGTGACCGCGCGACCACCTGGCATCTGTGCTCCGGCCAGCGCAGCACACAGGGAATCGCCCTGAGCCCCAGGCAATGCCTCTGCAGCCACCGCCTCTGTCAAGGTCGGGGCCAGATCCAGGAGACTTGCCAGTCCGGTCAATATCCGGCCTTTTTCTATACCCGGTCCCCGCCAGATCATCGGCACCCGTGCCGCCCCGTCGAGAAAGCAGGACTTCCAGAACATCCCATGCTCACCCGCCATATCCCCGTGATCGGAGGTGTAGAGAAATACATCCCGATCAGGATCCACGTTTTTCAGCAGACGGCCTATCTGCTCGTCCATTTCCTCGACCATTCCGTAATAGGCAGCGCGGGATCGTTGAATTTCCTCCGCGGTAATTCCCTCCATGTCCCGCCCGATCCACCAGGATTGGAGAGCCGGAGTGGCCTCAGCGTGGAATTCACGAATTCCTTGCATATCCGGAGCCGGCAGCAGCGACATATAGTCCTCATACAACGTTTTGGAGCATACGTAGGGATTATGAGGGGCGTGGGTTCCCACCACCAGCAACAAGGGACGGTGCGGTGGCTGAGCATTCAGCCGATTCACGGCGGCATCCACCACCTCGCGGTCATACCTGGCCGAAGGCCCCTGGCCCGGACCGGACACGTTCAGCATCTCCCGGCCCTGTCCGGTAAACCCGGTGTAGGGTCCCAAATTCCTCTCGCGAAAGGCGGGGTCGGTGGGACCGATATCGCCGACCAGCCGCTCCTGGAAGCCATGACGCTGGTCGGGGCCAATAAAATGCATCCGACCACACAACACGGTGTCATATCCCGCAGCCGACAGAGAATGCGCGAAAGTGGGAAGGTGTGACGGCAGGGCGTGACGGTTCGTCAAAACTCCGTTGACTGAAGGCAAAAGCCCGGTCAGCATCGACATCCGGCTTGGCCCGCATACCGGCGACGTACAGAAAGCATTCTCAAACCGGGTTCCCTCCTTCGCCAGACGGTCCAGATGCGGTGTCCGCACCCAGGCGTCCCCCGCACAGCCGATCACATCGGACCGATGCTGATCGGAAATAAAGAGAATGATTCTGGGTGCAGTTTTCACCTCAGACATCTTTAAGTGCTGCCGGAACCGGTTACAAATGAAATCATGGCGCAGGGTTCAGGACCGCCAACACCTCGCCGCTGCGGGTGTGGGGAATTCCCCATTCGGCTTCCCAGCTTCCGGTAACGGGATAAATTCCCTGCTGGTTGGGTTCGCCAAACCGGATGTCCAGCTCGACCCGGCCGGCCAGGGAGCCGCCGTTCTGATAGTCGCCGGGCACCCAGTTGTCGGAATTCAAATACACCCAGGCGGTGCCGCGGATGCCGTTTTCATCCACCTCCAGTCCGCTGCCGTCCACTTCGTGATAGGATTGGTTGTACTGGAAACCACCGCCCACCCCGCCCGTCACCCGGGTCCCGTCATGGTCCAGACACAGGGTCATATTCCGGGGGCCTTTCCCCTCTGGCACCCGGGGCGTGAATCCATGCAGCTGGAGGAATACCCGCTCCTGACCCTCCGGCAGATCAGAGAAAAAGGTGACCGGACGATCCTTGAGCCAGCCCGTTGGCCAGCCCCGCCGATCATATCCACCCTCGCTGGTTTCATGCAGATCGCCCTCCCGCTTGACCGTCTCTTTCCATCCGGGATAGTCGCGGTACCAGGTTCCAGTCCAGTCGGTTCCATCCGCCTCGTTCATTTCCAGTCTTCCCTGTGAGGAGAAGGCCACGAATCTGAACTCGGCAGACGTCTCAACTGCGTTACCAATGGCTATCGGTTCGGAAAAAACCAGCGGCGTCCAGCCGTCATTCCGGTGCGCAGAGGTTCCCACCACCCCAAGCTCACGACGCGGGGGTGAATCCAGACGGCCCTGCTCCACCTTCCCGTTCTCGTCGGCGATCAGCACGGCCTCCACCGGACGATGAAATCCGGCCCAAAGACCGTGCAGCTTCATATCAGCCATACGATTCTCCACTTCCCGCAAATCGATGGCCACGATCTGACGCTTGCCGCGGAGGTAGAGCTTTCCGTCTGCGTATGGATACTCAATCGGATACTGATATGCCGTCATCAACGAGATTCCCAGGCCTTTATACATGACGTCACCCAAATAAGACAGACGTCCATCCTGTCCGATCTGGTACACATACAACCCCGCTTTTGAACCGGAGTGAGCAGAGTTTTTCTGAACGAAAAGCTTATCTTCGGCGAGGAAAGGCTGCCCGGCATTGAGCCCCAGGTCGGGATCCTCCACCGCGTTGAGTTCCCTGCCGCTCTCCAGATCCACCGCGGCCATCCGGGCCCGCACCCCTTTGCCCGCGCCGAGTTTGATGTACAGCACCCCGTCGCGGATCACCCCTTTACGGTGGGCGCCGAAGTCCGCCTTGAGTTCCACCGCGTTCTTCGTCGTCTCCTCAAAGCTCCAGCGCTCCTCCAGCCCATCCGGCGTGATCCGGTAACAGGTCAGAAAATTGGTTTTCCCGGTGCGGGGTTCTTTATTCAGAAGAATATGACCGTCCCCCATGAGCAGTTGGCCGGGATTCACACCGGTGGAGTGGCTCCATTTCGTCACCCCGGTCTCCGGATCCAGGAGATGAACCGCACCCCCTTTGTCCGAGGCGTAATGCCCCACCACCCAGGTTTTGCCATCGTGTGTCCAGGTTCTGGGCGTGGCCTGATCATGCAGACGCCAGGGCGCTTGCCACCTGATCTTACCGGAATCCACATCCACTCCCAGAAGTCCTCCCTGCAGATCGGGCAACAGCGCGACCTGGCCGATGATCATCGCGCCGGTGCGTTTGTGTCCGAAGGGCCCCTCGTCCAGCGAGGTGATCCGCCGGTTGGCCAGGCTTTCCTCCTTCACCGCCTGCGCCCGCGGATTCCATTCCTCCAGCGTGAACGACCAGCGGGTTTTGCCACTCTTCACGTCGTAGGCGTACACGTGGCCCAGCATGGTCATGGTGACATAGAGTCCATCGCGCGCGGCGCCGGTAATACCGTTGTGGTCGCGTTTGTTCGACAGAAAATTGAGGGAGGCCGACGGCTCAGTCCGCTCCCAGAGTATCTCCCCCGTTTCGGCGTCCAGCGCCACGGTTTTCCAGTCCGCGTCGATACGGAAGTAGGTGTCGAGCAGCTTCCGGTTCTTGTCATCGTCGTCATAATAACGGTGTTTCAGCTTCGACAGGTCGGTGGTCACAGTGCCCGTCGGCTGACTCCAGGAGACCAGCAGCACGCCGTCGGACAGGATCGGACTGGCCATCTCCCCGTAGGCCGGCTCGAAGCCTTCCTCCAGAGCGGACAGGGCGCTGCCGGACCCGCCTTTGCCGAAGCCGGTGTGCAGCCGGGTACTCCAGGCCAGACGGATACGCTCCAGGTGGGACGTCAACGAGACGCCTTCCTCCGGCGGCGGAGCGA
>CAZVCO010000263.1:2314-3995 GCA_964625795.1 uncultured Verrucomicrobiota bacterium | reverse complement strand
CGGGCGATTCGTCTCCCCCGGAGGGCCAACGGCCCGGCTTGACCCAGCCCGGCCCGCAAGGGCCGGGATGCTGTTCAAAACAACGCCTGAGGGCTGAAGGCCCGGCTGCCCGGAGCCCGTGATCGATCCGGGCCAGGCAGGGCTGAGCCGGGCTTTCAGCCCTCAATAGGGGGACATCGGGACCCAGCCCTTTCGGGCCGGGCTGCGTCAAGCCGGGCCGTTGGCGCTTTTCACCAATTCCGGGATGCGCCCCGCGCGAAGCGCACTATCATAGATGAATCTGATAGTGCCGACTGCGCCCCCCTCCCAGGGGAACGAAAACATGTTTCTGCACCAGATCCTGCAGATCGCGGGTGGCAGTGGGTTTCGATGTTTTGGCAATCGCCTGATATTTTTTTGCAGACATCCCTCCCGCAAAGCCCTCAGGGCCTTCCTTCAGCATGCGGCGAACAACCTTCATCTGTCGTTCATTCAGCTGGCCGCCCACCCGATCCAGCAGCTTTGTTTTTTTCAGAGTGAAACCAATCATCCTTTCGGCCTCTGCCTGTGCATCGAGCAGCATTCGGACAAACCACTCAATCCAATCGGTAATCTCCAGAGAACGTTGTGCCTTTTTCAACGCCGCATAATACCCGGCACGGTCGGCCGCAATCGAACGGGATACACTGAGGAGAACCGGGGCGCCCAGGCCCTGTGATAACACTTTTTCTGAAAGGGCGCGGCCGATACGCCCATTGCCATCTTCGAAAGGGTGAATCGATTCAAAATACAGATGGGCAATGGCCGAGCGGACCGGAGCGAATGTGATGGCATCCGCCCCCCCCGGCGCCGTGTGGTTAAACCAGCGGATATAGCGTTTCATTTCAAATGGAACCAGTTTGGAGGCTGGTGCTTCGTAATGGATCTGTTCATTCCCCACCGTTCCAGACACGATCAACATCGGTGCCGTGTGGGATCTCCAGGCCGCCACCCTGATCCGTGAGGCCCCGCGCATCAGCATCCCGTGCCATTCAAACAGCATGTTCTGGCTGAGAGGCTGCCCGAAGGTCTTGTGAATACACACCATGAGCTCTGCGATGCCTTCTGCCCGCAGGTCACCCACCTGTGTGAGATCGCCGGACAGCCCCAGATTGTGTTTGATGGAGGACATCACCTCCGGCCGGCTGAGTCTTTCGCCTTCAATTTCTGAGCTTTTCATGGCCTCCGCCACCATCAGATCCACCATGGTTTCCGCCTGAAGAGGTTCCGAAAGCGCGGAAAGCTGACCACTGACTCTCCCGGTTCGTTCCGCAAAACGCAAAAACAGATCCTGCATTCCACCCAGGTCATAGTGAAAATCCGGCCAGTTCTCTTGTTGCCAATTGTACGCCATGAGCCGAAGTTACCCCATATTCGGCTCATAAACGATAATATTATGAGCCGATTATCCCACCTAAACGGCTCAATTTCCAATGGAGGGCCAGTGTTTACCGAATACCGTGACGATGAACCCATACACTGCCATTTCGCATGTTTCCACAGCCCTGACGGGTGGCATGGCCAACCTCGACGAACCCATCGGGATCGACATCATCTCCACCGAAACCCCGACTCTGAGGGATTTTTGTGGGGAGGGTTTGAAGAAAAAGTTACAAATCAGGTGGTGCCCAGGCAATTGCCTGAATAAAGGGGTACCCCTGAA
>CAZVCO010000263.1:817-2297 GCA_964625795.1 uncultured Verrucomicrobiota bacterium | reverse complement strand
GCTATTAAAGGCTGCCTCCTTGCGAACAGGCACTGAAAAATGTTGGTTTGGCCACAAAAAGGCACAAAAAAACACCCCCAAAACCCCGTTTTGCTGGTTTTTGTGAATTTTTGTGCCTCTTTGTGGCAAATAACCAAAACTGGATTTTCAGAGCTTCTCATTCCTCAGTATGGCGGCCAAGTATGCCTTTAGTTAGCACCATTCGGGGCACCCCTCCTCTCCGAGACGTTTGATCATCGCAGATTCAAGCTGGGACTCCGTGAATTTCATGAGGTGGGTTGCTGGGTTTGCCATTTTCCTGCTGGCGTCCACTCACAATCCGTCACTTCCCTCCGGAGCACGGGAAGCAGAAACTGTGAGAGGCCAAGCACAACGTCTTCCAAAGGCATGGGAGTCAACCTGCCTTTGCGGAGGAAGGCATTCCACTGCACCAGCTTCCGCTCATCCTGATAGAATTTCTCTGTGAAAGCGATTGGAATTTTGTTGGGAAACTCGGTTTCGCGTCTTTCGAAGGTATTCACGACGGCTTGTGTAAGAACGCTCCCCTCGAACGGCAGGTGGGCATGCAGCCAGGTAAGGTCGTAAAAATCTTTCATGCGGCTGTTATTTATCCCCAAGGAAACCACGGCTTCGAGTTTCTCAGCGATGACCGTCTCTGGAGGGTAGACCAGCAGACGGGCACTGGGGAATGGCAGGAGCTCCCGCCATTCTTCCTCCACCGCTTCGGGCGTGATCGCATCGCCGAATCCCACATCGATCTGAATAGATAGACGGGCCCCGGCAAGCAGAACGCTCACCCTGGCTCGGATCCCTCCATACCGTTGCTCATCTCGGATCATTGTCACACTCACATCACCCCACTCCAACCCATCTGGCGGCTCTACCTCCGCCTGCGTTACCTCGGTGAAGATGCGCTGAATCACTTCTTCCGAGGCATTCCCGTACCCGAGGAGATCGAGATCCCGCGTGGGCCGATGCGCCTCTGCCTCCCAAACACGAAAGAGTTGCGCACCTTTGAGCACAAAACGCTCCCGGTAAGGGCTCTGAGCGAGACGGTAGAGAAAACGACCGGTGGCATACTGCTCCATCAACGCATTGAAAGCCATCCCCTTCGCTCGGGAAAGGTTGAGGAGCTTGGCCCGAATAGACGCAGCCTCGTTTTTCACATCATTGCCTCCACATAAGGCTTCATGACATTACCTACACGCAGAAGCCGACCCATTTCGCTCACCTCTGCGATCGTGGCTTTTCGTTCCCTCAGCGTTTCCCTCAGCGCCTCCACGCAGACGTCGATGCCCAGCTTGTTTCGATGTTTAAAGCAATCCGCCACCGTACGAGCCGGGTGGAAACCCAAGCCGTGGCGCGGAGGGCCACCCGATTGCCCATCGGGGGTAAACGCCACCATCTTGCCGCAAAACCACAAAAGGAAGGAGGCCGAACAAGCACGCCTCAATCCGTGGCCCACGCCCGTCGGACTTCG
>CAZVCO010000263.1:0-807 GCA_964625795.1 uncultured Verrucomicrobiota bacterium | reverse complement strand
CTTGTTTCGATGTTTAAAGCAATCCGCAACCGTACGAGCCGGTGTGGTAATCGCAACCTCGATCCCCCCAAGCTGATGACGCGTCACGCCCAACGTTTGCAACGCATTCACCCGTGTCCGGATCACCCGGACGGGAGGCCAGTCGATTTTAGGAACCCGGGTTTGTGCGGGAAGTTGAATCCAGACCTCAACCGGCTGCTGGGTCCCTACTTCGTGAAACCGAAGCGCACTGATCAGGACAATTACTGCGCGGGACGCACTCTTCGTGACCTGTATCAGATCATGATGCTCACTGGTCGGAGAATCCGCATGCTGGTAGATCCCCCGCCGCAGCCGGACCAGCGTGCCCTGTTTCACCATGCGCGTGATACTCTGGTCGGAAATCCCCGCCTCCAACAGCTGTGCCGTCGTCAGCACCTCATGAACAGAGGCAAGAGAATGTAGCTTTTTCTGGAGGGTGGATGTCATAAATATGTCGGCATTCGTCACACATTAATTACAATGTGTAACATATGGCAAGCTGAAAGCATGGAAAGCTCTTGCCCCGATCACCTCTGCCGCAAAACATGCTTTGTGGTCGAAGCTGCCGGCGACTCCATGGAACCCACACTACACCAAGGCAGCCTCGCCGGGTTTGCAACCCACCGCCACCACCGCCAGGTTCGAGGCGATCGCAGCGCCGGAAAGCGACAGCGAGAGGGCGACGGCGAGAAGCCGGGCGAGCGTTCTGGGCATGTGCGGGATCCCCTGCGCGGTGAAAGTCCTAGCATTCAAAGTTGTTATGAATCCCTATTGTACGTACATGAA
>CAZVCO010000262.1:411-4029 GCA_964625795.1 uncultured Verrucomicrobiota bacterium | reverse complement strand
CTCGTCCTGAGTCGCCTCCGGAGACACCAGAATGCGGGACACCGGTTTCCCTTTGACCTGCACCAGAATCTCGACTTCATCCACCTTGAGCTTGCTCTCATCCACCTCAGGCCAGTCAGCGGTTGCGAGGCTTTGGTCATGGCCGAGTCGGCTCCAGAGTTCCTCCCCGAGGTGAGGGGCGAAGGGGCTGAGCAGCAGGGCAAAGCTGTTGGCCGCCTCGGCTGGCAGTTTGCTCCATTTTCCGGCCGCGTTGACGAATTCCATCATGGCGGCGATGGCGGTGTTGAAGCGGAGGCCTTCGATATCCTCGGTGACCTTTTTGATCAGACTGTGTAACAGCCGGGCCTGATCGGCGTCGCATTCCGCATCGGTCAGCGGAATGTCATACATCCGCCAGACTTTGTTGAGGAAGCGGAACACGCCCTCCACCCCTTTCATCGACCAGGGTTTCACCTGCTCCAGTGGTCCCATGAACATTTCGTACAGCCGCAGGGAATCCGCCCCGTACTGTTCCACCACATCGTCGGGGTTAATCACATTGCCACGGCTTTTGGACATCTTATTGGCCTTGGCGCGGAGTTTGATGCTCTCATCCTGTTTCCAAACGAAACCCTCGCCCTTTTTGACCGCCTCGGATTCCGGCACCGCCTCAGCGGTGAAGTCGTCCTCGCGGTTCCGAAGCTCGGATTCGCTCACCGGATTGCCTTCCGAATCCCGGAACAGAGTGATTTCCACTTCGCCCAGGATCATGCCCTGATTCACCAGACGGTGGAAGGGTTCGGGATGGCTGACCACGCCGCAGTCATAGAGCACCTTGTGCCAGAAGCGGGCGTAGAGCAGGTGAAGGACTGCATGTTCCGCGCCGCCGACGTACAGGTCGACCGGCATCCAGTAGTTTTCTTTTTCCGGATCGACCGGGGCCTGATCGTTTTTGGGGTCGATATAACGCAGGTAGTACCAACAGCTGCCCGCCCATTGAGGCATGGTGTTGGTCTCGCGGCGCGCGGCTTTTCCGGTTTTGGGGTCGAGGGTATTCACCCAGTCCGCGTTGCGGGCGAAGGGAGGATCGCCCTCTTCGCTGGGCCGGTACTCGTCCACCGTGGGGGGCATCAGCGGCAGTTCGTTTTCCGGCACCGGCTGCGGTTTGCCGTCCACATGCAGGATGGGGAACGGCTCGCCCCAGTAGCGCTGACGGCTGAACAGCCAGTCCCGCAGTTTGTAGTTCACCTTGCCTTCGCCCAGACCTTTTTCCTCCAGCCAGGCGGTGATGGCCGCTTTGGATTCGGTGACCTCCAGTCCGTTAAGGCTGATCTCATCGTTGGCGGAATTGACCAGCGTCCCGTTTCCGGTGAAGGCCTCTTTCGTAATGTCCCCGCCGGAGATCACCTCGACGATGGGGAGATCAAAGGCCTGGGCGAATTCGTAATCACGTTCGTCGTGCGCGGGCACGGCCATGATGGCGCCGGTGCCGTAGGAAATGAGCACGTAATCGGAGGTCCAGATGGGAATCTTCTGACCATTGACCGGATTCACCGCGTAGCTGCCGGTGAATTCGCCGGTTTTGTTTTTCGCCAGTTCAGTGCGTTCCCGATCCGATTTGTTGGCGGCGGCATCGCGGTAAGCGGCAACTGCGGACCTGGTCTCGTCGGTGACCAGATCGTCCAGCAGCGGATGTTCAGGGGCGACCACCATGTAAGTGGCGCCGAACAGGGTGTCCGGACGGGTAGTGTAGACGCGCAGGGTGGTGTCGAGTCCCTCGACCGCGAAATCGACCTCCGCGCCCTCCGATCTGCCGATCCAGTTCCGCTGCATTTCCTTGATGCTCTCCGGCCAGTCGACCAGATCCAAATCGTCCAGCAGCCGTTCCGCATAGGCGGTGATCTTCAGCATCCACTGCCGCATGGGTTTGCGGATGACCGGATGATCGCCGCGTTCGGAGCGTCCGTTGACCACCTCCTCATTTGCCAGAACCGTGCCCAGAGCCGGGCACCAGTTCACCGGCGCCTCGGCCTCGTAGGCCAGGCCCTTGTTGAACAGCTGGATAAAAATCCACTGCGTCCACTTGTAGTAATCCGGGTCGGTGGTGGAGACCTCCCGTTCCCAGTCGTAGGAAAACCCCAGGGCCTGAAGCTGTTCGCGGAAGCGGTCGATATTCTTCTGAGTGGTCACGGCCGGGTGGGTGCCGGTCTGGAGGGCATATTGCTCCGCCGGGAGCCCGAACGCATCCCAGCCCATGGGATGGAGCACATTGAATCCCTTCATCCGCTTGTAGCGGGCCAGAATATCGGTGGCGGTATACCCCTCCGGATGCCCCACATGCAGGCCGGCCCCTGAGGGATACGGAAACATATCCAGCACATAATATTTGGGACGGGAGGTATCCACCTCGTCCGGGGTTCGGAAGGTATGGTGCTCCTGCCAGAAGGACTGCCATTTCGGTTCAATTTCAGAAAAAGGATAGTGAGACATAATGATGGATTTGGACCGCTCCGCTTTCACGGAAACCATGCTGAATTGCAAGGAAAAGGGACTTCTGTTCAATCGGAAGCTATTCCCGTCCGGGGGGACGCCCTCAATGCATCCAGCGCTTCAAACACACCCTCAAGGTGATCACAGTTCAACTGATAAAACGACTGCTTTCCCCGCTTATCAAAACGGACCAGACCGGCATTCCGCAACACCAGTAAGTGCCGGGACACAGTGGAGATATCCTGTCCCAGCCCGTGCTGCAGGTCCCGCACGGACTGCTCACGATCCATGAGAGACCGCACGATCCACAGACGGGACGGATGACCCAGCGCTTTCAAGAGCGTAACCTGCCGGTTCAGTTTTGGATGTTTGGGGGAAATCATAAAGACAGGACCGGTTCAATGTAAGCAGGACGGGGGGATGAAGAAAACAAATGGGCACAAGCTAACATTTGGTTATTTGGCAAAATGACCATACACAAGATCAAACGTCACGAGAAAGCACGGAAAAGTGGTTTCGGAAAAGAGAGAGTGCGCAGCCACGAAGCCGTCATGCGCAGGCGTGCTTTCTTATGAATCCGCTTCTCATTTTTTCCTCAGGATTGTACGCTCCCCGCATGCTTGCGATTCTCACCCTGATTTTTGTCGTTGCCATTTCCATGCTGGTCACCAAAATTGCAGCCATTGCGCTGGAGCATACCGGCATGGAACGTGAGCGGGCCCGTTTTCAGGCCCGCAGTGCCTTTACCGGAGCCGGATTCACCACCAGTGAATCCGAGCAGGTGGTGAAGCACCCCATCCGCCGGAAAATTATCATGACCCTGCTGCTGCTGGGAAATGCCGGAGTCGTGACCGCGATTTCCTCTCTGATCATTGGTTTCACCGCGCAGAATGACGGGGGGCACCGTGATGAAATTCTTATCCTCATTGTGGGCATCCTCTTTCTGTATCTCATCACCCGGTCCAAAAAACTGGAACGCCTTCTGGACAAAATCCTCACCCGCCTGATCACCAAATACTCCGGCCTGCGCCCCAGGAGTTTCGCCCGCCTCATGACCGTGATGGATGACTACGAGGTGATCGAAGTCTCAGTGGAGCAGAATTCCTGGCTCTGCAACAGCACTCTGGCCGATCTGAAGCTTACCGAGGA
>CAZVCO010000262.1:0-375 GCA_964625795.1 uncultured Verrucomicrobiota bacterium | reverse complement strand
GTTTTGGGTATTCTCAAAAACGGGGTGGAATACAACGGGGTGCCCCGCGGGGATTACAAGGTGAAGGAGGAGGACAAGCTGATCATGTACGGCCATGGCGACACCATCGAAAACGTCTCCAAACGCCGGGACAAACTTCAGGGAAAAATGGAACACCAGGAGGCCCGGGAGGCCTTCACCCTCGGGATTCCGGCCATCGCCCTCTTCCCGGTGGTGGGCACGGAGCTGAAGAGCGAACTGGCCGAGGAGGCCTACAACGCCTCGGGTCTCGTCCAACGCAGCGTGCGCGCCCTCAAGGAGGCGATCCCGGGGCTCGGCATCATCACCGACGTGGCGCTCGACCCCTAGACCAGCCACGGCCAGGACGGCATCCTC
>CAZVCO010000261.1:1922-4053 GCA_964625795.1 uncultured Verrucomicrobiota bacterium | reverse complement strand
TCCTGACACCATACCGGATGAGGTGTGGAGTCAGGTCTGCGCGGAGGAGGGGACGTGTGTGTATCCTTCCCAGCGGGATCACAAGGACTGCTTTCTGTCCCGGGCGAGGATGCGGATGCAGGAGGCTGATCTGCTGATCGTGAATCATGCCCTCTTTTTCAGCGATCTGGCCATGCGCGGGGCGGGGGGAGGCGGACTGCTGCCGGAATTCGATGTGGCCATCCTGGACGAGGCGCATCATGTGGAGGATGCCGCCGGTCAGGCCTTGGGGATACGGCTGACCCCCTGGAGTTTTCTCCGCTGGACACGGAGTCTGTATCAGCCCGATTCCCGCAAGGGCCTGCTCTCGCTGCTCAAAAAGGGCGAATTGGCGCATGAGGTGGCCGGTGCACAGAAGCTGGTGGACAGGCTGTTTCAGGAAACGCAGCAGTTTCTGTTCGATCATGCGGCCGGAAAAAGCTGTCTGCGGCTGCGTGAGCCGCCGGATATCCAGACCGCATTGCCCCGCAAGCTGCAGCAGATTGCGGAGGGACTGAAGCAGGTGGAGGCGGATACCGAATCCGCCGATCTGCGGGCGGAGCTGTCGCTGGCCCGCCGGCGGGCAGGGGAACTGGCCACCAGTCTGCTCAGCGTGCTCGAACTGCGGGAGGAGGGGATGGTGTACTGGCTGGAGGACGATACGCGTCCGGGCAAATCCTCCCGCGCCGTTCTCTGCGGGGCGCCGTCGGAAGTGGGGCCGCTGCTGCAAGAGGTGCTGTTTGACCGCCTGCACTGCGTGGTGATGACCAGTGCCACTCTGGCGGTGGAGGATCAGATGTCCTACTTCCGCAAGCGGGTGGGGGCGGTGGAGGCCTCGGAGATTCAGGTGGGCAGTCCGTTTGACTTTGCCCGTCAGATGCGGGTGTTTGTGCCTGGAAATCTTCCCGAGCCCAATCAGCCGGGATTCACCGACGCGGTGGCGGAGCAGGTACGGATCCATACCTTGCAGACCGACGGAGGCGCGTTTGTGCTGTTCACATCCCATGCCACCATGCGGGAGGTGCTCAAGCGGGTGGAGAAGGATATGCTCCGTGAAGGGTATCCACTGCTGGTACAGGGGCGGGACGGCACCCGGCATCAGTTACTGGAGCGGTTCCGGAGTGATCCCCGCAGTGTGCTGTTCGGTCTCAACAGTTTCTGGACCGGGGTGGATGTCCCGGGACACGCCCTGCGGAATGTGATGATTACCCGTCTGCCCTTTGCGGTGCCGGACCATCCCCTGGTGGAGGCCCGCACAGAGGGGGTGAAACTGGCGGGCGGAAATCCCTTCAAGGACTATGCTCTGCCGGATGCGGTGCTGCGCTTTAAACAGGGGATTGGCCGGCTGATCCGCAGTCAGGAGGATGAAGGCCGCATTGTCATTCTCGACCCCCGGATCAAAGGAAAGTGGTATGGCCGCTGGTTTGTCAAAGCCGTGCCGGAATGCCCCTGGGAGGTGGAGTAGTCCGCTCTTCCCGGCCGTAAACCCCCTATCTCTTCAAAAGGGATATCCGGGTTGTTTTCTGTGATTCAGGAGGGGCGCAACCCCGAAATTTTTCACCAAAAGAGCTTCGTTTTTGGTTGACCACCCTTCGGAATATTTGTGATAAGTTTCCCCTTCGAAAACCCCAGGAGCCTACATGAAGCGTAAGAATCGTCTGTTTATCCCCACACTAGCCATTGCCAGTTTTCTTTTCCTCGTTGCCTGCGAGTGGGAAAGCGGCTCAGACAACGATTTTAACACCTCCCAGAATGTTGATGATTCCAATATCAGCAATCTCTACACCGGGATTTTCCCTAATGGACGGGCGGTGGAACGCACTTCCGGTCCTGGAAGTATTTTCAACTTTGTGATTCAGCAGTCCGGCCGGAATATCACCGTGACGGATAACCGGGGCTCCACCTACGAAGGAACCGTAGGCCGCCGGACCGTGACGCGGGATAATGTCAGTGAACAACGAAACAATCTCCTCATCCAGATCAACAGCACGACGGGAGGAGGCGAAGATTCCAATTCCAGTTCAGGACAACGGGATATCGTGTTTCAGGTGTCTTTTGGGGGGCGGGATGAAGTGGCGGGAAAAGAGATTGAGTTTACCGGGGTGGTTCAGAT
>CAZVCO010000261.1:699-1912 GCA_964625795.1 uncultured Verrucomicrobiota bacterium | reverse complement strand
CCGGTTACCACCACCGATCCCGAGACCGGGGCGACGTCCACCGAGATTTTTGAAAACACCACATCGCTTTCCAGTCTGGCCGGAACCTGGATTGAGAAAGGCGGAGTCGTTTCCGAAGTGGCGGCACAGGTGAGAAGTAACCAGGAACGCGTGCAGC
This sequence comes from uncultured Verrucomicrobiota bacterium, assembly GCA_964625795.1. GTDB lineage: Bacteria > Verrucomicrobiota > Kiritimatiellia > SS1-B-03-39 > UBA6053 > UBA6053. The sequence continues at coordinate 1,755 of CAZVCO010000261.1, read as the reverse complement.
AGATTCCGCTGCCTACTCCTACTCCGCTCCCCACTCCTACTCCCACCCCCTGATCGGGAGAAATACTTCAAAAAGCCCCGCAAATTGCGGGGCTTTTTTTGTGCCTGGTTTTTCGGGGAGTCTCCAGCAGCCTTACACCATTTACTCAGACCATATCGGTTCAGGTAAAGGGATTGTTTGGTGAGCAGTTCAGGATGCGATCGGGGCCGAATCCGGCCTTGCGGGCGATGGGAATCCCGTTCGTCACCATGCGGCGGATCTGATCGCGGGCATGGGCATCGGGGCAGATCGCGGTTTTCAGACCGACCTCACGGGCCAGAGCGCCCCAACGCCAGTCCAGCTCCAACCGGGGAGCCGCAGCATTGATCTCGATCGCCACCCCCTCTTTGGCGGCCAGGCGGATAACCGACTCCAGATTTAACGCGGCTCCGGGACGATCCAGCAGCAGGCGGCCGGTGGGGTGTCCCAGCAGGGTGGTGCACGGGTGCCGCAGGGCGGTTTCCACCCTCTCCTGCATGGCCTCGGCCGGCATGTCCAGCTGACTGTGCAGGCTGACAATGACAAACTCAAAACCGTCCAGAAGGTCGTCCTCGTAATCGAGTGACCCGTCCTTCAGGATATCACTTTCGATCCCTTTAAGAATCCGGAAGTCCTTCCCTTCCTCTGAGAATCGTTTGTTCAGGGTGTCGATTTCCTTCCACTGGGCTTCCACCCGGTCGGGGGACAGTCCGTTGGCGTACCCCGCCGACTGTGAGTGATCGCTGATGCCGAGATACCGGTAGCCCAGTTCCATGCAGGCCTCCGCCATCTCGTCCAGCGTGTGCTTTCCATCGCTCCAGGTGCTGTGGGCATGCAGGACGCCTTTCAGGTCGGACGCCTCCACCAGATCCGGCAGATCATCCGTTTTCAGGGCGCTTTCCCACAGCTGTTCCCGCAGTTCGGGCGGTGTCCAGGGCAGATCCAGATGCCGGTAGACCGCGGCTTCGTCCGGGGCGTCCAGCGGGTGTTCCCGGTCCGCCTCGCCGTCGGCAAGCGGGTAGAGACCGTATTCGTTCA
>CAZVCO010000261.1:0-689 GCA_964625795.1 uncultured Verrucomicrobiota bacterium | reverse complement strand
GGTAAGGTTTTTTTCGCGTGCCCGGCCGCGCAGGAACACGTTGTGCTCCTTGCTGCCGGTAAAATAGATCCAGGCGGCCGCGAAGGAGGCCTCCTCCACGGTGCGGAGATCGGCCTGCCGTCCGGAGGTGAGACGCACCGAGGTTTTGGTCTCGCCGCTGAGCAGTACCTCCTCCACGCCCTCCAGACTGGTGAAGGCCTTGTGCAGGGTTTCGGGAGCATCACACACCACGAGCACATCCAGATCGCCGATGGTTTCCCGTCCGCGCCGCAGACTGCCGGCGATTTCCAGCCGGCTGACGCCCTTCACCTCGTTCAACTGGGTCCGGATCTGTTCCGCCATTTCCATGGCCTCATCCAGCCGGCACCGGTCGGAGACTCCCTCCCGCCACTGCAGCGCCTCCAGCAGTTTTTTTGCGGTTTTCTCTCCGAATCCCTTCAGGTCCGCCACCCGCCCATCCTCCAGGGCGGCTTTGAGATCCTCCATTTTATGAATGCCCAGCTGCTGATGAATCTTCGCCGCCCGTTTGGGGCCCAGGCCGGAGATGTCCAGCCAGTCGGTCAGACCCTCCGGCAGGGTGTTTTCCAGTTCCTCCAGTTTGGGCAGGGTGCCGTGTTCAAGAAAATGATGAAGTTCGGCCGCCAGAGAGCTTCCGATGTTCGGAAGTTCTTTCAGCGCGGCTTCCGAGG
>CAZVCO010000260.1:2864-4154 GCA_964625795.1 uncultured Verrucomicrobiota bacterium | reverse complement strand
CCCTTGAAAAAGAACGCTTTCAGCTGGTCACGGACCGCCTGCCCCTTGGCCGAATGATAGAGCATCCAGTAAATCTGCTCCGCCACATTATAGTCGCGCGTGTATTTCACGTTTCGGAACTTGTACGTGTTGCCATGCAGTGGGCGTGGAGCCGCGACGGCCTGGGTAGGCCTGCCCCGGTTCACCAAGTCCAGCAGATCCGTCTCCACCCATTTCCTCACCACATCCTCGTGCTGGGAAAACCCTTCGAACCACTCTGCGTTTTGTTCGGAGACGAACTCCTCCACGAAGGTTTCCGTGGTCAACAGGCGTGACCGATTGAATCGGCTGGGAAACCCTTCGTACTTCAAGCGCGGAAACAGCATGGTGAGGACACGGTCCATTTCGATATGTTTGAAATCCACATAGGTGGTTTTCGGGGTGCGGAACTCTTTGTCTTTGCGCTGTAAACTCATGCTTCCGCCCTCTCACCCAAGGAGTTGAGCGACAACACCCCGGAAGTGTCCCGCCGAATCCGATAAAAAGAGAATCCGTTTTCTGAGAGCAGGACCTCGTTGTAGGGGGCTGCTGCCAAAATATTTTTGAATACATTCATACTCAGGTAAAAGCCTTCACGCTCCTCCACGCTGGGGAGATACCCGTTGTTAAGTCGCAACAGCATCTCGTACATATCCAGGTTGATTCGTAACCGGGCAGTATGGCCGTCCCCGGAATCGTATTGCAGTGTGAGATACTGTGGCAGGAATTCCAGATACGGGATGTCCGAGGACTGCGTTTCCGGAGCCTGGGTGAAACAGGAACCATCAAACAGCCGGTAGCTGCGGATCGTCCCTTTATCCACCTGGCGCACCCGCAGCGCCAACTGATTTCCCACCCGCTCAGGGTCCGTCAGCCCCTCTCCCCGGTTGATTGCGCGGAGCAGATCCGCCACAGAGCCCGCATTCTCGCTGTCAGGATGTTGGACCGCCAACAGGAATTTTTCAAGGTGATCATACGGCAGCATGGTTTTCCAGACCTCACCACGGCTTTCAAAGAAAAACCGCCTGCGAACGTGTGCCAGGTACTGGCGGTGGCGTTCCACCAAATCACGCCGCCGTCGGGACGCGTAGTCCCAGGGCAGCGAATTCTGGACCACATGTAACAGATCCTCGTCATACTCTTCCCGGTCGGAAAACCCATATCGCGACATGGACCGCGAGCCGGTGTTCATAAAGCCAAGTGAACGGTCCATCACCGGGTTCGACACCTCGGCCACGTCGATTTCACGCAACAGGCGGATCAGTCGGTCTT
>CAZVCO010000260.1:612-2854 GCA_964625795.1 uncultured Verrucomicrobiota bacterium | reverse complement strand
CTGGGCGGCGGGCCAGGGAAAGTCCCTCTCGATCCCGGCCACGTCCTCGCGATTGGCGAATCTCACCATGACGTCCTCCCATCCAGGAGTTGAAATAGAATCCGTCCAGAATCCGGTTCCGGCTGTCTTCTGTTTTGGTGCGGTACAATTCATGGATACCATCACAATCCAGCGTCCCGACCAGCATATATGCCAATGCGGAGCGTAGGTCACGCATAGTGATATGCAACTGCCCCCGCAAATGGGTAACCGTATAAAGCGTCTTCAGGCGTTCCAGGACCTTGGGGCCACCGACAGCGTCTTGAAAGGTCAGCGCATTGTGCCGAGCATAGCAGCGGTTCTTCAGGTCGCAGTTTTCACAACTCTGCCAAAGTGCCGGTTGCGTCATGCTCCCGACCAGTCGTTCCAGAATAGAGGCTTGATCCTCCTCGGTATCCGCGACCACGGAGCGCAAATTCAAGTTGATTACCACCACACCATCCGCAGAGGCCGCGCCTTGCAGACCCTGATCGACCAATTCGGCAAGGCGGGGATACTCCTTTTCGTGTTCCTGCAGGAAATCGACCAAACGCCCTTCGTTGATCGCCACAATACGGGTCTGCCGTTCCGGCCAGACCGAGGTATCCGAACCGGTAAACGGACCGAAAAATTTCTTCAAAACCGAATCGTTGTCTTCGTCGCCCTCGTCCTGGCTTCCATGCCGTCTTCCCGTCGCCCGCATTGCCGCTGATCACCACCAACTTGAAATCACCCCGCAGCAAATCCTTTTTCAAGCGCCGATCCAGGAACGTCTCCACATAGGTGTGTTTGGCAATTTCATCCAGACCACGGGTTCCAGCGTTGGAGACCTTGCTCTGGCTATACAGCGTCAGCAGATGGGAAACATAGGGGTTGAAATTGGGCTTCTCCGTAGTGAGAGAGGGAGGAGCTTTGCTGGCATCTTCTCCCCCCATGTCCGCCGTCGACATCACCGACCGCAGCCGCTTGATGCCGGCAAGAGACGCCCTGAAGGCTTCAGCAGAAGCGAACCGATCCTTCCGCTCCGGGGACACCGCTTTCGTCACCACGTTCACAAGTGCGGAACTGAAATCCCCGCAACCCGGAAGCGTTTTGGGATCCCGGGGTTTCACGCCCACCTTGGGACTGGGATCATCGAAGGGATACTTTCCGCCTGTCAGACACTCATACAGAGTGATTCCAAGGGCATAGATATCCCGGTCAATTCGATCCGCATTGGAAGGATCTGTGCTGAAATTGTAATCCGGCGGCAGATACCGCCGTGTTCCTCCCGCACCGGGTTGTTCCATGGTAACCGTAACCGCCACGTTGAAATCGATGATCCGGACGCCGTCCTCGGTCCAAAGCAGGTTTGAGGGTTTGATGTCCTGGTGATAGACCTCATGCATGTGCAAATGATGCAACCCTTCGGCGGCCTGGGTGATCAGCTTCACCGCATCTTCCACAGCGAGAGCATCCACGTATTCGAACACAATGAACGGAGTTTTCTCCGTATCCGGCAGCCGGTCCGCCCAAATCACCCGCACCACGTTGGGATGCTCGGGAAGGGAGGTCAGCGTTTTGTATTCGCGTGTCAGCCGCTCGTAAACGCTTTGACGATCTTTGGTGATGAGTTTCAACACCAGCACCCGGTCCGCCATGGCGTCGAACACCTTGTACACCGAACCAAACGCACCCTGACCCAGCTTGCGCTGCACCCGGTAGCGGCCATTCAGCACGTAGTCCTGAGGCAGTTCATTCAGATCGGCGGGCTCCTCTCCTTCCGGTGCGGTCGGAACAACTTGATCCTCTGACAGCTGAGGCTGAATCATCCGCTGAAGCTCCTGTAAGGCCACCGCCGCGCTGATGTAGCGATCCTCTGGATCAAACATGCAGAACTTCTGTAACCACTCGTTCACCCCCTGTGGCAAATCGGCATTCAGTTCCTCGGCCGCCACCGGGAACACCCCGTCGGCTTCCAGCATTTCATCCACATTGGAGTAAGGCAGTTCGCCCGTCAGCAACTGGTAGAAAATCAACCCCACGGCATAGAGGTCCGAGGCGATACTCGCCTGAGCGGGGTCGGGCCTCTGGGTGTCGAAGAATTCCGGGGCGAGAAAGGTTTCGTCCAGATCGTCCACAATCTGATGGGCGATGGTCTCCTGACGGTTTTTCCCAACCCGCGCGAAATCGAATGCGGTCACACAGGCGCCTCCGGAGGCAGTCACCAGAATCGCATCCGGCG
>CAZVCO010000260.1:0-477 GCA_964625795.1 uncultured Verrucomicrobiota bacterium | reverse complement strand
GCAAGGCCTGACCCTCAAGATCATCGGTGATTAACACCAGGCGATCCTCTTCCTCCGTCTCTAGAAGATCCTTCACCGCCAGCACCTTCGGGTGAGAAGGCATATGCGCCACGGCGGCGAAAGCGTTCCGGATTTTCGCAAATTCCTCCTTCCGCTCCTCGGGGCTGGCATAGGGATCCATATGGTAAACCCGCAGACGCGCCGAGCCTCCGCTTTTCCCCATCAGGCTGTGTTTGGCCCGGAATTCGGTATAGCGATCGGTGCCGCCCAGCCGTTCCTCCACCTGCCAGTTACCGAACGAAGTTGGCGCGGTCCGTGGCGCGGCCTTGCCGATCAGCGCCGACGCGATGTTCTTATGATGTCGCAGAATGTCGGTAGACCGATGATCAGGCACCAGACCATGATTGCAGAAATATTTTTTGCTGTGCTTGAAGTCCGTCACATCGGGGGCATCCCGACCATCCGTATCCACCAGCA
>CAZVCO010000259.1:0-4158 GCA_964625795.1 uncultured Verrucomicrobiota bacterium | reverse complement strand
TCCCTGCGGCCAGCGGAGCAACAGGTGCGCATGATCCGGCATCATGCTGATCTCCAACGGCTCCGCCTTCAGCTCCCGCACACCTCCGCACAGCGCATCGAACACCTTCCGCGCCTCATCGGAAAACATCCGGTACCGTCCTCCCGTGATCAGCACCACATGCGCAAAAGCATCGTATACGCCCCGGTGCCGTGTCTTCTCCGCCATCACCTCCCCCTCCTCCATGTAGCGGAGCTTTTTCATACGCTCCCGGTACAGCGGATCCACCAGATCCGAACGGTCCACCTGCTCCCGCACATACTGCTTGACCACGTCGCGGGTGTTCTGCCCCAGCGAACGGAGAAAGAAGTGCGGTGAGAACCGGGGGAAATCCGCATGGGTCTTTCCCAGACAATAACTCAGCCTGCCCTTCAAACGCTGCATCAGAAATGACGGCGCCACCGAATCCTCCACCTCCACCACCGCCTGAAAACGGTCCCGCCTGAACCGGGTGGACAGGATCCGAATCCCGTCCGCCTCAAACGGAGCAACGGTTTCCGGCGGTGGCGGCAGGCCCGGACAGACCCCCGGCCACTCCGCCCGGTATTTCACCGTGCAGCCGAAATAGAGTTTGGAGAGAAAAGACATTATACATATGTATAGCTATCGGAAAATGGATACAAGTGTATATCTAAAAGGATTTCGATCAGCCGCTCAGGGGGCCGTTCGCAGCCGTGCGGCCGCTTCAGCGGCTGCGCGGAACTTTCCAGCTCCCGAATACTTTCCCTGGAAACACCGTGCGGGGGCTTCAGCCCCTGCGCGGAATCCTCCAGACTACGGAACCCACACCCGGATCCGGTAAAACCTTCCACTCCCGGGATTGGGATCCGTCACCGTCAGTTCCGTGCCGTCACCCGCTATGGCATCCGCCCCCGGCAGATCCTGCCATCCTCCGCCCGGCTGGGTGAGATCATCGGTGTACTGCACCGCATAACTCCTTTCATTCGCGGTCGGTATCCGGAAACTGAACCCTCCGGCCCCGTCCGGACCGGCCTGCATCGGCTCCAGTACGGCATTCTCATCGGTCGGATCCAGCCCCCAGACATACACATCGTAGGTGGACACCTCCCGGCCGTTTTTGGTTACGGTACCTGGGGCTGCGGCGGGCGCTCCGTACCAGCGCTGTTCCCACTCGTTGGGAATTCCGTTCACATCTGCGTCCCCCTCCACATACGTCATAACCAGGGCGGGCCGTTTGGCGGAATCGTCATGTGACCGGGAGGCAAACGAACACCCCGGATTGGAACCGCTGGTTCCTGTCCGTTTGAGGCGGTAGGTGATCGATGTATCCCCGCGGGTAAGCGCCTGTTCGACAGATGCGCCCACATCCAGCTCGACCATTCCGGTGTCCGATACGGTCAACGTATCCAATACCGCTCCTATTGGGGTCGGGATGAATCCCCAACTGCTGTCCAGCTCTCCAAACCCATCCTCCTCCACCTCCTGCAATTCAAAACTGGTGGTGGTTCCGGCCGGATTGGACACCACCGCCAGACGAAGCTCTCCGCTGAGGCTTCCAGAGGCCACCCCGTCCAGGGGGAAGCGGATGTAGACCTCATCCAGGTCGTTCCAGTTGCCGATATCCGCGTCCCGGGTGTTCAGCACCGGTGAGGCGCCATAGGCGGTCAGCGAACTGAAATTGGTCACCTGAACCGCGTCCATGGAAGCGGGAACCCCAGCGGAGCCCGTTCCCACCTGCAGGGTCAGTGTGGTGGTGGAGGAAAGTCCCGAACTGTCTGTGCAGGTCACCTCAACCTGATCCGTTCCTGTCCATCCGGCCGTGGGTGTATAGGTCAGGGTGACCTGCTCACCGGAAGCCGTATTCAGAGCGGCCTGACCATTGGCGGGGGTCGTGGTGATCGTCCAGCTCAGGTTCGCACTGTCGGCGTCAAACGCTGTCAGAGGAAACGTGGAGGATCGTCCGGCAAGCACCGGGTGGGTCGCCGCAGCACCTTCCTGCAACGCGGGCGGTCCATTGATCACCACCAGCACGGATGCGGTATTCGCCAATCCCTCAGCATCCAGCGCCTTCACCTCGAGCCAGACGGGTGTATCCACGGAAACCGCGGGAGGCGTGAAGGTCAGGCTGTCCGTGGTGGAGAGCACCAGAGGGAGGGAACCGGATGTCACCGCCCCGCCGGTCAGCGACGTTCCCTCATGCATGGGAAGCCGGCCTGCGGCACCGTCCGGACGCTGGAAATATGCGTACAGGTTTTCGTTTTTCAGCGTGTCCGGATTCGAATGACTGATCTGCCTCCACTCATAGGATACCGCCCCGCCCTGTGGATCCACCGCACTGGCGGAGAACGTGACTTCTTCTCCGGAGTTCAGAATCCGGACCGCATCTCCCGCCAGGGTAACCGACGGCGGGCGGTTGGTCCCGGCGTCGCGGACCGCTGTAAAGAAATCCACCACTTCCAGCTCGGCCGTCAGGGTTTGATTGTGCCCGATATTCTCCGCACCCCAGTAGCTGTCCACCCACTCCCCTCCGTTCCGCTGCAGTGAATGCGTCAGGAAATGCGTATTGAGCGCACGGGTTTCATCCCCCAGGGTGATGACCTGTTTGAAGGGCAGGGTCTCCGCGCCGGACATGGCCGGAGTGCTCAGCCCTGCCTCGGTGGCGGTTCCCGTCCAGGGAATCCCGTCTTCCGCCCCTGCCGGGTCGGTGGTGATCTGTCCGCCATTGTAATTAACTTGACGGAAATACACCCCGTTGGCGTCTGTCGCAGACCCCTGGTTCTGGGGTGCCACAGCCATGAGGTCGTCCGCATACAACTGCAGGGCCAGTCGATGTGACATCTGTCCGCCCCGTGAGAAGCCGGTCAGATAGGGTTTCGGTTCCAGCGTGAACCCCAACCCGCTGAGAGCCGTCATCATCGCGGGAAAGTCGATATGGTGATATGAATTGTGATTGGTCACCACCACTGCGGTCACCCCGCGGGTCTCCAACGCGGTGATGAAGTCATCCGGCCTCGATAACCCGGTTCCCGCCCCGCGCATGTACACCATGACCGGAGTGGCGGTCCCGGCGTCGAAGGTGTCAGGCAGATAATAATACAGGGTACTGCCATCCAGAGTAAATTGACCGGAGGCATTGGCGGGGTAAACCGGATCCGTTGCTCCCGCATTCGGCGCGGTGACCTGCAGCGACATCAGCACTGGGCCTTTGTAATTCATCCAGCTTCCGCTGTACCGTTGATAGATCCCGACAGCGGTAGCGGTCGAAAGCACCACACTGCCATCGACTGCCGCACCCGGAGCTGTGGTCCAATCAGAAGGGTCCGCGGTTTTCCAGGTTAGGGAATCAAGAGTCCATTGTCCCTGCACCGGGGTTTTTCCGTTGCCGGTGGTGGTGGTAGCCGAGTTGTCCGATACCGCATAGCGTGTTTGTCCTCCGTCCTCGTACCTGACCAACAGCCCGGAAGTCAAAGGAGCGACATTGGCATGAAGTCCGTCGGTGAACACCTGTCCACCTGTAAGATCCGTTTGAGCGAAGGGGCGGAATAATGCCACGCCATATACCGCGCTCGTTCCGTTGTGGGGGGTATTCACCCAAAGGCTGGCATCCGACGTCGTGAGACCAGTCTGACTCGGAGGGCCGGTGGGCCGATACGTAAGAGCCGAACCGGAAAAGGCCTCTCCGGTGGAATCGGTCAACAGCACCCAATCTCCGCTGGTGTCGGTGGAAAAGTCGTCGTTGACCACAAAATCCGCAGCGGTGATCTGCACCGTGGCGGGATCACTGACCGTGGTCCCACCCGCATTGGTGGCCACCAGGGTGTAGTCGCCACTGTCGGAGGCCTGGGCGGGATCCAGACTCAGAGTTGAAGCGGTTTCGCCGGACAGATCCACCCCGTCTTTCCGCCATTGATAGGTGATAGGCTGACTGCCGGTGGCACTTCCGCTCAGGGTGACCGCATCGCCCGCCGGAGCGGTCACGTCCAGCGGATGCTGGGTGAAAGAAGGCACAACATAGTTCACGGTCAGCGTCGCGGAGGCGCTGTCGGACCCTTCGCTGTTGAGCACCGTGACGGCATAAGTCCCGGCATCGGCCGCCCGCAGATCGCTCAGTTCCAGGCTCGGCGTATCGGTTCCCACCGGAGACCCGTTGTGGCTCCA
>CAZVCO010000258.1:2957-4162 GCA_964625795.1 uncultured Verrucomicrobiota bacterium | reverse complement strand
CAGAGATCGAGTTCAAACTCCGCCCCCAATCCGGCAAAAAACCGGTCGGGCTCATCACGTTCTGAGTCCTCACGCCGGGCGGAGGCTTCCAGATTCACGTCCGGAAAGCGGTCTGATACCTGTACCCGGGCCACCGCCTCGGCCTCGGCCACTCTGGACCGGAATTCCCTGATCTGAAAATTTCCGCGCAACGCCTGATCCATCAGCAGATTCAGGGGTTCATCCTCAAAGCTCTCCCACCATCGCGAAGACAGAGGACTCGTGCCTTCAGTTGAAAACGCTTCAGGAAGATCTTCCGCGGACAGGGGAGAATCAGCAGAGGGTCCGGACGTCCGGCACCCCGAGGCCAGAACCAACACCACGAAAACAGCAAACCATCTTGGCAAGTACACACTTGTCATGAATAGATAGAACGTCGGACGACATTATCACCTTACAGGATATCCGGGTAAAAATCCGGACAGCACGAAACCTTATCCCCCGAATGGCACTAACTTAAGCGGGCTTTGAAGAGCTTCCTTCTTGCGAATAGGCACTGAAACTTTTTTGGTTTGGCCACAAAAAGGCACAAAATAACACCCCCAAAATGCGCCCCAGGCGCACAAGCCCCGTATTGCTGGTTTTTGTGAATTTTTGCGCCTCTTTGTGGCAAAAAATTACAGCTGGATTTTCAGAGCTTTTCAACCCTTCGTATGACGGCCAAATATGCCTTAAGTTAGCACCATTCCCTTATCCCCCGTTCAATCGATCCGCCCTTCCCCGCAGGAGGGGAATCAACTGCCGGACAAACGGCTCACAGGTTCCGGATGAACCGTGGGTTTGGCCGCTTTCTGCAGCGCGCGGATTTCCTTTTCGGCCTGTTTCACCGCGGTTTTGGTGTCGAGATGTTCGATCGACAGCGTGGTGGTGCGTGATTCACCGCCCTGGAGGGTGAGCACCCGGCCTTTTTCCCGCTCAAACCGGCGGGAGTTGGGATAGTTGGTGGACGGTTCGAGTCCGGTCACGTATCCGTCCGCCGGGGCCGCTGTGTTTTTCCAGAGCGTGAAACAGGGGAAATCCTTGAGTGAAAAACGCAGCAGCGACGCCTGACTTCCGGCCGCGTTTCTCAGCATGGCCATGGTCTGACGGCTGCCGCGTTTACCGACCAGTTCATACAGATAGGCCTGCTCCACGAACCCCACCTGAGGCGGACCGTAGTGATCGAA
>CAZVCO010000258.1:2536-2947 GCA_964625795.1 uncultured Verrucomicrobiota bacterium | reverse complement strand
GAGCACCGTACGAATCAAAGGTGCTGATTCCCTCCGCCGAGCGCGGATCACGGGGCGCCACCTGTTTGAAGGGTGCCACCATGCAGGATTTCTTCTCCAGCAGCGGCGCGCCGTAATTGATGTGATACAGCAGTTCATGCTCCGCCGGGTTCGATCCCAGGTTGGTGACGGTGTCCACGATGGTCAGGGTGCCGGATCCGAATTCCGTGCGGATCTCGGTGTTCAGCCGCAGGGCCGGACCGAACATCATGGTTTCATCCACCTCTCCCCTCAGGATCAACTCCTTGTCAGTAATCTCCAGAGACACCGAGCGGGCCGGCAGATTGGCAATATTCCCATGCAGCGTCAGCGGCACCTCTATCTCGTTGCCGCTGTAGTCCAGCACCGTGTCGGTGCAGGGAGCCCCCATGC
>CAZVCO010000258.1:0-2405 GCA_964625795.1 uncultured Verrucomicrobiota bacterium | reverse complement strand
CAAAACAGAGTTTCCCGTTATGAATCTCCACCACATTCACTCCCTCCTGCAGACCACCCCGCAGGGTGGTCGAGGTCACAGACCAGCCGTCCGGCACCACTTCCTCCGGTAACTGGTCCGGTCCGATCTGCACGGCGGCAAAAGGTTCCGGTGACTGCGGGTGAATAAGGGCGGTATGAAGAAGGGTTTTCATCAGTGCATCTCCGGTCGGAGTGAGTGTTCAGGGGTAAAGGTTTACTTGTCAGAGGCTTTTTCGATCTGGGCGATCAACTGCTCTTGGGTGGGGCCGGTGGCCTGAGTGACAAAAAACGCGGTGGCGGCGTTGGCCATCACCAACCTTTTCTTCAGTGGAAGGTCACCCAGAGAGGCACACAGATACCCTCCGTTGAAACTGTCCCCTGCCCCGGCCAGACGGACCACATTGGATTGGCGGTCCTGGAGGGCGCTTGCCTCGCCCTCCGACGCACTGGAGGCCACAGCAAATTCAGGGGTGTGCACCACAACTTCATCAAACTGAATTTTCCTGCGGACCTCATTCAGTTTGGGAGCAATGGATTCCGGGGTCAATGCAGGGGGTTCCACTCCGATTCGCGACATCAGTTCCAATACCTCGTGTTCGTTCACACTCAGAGTCATGGGAAGGGTGTCATTGTAGGATTGAATCAGATTCAGACTGGTCAGAAACGCGTCATTGGACTTCTTCTTGATATCCGCAAAGTCGAAGAACATCCGGCTAGGCGGCTTCATCGTTTCGTATTGCTTCATAAACCCTTTGAAGAGATTATCGAAGTTGGCCGTCAGTGACCAGTATCCCAGCCCCAGGATATCGACGTCGGAAAACATGGCCTTCAGCTTCTCCGGTCCGAAATGAGTTTCAAAATCCGGCCAGTCCAGATTGGACACCGCCTGCAGATCGCTCATCAGTACCTTGCCGTCCCCGAACTCCAGCGCAATGGTCAGCGCGGGATCGCCCAGAGAAATCAGATTGCAGCTGTCTTTAAATTCCTCAAAAGCCGGATCGAGTTGCGCGCCCCCATACAGTCCCGGCAACGTGGGGGTGATGCCCAGGCAGGCCGCAATGCGGCCGGTATTAATGCCGAAGCCTCCTTCACACCGCCGTTTCGGAACCAGTTCGACTCCGACCCCGCCATCGGCCCGCTCCACCAGAAGCTCTCCGAAATCCTTCAGTTTTTCTATGGCGGTGAAGTCCGAGACACTCCGTCGCTCCTGCACAATTTCATAGGTCTCGTCCACAAAACCGTCACAGCCCAGGAGAATCTTGCCGTTCATAGTGGTGATATAGTCGGTGTAGTCGTTCATGGTGGGGGTCATGGGGATTCCTTGGTCTCTGGATGCGGATAGGAAGTTCAGTAGAGAATGTACTCAACTCACCATTTCGCGGTTTCTGAAAATGAGTGTTAAAAAGTACACCAGAGGCCCCGCATATGAAAACCATAATTTAAGACAATTGTTATCCGAATAAATACTTGCGTCACCGGGGTCAGGCGATCACCCGGGAGGACTTGGAGCGCCTGCTGTACGGGGACCGCGACATTTCCGCCAATCTCGTCGATGTACTGATCCGCCGCATCCGGCGGAAACTGGATCGGAGGACCTCCCCCACCTTCTGACCGAGTTGGTGACAGAGCTCACTCCCCTGGCGGAGGAAAAGGGCTTCCGCCTGGAACTGAACACCCCCGAAACCCTGCGCATAGAAACCGACCCGCTTCTACTCGGACTGCTCCTCCGCAACCTCGTCGCTAACGCCCTCCAGCACGCCCGGGGCGGAAACCACATCCGGATCACCGCCGACTCAGGCCCGCCTCTAACTCTCAGCGTAGAAGACAACGGCCCGGGTATCCCCGAAGAACGCATCAACGACCTCTTCGAACCCTTCGTCCGCGGCGACACCGCCCGCCGCCGCGACCACGGCTCAGTCGGCCTCGGCCTGTCCATCGCCCGGGAAACCGCCAACGCCCTCGACCTGACCCTCAACGCAAAGAACCGACCGGAGGGGGGAGCGTGTTTTTGCCTCACAGCAGAAAAAGGCAGTGACGACTTGAGACCATGAATAATTTCATCCTTGGGGGTGGGGTGTGATTGATAAAACCGGTAAAGGTGAAAGCTGGCTTGTGAGAGAAGGCGCACCCTGAGATAAAATCCTCGCAGATCCTGTGAGGCTTTCACGCCGAATGATCATTCGAGAGAAAAGTACGAAAAGAAAAAGCGTCATTAATCAACGACTGACCCGAATGGCAATATGATGCGAATTTGGGAGGGCAAAAGCCAATGAAATCAAGGGTTCTGATGAGCGGCAGAGCAGCGGCTGATCTTGGATTCGATACGGTTCTGAAAAGGCAGTCTTTATGGGGTTTTTCTTTTTGCTGCTTTTTTGCTTGCGGTTT
>CAZVCO010000257.1:713-4180 GCA_964625795.1 uncultured Verrucomicrobiota bacterium | reverse complement strand
GCCGGTGCAGGTGGTGGTCTCCTCACGGGAAGCACTGACCGGACAGGTGGTGGTGGTGGGAACGGTGGAGGGACAAACCGTGAGCACCCCCTTCGACATCCAGCCTGCTGACCGGCAGCATCCGGCGGTAAGCCGTATGTACGGACGGGCGGTGATTCAGGATCTCATGCTGGATTATCTCCGGGCCGACACCCCCGTGCTGCAGAACGACATCCGGGAGGCCGTCATCCAGACAGCACTGACCCATCAGCTGGTCACGAAATTCACCTCGCGGGTGGCGGTGGAGGAGCGGGTGACGGTGGCACCGGATGGTAGCCGGAACACGGTTCAGGTTAAGGTCCCCCTGCCCCGCGGCTGGAGCGGTGCCGGATTCCACGCCACCGCCACTCTGGATCCACTGTTGATGCTGATCGGAGGTCAGCTGCTCCTCATCAGCCTGCTGTTCCACGTCTACCGCAAACGGGCATTGTCATGAGAAACCTGCACCGGTCCTTTCTGATCATGCAGTGTCTGTGTCTGCTGGCCAGCGGGATACTGCTGGTCAAACCGGTTTATCGCTGGGGCCGCAGACAGATCAGTCATCATCAGGCCGCCCAGCAGTGGGAGCAGGCCCGTCAGATCCCTTCCGCGACGGGCGGAAACGGTCAACCGGCCCTCTGGCTCCACATGGAAACCACCGGCTTCAGCGACCTGGTGCTGATGGGCGATGCGGAGGAGAATCTCGACCGTCACGCCAGCATTGCCCACACCCATCCCACCGTGATTCTCGGACACCGGGACTCCCATTTCCGCAGACTCAAAGATCTCGAGATACAAGATCAAATTCAAGCTGAACATCCCGACGGAACCGTGCAGACCTATCAGGTCACAGAAACAGAGATCCTTCCTGCCGAAAACGTCCACCGCCGTATTTTGGAACACCGGGACCCAGACAGTCTGGTGCTGATCACCTGCTATCCCTTTCATTACATCGGCCCCGCCCCCGATCGTTACCTCGTCTGGGCCAGACCCGGGCATCATTCTCTTCTCTAATAGGATTGCTCAAACCGGCAGTGCCAACTAGAAAGAAACATCAACCCCACCCCAAGGAGACGAAGATGAAACAACTAGTACTGGCTCTTACAGCCCTTTCGATGATCGCAATGTGGACCGGATGTTCACAGAACACCCAATCCGAAGCCGGAGACGTGGCAGAAGAAGCGATGGAAGCCACCGATGCAGCCGCAGAAGATGCGGCAGAAGTGGTCGAGGACGCCGCAGATGAAGTTGAAG
Source organism: uncultured Verrucomicrobiota bacterium (assembly GCA_964625795.1). GTDB lineage: Bacteria > Verrucomicrobiota > Kiritimatiellia > SS1-B-03-39 > UBA6053 > UBA6053. The sequence continues at coordinate 2,908 of CAZVCO010000257.1, read as the reverse complement.
ATTCAATGAACTGAGTGTTCAATTGACCCGCTTCAAACACCCCGGCATGCCGGGGTGTTTTTTTTGCCCTGTCTCCGGACAGAAAGGAAGAATGGCCAAGCCGTAGCCTCGGAGCGGCCAGACGTAGCCCGCCTTCGCCGCAGACAAGCTGCGGACTGCGGCGTGGCACCATCCTTCACTCTCCGCTCCGCTACGAGCGAAGAACCTTAGAAATGCCTGCGGGCAAACTCACGTCCTGAGCCACTTTTCAGGTAGTGCTCAAAAGCACGGGCTTTGTCAGCATCTCTGAATCTGACGGCCGTTTCGATCTGCCAGGGGGCATATTTGGCTGTGTGAGGATTCCGGCCGGAGTTGTGACGGGACAGGCGTTCATTCAGGTCTGTGGTGCACCCGGTATAATGGCGGAGATCCGGATACGGCAGTTTTAGCTTTCATTCGCCTGGATGCCTCATGCAATTCCCGGGCATCCCCCGCGATCAAGGCCTCTTTCTTTCGCCGGGTCCAGCCCTTGATCTGGTGCTCCCTGCGCATGGAGGCGATTTCGGACTCGGCTGGTTCAGAGTAAACCAACTCCACGGGTCCGTTCTGACGTGTATAAGCGGCGCCCTTCCCCTGATTGTGTGCAGCTATTCGTTCCTGAATATTTGTGGTGTGGCCTATGTAATAGGCGCCATTGGCGCATTTCAGAATGTAGACATGGTATCTTTTGGAGGCGGGAGGCATACGAAAAGTATACGCATGTATTAATCAGCGGGCAAGGGAATATTTGCTCTCAGCGGACGTTGTTGTGAGAGAAGCCTTCGGCAGGCTCAAGGTCTAAGACCATTCGACTCGCTGCACTCGGATCACGGCCGGATTGGCTAAAATTTTGTCAGAAATAAGTCTATTGCCCTTCGAGGCGCTCGTCCCTCGCTTCCTCAGGACACCATTCGACTCGCTGCACTCGGATCACGGCCGGAGGCCATGAGCGAGTTTAACGAGTCGAATGGTGGAGGCGGGGGGAATCGAACCCGCAACCAAGCCGCATAAACAAAGGGCGAAACATGGGGTGGGACACGAAAAGGGACCGGAAAAATCCGAGGATACAAGGTTACAGAACCTTATTCGGGCATGGGATCAGATGCCTGAACACATTCGGATGGCCATTCATTCACTTGCGGAGCTGGATTCGTCTGAATGAATTCTCAACTCCACACGGGGAACTTTCTTTCTGTCTATGATGGAAAAGGAGTGAAGCTGAACGCGGGTCGGATCCGGAACACCACAAAGTCTGGAGGGGGTAGACGAGGAAAGATCAAGGGGTGGAGTAGTGCCAGCCGTAGACGGATGAGAATGGAATTGCTGACCCGTCAGGGACAAGAGGGAACCCGGCCTTTCGGTCTTACCTTTACGATACCTGGAGTCCCTGCCTTGTCGGCTCCTGAGTCCATAGCGGTATGGAAAGATTTTTGTCGGGAAATGCCGAGGCGTGAAGTGTATTTGATCTGGCGTATGGAGATTCAGGAGCGAGGAGCACTCCATTTCCACGGGGTAGCATGGGCCAGTGATCTCCTGCAGCTCAAACCATGGAGCCGGAAAGATAAACAGGAGGTCCAGACTGTTGCAGCATTACAGCTCCTTTGGTTGCGAGCGTTGGAAAAGGCTCCTCCCGTGGATCGAAGGGGAGACCCATACTTTGGCCCAAACGGAAAGTGGCAAAATGGTGTGGAGTACTGCAAAAGGAATCAGTGGCCGGGAGCCTTCAAACACAGTTTCGATTGTTCTGACGGAACCGGGGCCACAGGAAAGTGGCTGAGATACTTACAGGATCACGCCACCAAACGGAAACAGGGGCAAGTCCCAGACACGGAAGGGTTCAAACATTGGGGTTTGGTAGGAAAAAAATTCAGTCGCAAAGTAGGACCGGATGAAATTTCAGAGCTGACGGATCCACAATTCAAACTGGTGGTCCGTACAATGCAGCGGATGGGAACTCCACAAATCAAATGCCCCTTGGCTCCTTTCGGTAAAAAGCTGGGCTACACACTGCGGAGAGGTGGTCATGGAACGTCCACATGGTTTTGTAATCCTGAAATTATCAAGCGGATCGTGGAATGGGCAATCCGGGAGAAACCTGAATAAATCACAAGCTGACGGGTTCAGATTTCGTCTTCAGACAATCCTGAAGAAGCCTCAATACGGATGCTCTGTTCTTT
>CAZVCO010000257.1:0-703 GCA_964625795.1 uncultured Verrucomicrobiota bacterium | reverse complement strand
GCTTCCTTTGACCCGTGCCAAGTACCACCCCTTCCGGCTGATCGCCTTCGCAAGCTTCTTTCCGGAGATTTCCTTCACACCGCCATTTCCAGAACTTCAGCCAGTTCCGGATCATATGGGGCATCATCACCCGTTTCCAGCCAGAGTTCTATGGCCTCACGAATGTTGGTCTGGAGTTCTTCCCTGGTCTCCCCCTGGCTGACGCAACCGGGTAAGGCGGGTACTTCTGCCCAGAAGCCGCCTTCGTCTGCTTTGTGAACGATGATTTTAAGAGTCATGCACTTCATATACCACAGAACCACTCATTGCGCAAAGCATGGATTTCAGACCCTTCAAAGCTAACCCGTGAAGGGACATGCTCTTCGATCCGTCACGGATCTTTTTGAGAGAGGGCCTGAGGCGAGCCAGCAAAAGCCGCGGACGATCAGGAAGGGCAGACACCGATTGAATACTTTGAAGCGTTGCAAACCCCATAGAATGAGTCTGTACGCGGAAAGGCCACACGGCGGAACGGATACCCGGATGCGCCGCCAGGCGCGCCGGGAGCCGGGACGCCGGAGGCCGTCAAGCGCACTCCCTTGGTATAAGTGCGCATAGTTCCCAGACTTTCTAATAAATGCTAGTTTCAATTCGTCAGGGTAAATGAATAAATTTAAAAACTAAAAAAACATAAACATATTTTTTAGATTATAATATTGACTAC
>CAZVCO010000256.1:0-4229 GCA_964625795.1 uncultured Verrucomicrobiota bacterium | reverse complement strand
TTCCATGGACATGATTGAAGGCAAATCGAAGGGACTGAAATGGACGCCCCGGCTGAAAATTTACGGCACCTTCATGTCCGTGCTGCTGGTGATTCTGACCGGCCTTTTGCTGGCCCGCAATCCGGTACACATGGATCTGCTGCGGGTGAGGGGCACCTGGTATCAGGTGATGCCCGACGGACACGTGACCAATATGTTCGAGGCGACGTTTCACAACAAAACCGGCAAAGAGCGGAGCGGGGAGTTGCGGCTGATGGATCATCAGGGACAACTGCTGTACGGCGAACCGCGCCTGACCCTGCCGCCGCAGCAGGAAACCAAAACCATCGTGGTGGTGACCCTGCCTCCGGAAGCAATGGAGGGCGCCAACACCCCGGTGAAGATCGGTTTGTATGACGGAGAGCGGAAACTGGATGTGGTGACCGCCACCTTCCAGGCGCCCAAACCGGGGGAGCAGCCGTGAGTTCCGGCACCTCCACATCACGATTCAACCCCTGGCCTTACGGACTGGTGGCCTGGTTCGTGTTCTTCATCGGGATCATCATTTGGTTTGTGATCCAGTCCCTGGGCATGAACCATGATCTGGTGGTGCAGGACTACTATGCGGAGGGCCTTCATCATGAGGACCGGATGATCGCTCTGGCCCGCACCAAAGCACTGGAGGATCCGCCGAGCATTGAGGTGGACTGGAAGGAACACCGCCTGATTGTGCGTACCCCCGACATCGCCAACGGTGCGGTGCTGACCCTTTACCGGCCCTCCGATGCCCGGATGGATATGAAGTACGCGCTGCAGGACAACGGGGTGCCCTCGGTGCTGTCGACCCTGGATCTGCATCCCGGGAAATGGCAGGCTAAGATCAACTGGACCGTCAATGACGTTGAGTATTACCATCAGGAGGATCTCTTTATCCGATGATGACCGCCGCCGCCATAGGAAGCGCTCTGGCCCTCGGGCTGGCCGGATCCCTGCACTGTCTGGGGATGTGCGGACCGCTGGCGCTTGCCCTGCCGGCATCGCCGGAGGCGTCTTTGGGCCGGCGGGCACTTGGACGCCTGCTGTATAATCTTGGCCGGGCCGTCACGTATGCCGGGATGGGGATCTTTGCCGGGGTACTGGGGCACGCCATCCGCATGGCCGGGGTGCAGCAGGCGGTGTCTATTCTTCTGGGAGTGCTGCTGCTGGCCACTGTCTTTCTATCCACCCGGCATTTGCCGGCCTGGATGATCAATACCTTTTACCGTCCAGTGCAGAAGGGGCTTCAACGCATTCTGCGCCGCGGAAGTCTGCTGGGCCTCTTCCAGACCGGCCTGCTCAACGGACTGCTGCCCTGCGGACTGGTCTATGCCGCTTTGGCGGCGGCCTCACTGCAGGCTGGTGCGATACAGGGAGCCGCCTACATGTTTTTCTTCGGGCTGGGCACGATTCCTCTCATGTTTGCCCTCTCTCTGGGCGGGCTCGGACTGCGGAATCCCAGACTGCAGCCCGTCCTTAACCGCCTGATCCCCGCTGTGACCTGCACGGTGGCGGTTCTGCTCATTTTACGCGGACTGTCGCTGGGAATCCCCTACATCAGTCCCGTTCTCGACGCCGGAGGAGGCTGCTGTGGGCATTAATCCACGTCTTAATCGTAATCCTGATCGTAATCGTAATCGGTGGAGGTTTTTTGATTACGCCTGCCCGAGACGGAGCTCGGCGACGGCCAGGGATTACGAGCACGATTATGATTACGAATGTTATCCCTTTATCTGCAGGAGACGGCCCACCGCCCACCGCTACCCGACCACTTTTTATATCCAAACCACTGAACTTCTACCACGGGGGCCGTGGAACGACTTTCCCATAACGGAGAACTAAAATGCTACTCACAAAAACCACTGAAATCGCGATCCAATGTCTCGTGCTGCTCTCGCGGATGCCGAAAGGCACCCTGATCACTCCGCAGCCCATCTCCATGACCCTGGGGTCGTCGGAGTCGTACACGTCCAAAATTCTCCGTACCCTGTCGAAAGCCGACCTGCTGGAGTCGCACCGCGGTGCCAGCGGTGGATTCTCCCTGGCGCGTGACCCCAGTGAGATCACGCTGCTGGAGGTGGTGGAGGCCTGCGAGGGATCGATCATCGGAAACCATTGCCGGGATTTCCCGAACCCGGGTAAAGTGAAGCGCACCTGCGGCTTTCATCAGGCTATGGTGGAATTTCAGGAAGGGGTGAAAGGGCTTCTCCGCAAATGGAGCATCGAGGATCTCGCCACCCGTCCGCTTTCAGATCCGGAGGACGCGCCGGACTGCAAACTCCGCCGCATCCTGGATGCCGAAGACAACCTCAATAAAAAGGGATCCGGAAAGGGGCTGCTGGGGCATGAGACGATCCCATCTCTGAAGTAAAAGAGGAACAAAACGGCTGCGGTGCCGGATGAGATTCCGGGGAGCTGACCAAACGCCAGCCCAGGCATAAGGCTCACCGGACAGCATACGCAACCGCTTCTTGGAAACCACGAACCACACAGAACACACAGGCGTTCTTCGGTTCTGGTTTTTGAAGAGTCTCTTTTGTGGCTTTTGTGACTTATGTGGTTCCCATCCCCCTTGACGGGCGGTGATGTTTGATTTGCGGTTTTCGATTTGGGTGTCGCTTATTCTTATGCTAGTTAAGGAGTCCGTTTAACTCTTTAAGGAATGTTTTCATGATTACGTTCGAAGATCTTCACCACGAAATTCAGGCCCTGCCTGTATTTGACACCCACACTCATATGGACACCGCCGGCGAGCAGTGCACCAAGGGTCTCTACGCTCAGAATTTCTTTCACATCTGCTGGTACTTCTGGTTCCTGCGGGAACTGGAGGCCACCGGGTATCCTTACAACAGCGTACGGGAACTCCAACCGGAGGAATTTGAGGAAGAGGCTCAGCGGATACATACCGCGCTGCAGCAGACACAGAACACCTACTGGACGAACACGGTGATGCAGGCCATGGAGAATCTGTACGGGATTCGCCCTGACTCGGTGGAGAATATTCTCGAGCTGAATGAGGTCATGGCATCGAAGCAGGACGACCCCGAATGGGGAAACTCGGTGCTGGCCAAACTGAACATCAGAAAGATCGGCACCCAGCCGGATACGAAGGGGGTCTGCGCCCGGATTGAGGACAAGATCGTGGATACCCCCTTCATGAGCTTTGGGGGATACGTGAAGCAGATCCGCGCCGCAGCCAAACCTGCGGAGGCGATTGAACAGACCCTCTCGGATATTCAATCGCTCCTGTCGGAATATCATGCCCGGGGCGTGCGCACCATCCGTCCGGAATGGCCCTTTAAACCGCACATGGGCGAAGCCACTCAGAAGGACTTCACCTCAACAGAGCTGGAGGACGATGCCAACCTCAGACAGTTCCTGGGACACCGGGTGTTCGAGATGTTCAATGAGCACGGATTCAATCTGCAGATCTTTTTCGGCATGTGTTTTGATCATATTCAGGAAGTCAGTGATGAACCGCTGATCCGCACTTATGCGCTCAACGACCCGAAATACGTGTGCAACATGCACAACATCTTTGAGAGCTACCTGAACGTCACCTTCGAACTGTTCTGCGCCTCGGAACTGTCCTCTCTGGACATGGTACAGGCCGCCCGCATTTACCCCAATGTCTATCCCGGCGGCATGTGGTGGTTTAATTTCCGCCGCTCTGTCTACGACAAATCCATGCAGTACCGGCTGGAGGCTCTGCCGGCCAACCGCTGCAGCATTGTGGCCTCGGATGCCCGCTGCGTGGAATGGACCTACATCAAGGTCCTCTACATCAAGAAGGTCATGGCCCATTTCTTCCACAAACAGATTGAGGAAGGCTGGATCAGCAAAGACACCGCCATATATACCGCTCGGCACTGGCTGCACGACACCGCGGCGGAATTGTATTCTTAGCTGTCAGGGAGGGATGCCTCCACCCAGTTGCCCGGAATATGGATGCGGAAGGGCAGGCCCTGTTCCTGACTCAAAGAGCGCTGCATCTCGAGAAACAACACCTCCATCGCGGTACGGGCCAGTTGCCGGATGTTCAGGTCAACCCCTTGCTGTCCGGTCCGGTTTACGTTGAACAGGGCGATTTCAGGCGACGGCCCTTCGGGATCCCTCCAGGCCTCAATTTCTTTTACGCTGGTGATGACGCCATCGTAGTTCCCCTCCTGAAGCCACGCGCGATACCGTTCTTTTCGTTCTGTGCCCATATCGGA
>CAZVCO010000255.1:0-4260 GCA_964625795.1 uncultured Verrucomicrobiota bacterium | reverse complement strand
CGAATTGGTTAAACGCACGTTCATAAAGCGGAGGTTGGGCATTCCTGCCCGACAAATCGATGGTGACGGCCTGGAAAGGCCATCCTCCGTCACCTCCGTTTACCCCGTATGCACCAATTCGGGGATGCGCCCGCCTGAGCACCTGCGGGAGATGCCGTCTTGACTCCCGGGGCAAGGTTTGGTGCCTTGAAGTGTGATCCGATTCGTCCTAACTCACTGGCTGACGCTGGCGGTCCTGTTATTGCTGGCCGCCTGCGGCCCCTCCGATTCCCCTTCACGCGAGCTGCACACCCTGCGCATCTGGTGTCATCAGGGCCAGGAATCCGAGAATCAGGCCATGCGGGACATCGTACAGTCCTTTAATGAGGCTCACCGGGAAGAGGGACTGGCGGTACAGGTGGATTTTTTTCCCGACTATCAATACACCGAAAAGCTCTCGATCGCGGCCGCTGGCGGGGATCTGCCGGATGCCTTTGACCTCGACGGGCCCACCGTGGCGCAATTTGCCGAAGCAGGACTGCTTCATCCCCTCTCCTCTTTCTTTTCCAGAGAGGTCCTCAACGATTTTGCCCCCACCATTCTGACCCAGGGTACAGTGAACAACACTCTGTATGCCCTGGGGGCGTTTGATTCCGCTATGGTGCTGTATTTTCGGAAAGACCTGTTCCACTCGGCAGGTGTCACCGCGCCGCCTGAAGGAGAGTCCTGGACATGGCAGGAGTTTTTGCAGGCCTGCGAACAGGTGTCGGACCATGGCCAGTCCCCCGTGGCCCTGCATATGGATGTGACAGCGGACGAGTGGTTCACCTATGCCTTTTCACCCCTTCTATGGTCGGCCGGAGGACGCTTAATCTCTCCCGACGGCAAACGGACCGAGGGGGTGCTGAATGCGACCGAAAATGTCGAAGCTCTGCGGCAATGGAATCAGCTTTTCGAACAAGGCTTTGCCCGGCGCTCTCCGGTGAATCCCGACCCTTTCGGCTCTGGAGAGGCCGTCATGGACTGGACGGGGCACTGGATGGTTCGATCGCATCTGGACACCTTCAAGGAGGATCTCGGTATCATGCCCCTGCCCCGCAGCGGACCCCGTCCCGCCGCCGCAGGCGGCAGTTGGTGCTGGGCGATGTCAGCCGATACCCCTCACCCCGAACTGGCGGCACGCTGGTTGGACTGGGTGCTTGATCCTGAAAACGGAGTCCAGCCCATGGTGAAGGCCAATGGTGCCCTGCCGGCCCGTAAAAGTGCCTACCGGTTTTTCCCCGAATTTGACCACCCGCCGCTTTCCGTTTTCCGTCACTTACAGGAGAATGCCGCGCGGGCCCGTCCCCGCACGCCGCATTATCCGTCGCTCACCCGCGCTTTTGCCTCTGCTCTGCGGGATATTGCGGGCGGAGCGGAGGTGCAGGCGCGTCTGAACCAGGCGGCGGCGGAAGTACAGCGCATCCTCGACCGGAGCAGGAGACCGTCGCCATGAGCCGTCCTGGACAACGCCTTTATCATCCCTGGATGCTGCTGGCGCCCGGCCTTATCCTCTTGACCCTCTTCGTGGGATGGCCGCTGGTCCGCGCGGTTCTCTGGAGCTTCCAGCAGGTCAGCGTGCTGGATCCGGAGTCGGCCCGGCCGGCGGGATGGGAGAATTATATCTGGATGATCCGGGATCCCCGTTTCCGTCAGGCCTATGCCAATACCGCACTTTTCGCTCTCATGGTTGTGCCGGTCCAGACGGTGCTGGCCTTTTTTATTGCTCTCTGGGTGGATCGCCCCGAACCCTGTTGGCGGTGGCTACGCCACGTCTTTTTCGTTCCGGTGATTGTCTCCATGCCGGTGCTGGCAGTGCTGTGGACCATGCTGTATCAGCCGCTTGAAGGAGAACAGATGGGCCTGATCAACCGGTTTGTCACCAGCCTCGGCTTTCCGGCACACGACTGGCTGGGCGATCCCTCCACCGCACTGCCCGCCATCGCTGTGCTGTCCGTCTGGCAGGGCCTGGGATTTCAAATGATGATCTTTCTGGCCGGGCTGCAGAATCTGGGCGCGGACCAGTTGGAGGCCGCCCGTATGGACGGTGCCGGCCCCCTGAAACGCCTCTGGCATGTCATTCTGCCCGGAATGCGGCCCAGTCTGGTGTTTGTCAGCCTGACCACCACCATTTTATCCTTCCGCCTTTTCGTGCAGCCTTATCTCATGACCCGGGGCGGACCGGAAAACCGGACGGTGTCGATCATTCAGATGATCTACGAGACCACTTTTCTGAACCGGGATCTGGGACTGGCCGGTGCCGGCACCGTGATCTTCCTGCTCTCTATTCTGATCCCCCTTCTGATTGCCGGGATGTTCAGGAGGTCCGCGATATGATGCGCCGGGGGTTTTTCTGGATGCTCAGCGCAGTCGTGGCGTTTTTGTTTCTTGCGCCACTGCTCTGGATGCTGGGCGGTTCCTTTGCCCCCGAGGCGTCCATCTTTACGGCCCCATTTGGACTGCCGTCTTTGGGCGACGCCCAACTGGAACATTACCTGGACGCCTGGAGACGGGCCGACATGGGGCGGGCTCTGTTCAACTCGCTTCTCCAGGTGGCCGGGATTCTGGGTCTGGGCCTGATCGTGAACAGCATGGCTGCATTTGCGTTTGCGCGTCTGCACTTCCGCGGCAGAAATCTTCTCTTTCTGCTGGTGGTTGCCCTCATGATTCTTCCCATGGAGGTGATCGTCATCCCGCTTTTTCTCACCGCCCGTGACCTCAGTCTCACCGGCCCCTATCCGAATGTCATGGCCGGACTGATTCTGCCTTTCACCGCCAAAGCCGTGAACATCTTTTTTCTCCGACAGCATTTTCTTTCCCTGCCGGTCGAGACCGAGGAAGCGGCTCTGATCGACGGGGCCGGATGGTTCCGCATGTACCTCTCGGTGGCTCTTCCCTCTATCCGTCCCGCCCTCTCCACCGTGATCACCCTCGACCTCATCACTCACTGGAGTGATTTTCTCTGGCCTCTGGTCATGTGCACCCGGGAGGAAACCCGTACCGTCCAGATTGCCATGGCCAACCTGTTTACCCAGCCTCCGGTGCAATGGGGGGATATCCTCGCCTGTGCGGTCCTGCTGACCCTCCCGGTCATGCTCTTTTTCCGCTTTGCCCAGCGACATCTGGTCTCTTCCGAGCTGGCCACCGGGAATAAATAATCGTCATTTTATTGGGGTTTATTCAAATTAACCCGGGGAATCCCTTGACGACCCTATGGCATACATGTTGCACATAGGAAGTTTATACCATCATACATAAAACCCATACAGAGGAAATGGGTAACTGAATAACGTTAAAAGAGGAGAGTTGCCATGTCGCACGAAGTTGATCCGGAAGAAGCCAAGTCCAAACGGTCCTTGGCCGAAAAGCTGAAAGCTGCCGAGAGGAAGGCCCGCGAAAAAGCAGTCAAAGAGCGTGAAGCCTTCAAGGGGTTGCAGATTCGGCCCACCGCCTCTCTACTCGACAACGCAGATAAACGGGAGCCCGGCGACCGGAACTGGACGGGATTCGGGTTTGATATCCATCCCCAGGTCACCTTCTTTTCGGCCGCAATCCTGGCCGTCTTCATCATCCTCACCCTGATGTTTCAGGACAAGGCAGCCTCCATGACCACCGAGGTGCTGAGCTGGATTTCCAATAATTTCGGCTGGTTCTTTATTCTGGGTGCCAACGTCTTTATCGTGGCAGCCCTGGCCTTTGCCTTCAGTCCACTTGGATCCATCCGCATTGGTGGCAACAAGGCGCTGCCGGAATTCACCACCCTGGCCTGGTATGCCATGCTGCTCAGTGCGGGCATGGGAATCGGCCTGATGTTCTGGAGTGTAGGCGAACCCATGTATCACTACATGAGCCCCTCCCCCATGTTCAGCGGAATTGAAGGCGGCACCCCGGAGGCTGCCCAGGCGGCTATGGCGGTGACCTTCTTTCACTGGGGCCTTCACCCCTGGGCCATCTATGCCATTGTCGGTCTGGGTCTGGCCTTTTTCGCCTACAACCGTGGGCTGCCGCTGACCATTCGATCCATTTTCTACCCCCTGCTGGGCGAACGGATTTACGGTTTCTGGGGCAACCTGATTGATATCCTCTCCGTCCTGGCCACCCTGATGGGTCTGGCCACCTCCCTGGGGCTGGGCGTTTCCCAGGTCAATGCCGGTCTGAATTACCTGTTCGGCCTCACCATCAGTCCCAATGTTCAGGTGTTACTCATTGCAGGAATCACCGGCTTGGCCACCATGTCGGTGG
>CAZVCO010000254.1:0-4270 GCA_964625795.1 uncultured Verrucomicrobiota bacterium | reverse complement strand
CGAACAGGTTGATGCGCTGTAGTTCCACGGTCCCCGCCCTAAAATACCTGTAGTTCGCCTGCCCGAGCCGTCGCTCGGAGACGGCCAGGGGCGGTCCCCGCCGTAAAATTTACGATCTGCAGCGGTCACCGCTCTCTTCCTCCTTACCATGCGTCACGGCCATCACTTCAATCTCGATCAGGAACTCCGGACCATCCGGGACCAGTACTTCCCCGGTCTGGAGGCCACCATCCGCTGGGGCAAGGATTCCGGTCCCCGCAGGCGGAAGCGGCGCTCCATTCGCATGGGCAGCTGGGATGAGGAGAAAAAACTGATTCGGATTCACCCCGCTCTTGATCAGGAGTGGGTGCCGGTGGACTACCTCCACTACCTCATCTATCACGAACTCTGCCACGCCGTGGCCAAGCCCATGACCAGCAGACGCGGCAACCGCATCCATCACGCAGAATTCCATGCCATGGAACAGCAGTATCCTGAAATCGACCGGATGAAACGGCTCGGAAAGGAACTCTTTGAGCGCATCATCGCTCAGGGCCTCTGAACCTCCCCACCAGATTCAGCCCACATTCCAAAATGCGGTCCACCCCCTGCGACCACCCCCGATTGATATCGGGTCATCCCGAAAACCTCATCCACTCCTTCCGATAAACACATTCCGCATTGCGAGCGTATATATAATATTTCAAATATAGAATATTACACAGCAAGGTGCGGTAGAAGTATGTGTATGTTTCCGGAGGGAGAAAAGTACGGTTGACGAGTATCGAGTGAGATTGGGGCGTAGTTCGTTTCCTCACCGGTAACGCTGTACAGGGCGTCCGGCAGTTACCGTGTCAGTACAACCCGATAGCGGGCGTTTCCGCTTTTCAGATGGTCCAGGGCTTTGTTCACGTCTTCCATAGGGAAGGTTTCGATCTTAGGCTTAATGTCGTGCCGCACACAGAAGTCCAGCATCTGTGCAATAGTGGCCGGACTTCCCACCGGCGTTCCGGATACCGATTTCTGCCGACCGATCAGACCGAACACCTCCAGGTCCAGCGGTTCCAGTGTCGCCCCCACAAAGTGCAGTCGCCCTTTGGGACGCAGACAGCTGATATACAGATTCCAGTCCAGCTTCACATTCACGGTGCTAATGATGAAATCGAAGCTTCCCGCCGCGGCCTCGATGGCTTCCGGATCGCGGGAATTGATGCACTCATGCGCGCCCAGCTCTTTGGCCTCCTCCATTTTGGCTTCGGTGGAGGTGAAGGCGGTGACCTTACAGCCCCAGGCATTCAGAATCTGCAAGGCAATGTGACCGAGTCCACCGATGCCAATGACACCCACCCTGTCGGTGGGCTTCACATCAAACTGCACCAGCGGATTAAACACCGTGATCCCGCCACAGAACAGCGGTCCGGCCGAAAGCGGATCCAGTCCCTCCGGCAACGGCACCACCGCGTCGGCCTGAGCCCGCACCTTGTCCGCAAAACCCCCATAGTGTCCTACAATGGTCATGACCGACTGCTGACACAGGTTGTGATCCCCATTCATGCACTCCCCACAGGTGCCGCAATAGCCCGAATGCCATCCCAGCCCCACCGTCTGCCCCACCTCAACGGAGGTCACATGATTACCCACGGCCGACACCTTGCCGGAGACCTCATGACCGGGAACCACTGGATACGAACTGATCCCCCACTCATTGTCGATTACGCTCAGATCACTGTGGCAGACTCCACATGACTCCACCGCGATCTCCACTTCATGATCTCCAAGCGGCCCCGCATCATAGGTGTAGGGTTCCAGGGCGGCACCCGCTTCAGAAGCGGCATAGGCGTGAATTTCGTTTTTGTTCATTTTGTAATCCTAAGGGCATGCATCGGTTACACAAGAGATGAGTGCGAAGATCGTCCAGGCTGTGAGACGCGAAGCGTTCTCACCAGCCGTTTGTTCGAGATTTCAACGGTAAATCTCCCGCCGATGGCCTACTTTGACTACTGTGATTACAAGTTTTGCATCTTCGATGGTGTAAAGGATTCGATAGTTTCCTTTTCTCATGCGGTAACGCTCTTGCCCCGAAAGTTTTTTGACTTGCGGAGGACGGGGATTCCTGGACAGGGATCGGATGACTTCCAGAATTTTCGCAACATCTTTTTTCGGAAGCTTCTTGAGGTCTTTGGCTACAGATTTCTTGAAGGCGATGTCATAAGATTCCATCGCGCTTCAATCCTTGTACGAAGTCATCAAAATCGATGGTAGGTTCGTTCTTGCGATTGTCAAAGGCGGCAAGATCGGCAGCATCCTCCGCCAGTTCATCCCGAACGGCATCGTTGATCAACTCAGACACGGATTTCGATGTCTCAATCGCTTGCAGGCGAAGTGCTTTGTGCAAATCAGGTTCAAGATATACGGTTGCCCTTTTCGTCAGAGTGCTCATGGGTTTTCTCCAGGTTAGAGCCTCAATATAGCGTTATAACGTTGTGACGTCAAGACGTTATTCATTAGTTGTCCCGAACGTTTAGCTGTGGTACGAAACGAGCTCAGCGAGTGGTGTCACCACCTGCGAATGGCTGTGCTTGTATTGCTTTCCAGAAATCTCTTGGCGACAGGACTTTCATGGTTCCGAGAGGACTCACACTCCAGAGTTCCTTGTCTCCTGTGACAAAGTAATCGCATTCTGCGGTTTCTGCCGCTGAGAGGTGAGGCGCATCATCCTGATCCTCGATATCATATGAAGCCAGGGCGTGGGGTTCGGAGAAGTGTCCAGAGCTGTGGATCAGCTCCAAAACGTCCTCTACCTGATCAGCAGGCACCTTGAATTTCTTACGAAAGATACGATTGAGTTCAGCAAGAATCTCCAAAGATGTGATCAGTTCATGATTTTCAAGGGTCTCACGGATGATATCAGAGCACAGTCCACGGGTGGCAAAACCAGCAGCTAGGACGTTTGTGTCGAGAAAAACCTTCATGAAACTGTGTCAAACACATCGTCATCGGTCAGATAACCACGTGCTTCTGCAAAAGGCATTACCCGCTTGCGGAGATTATCGAAACGGGTAACCCGAAGCTGACGCCTCAGGGCTTCACGTGCGATTTCACTGCGGTTACGCCCTGAACGTTCAGAAACAGAATCCAAGAGGGCCGAGAGTTCTTCATCCATTCGTATCGTGATTGATGTCGTTTTCATGTAAGACATTGTACTACGATGATCTTTTTCTCGCAAGCATTTTATTCAGCACAACGTTTAGATGTCCGGACCGACGCAGGAGGTTCGGACGATGGTATGGTTGATTATCATGCTGTCGGTCTTGGTGTCCATTTACCCTTTGTATCCCGATACCAAGATTCGACTGCTGCTCCGGGTAGATACACCTTAGTATCCGTCCTGCTTTTTTTGATCAAAATATCTTTTCCATCTGAACTCACGTTCCATATTTCATATCGGTCTTTTCCACCTCGTTCCAACATAATTTCTTTAAGATCTTTTTCAGACACGCCTTCTTCTAGATAGATTTGGCCAGTTTTGGGTATTTCCTCGCTCGTGGAGAGTAATTTGATATTATTATGACTGACTGATTCACATGATGTGAAAAAGATCAGAAGAAAAATAAGCGGTATGAATTTCATCATTATTGTTACATCAACGTTACGGCTCACAGTCAATCAGAAGGCGCGCCTTCTGATTGTACTCGTGAAGCCGGTTGTTCGGCATTCCACTCGGCGCTCTGAACGTCGGGGATCATCATAATCTGGACGGATACGGTGTTGACCGCGTCTGGGTTCATGCCTTTTCGCCAGACATCGATCTGATACATTCGCTTTGTGGGGACGCTACAGTAGGTTCCCGAAATGTACGAAGGATTACGAAGACGGGAATGCCCCCAGCCGAATCCACCGAGGTCGACCTGCTCTCGGAGGGAATCCTGGTAGTGATCGAATATTCTATGAATAAGAGTCGAATGAGGCGAAAAGTGTCGGCCCTTGGACGCGTCCCACGTCTCCAAATATTCATCAACGGCGGACACATCTAATTCTTGATAAAACCTCCAGACGCGGGGAGTGCGTGAGTTCGAACCAACACGAGGAATTCCTGCATTCCACCCCATTTTGATGGTTGAGGTGCCCTCTGGCGGCAAAGCTCCAATTTGTAGGTGTCCCTCGGGTAGTTGCGGAAACGACGGGTGTGCGTTGTGATGCAAGGTCCACGCGATGCCAAACGCAATCCCGAGAGCGAGAGTCAGTAAATATGTCAATTTTCTCATCGTGTTCTTTTTACAGTGCCGAACGT
>CAZVCO010000253.1:0-4356 GCA_964625795.1 uncultured Verrucomicrobiota bacterium | reverse complement strand
CTGTTTAATCGTCATCTCGCCCCGGATCTGGAGGTACTGCAGACCGGAGAGCCGGATCCCGAGGTCCTGGGAAATCCCAAAGGCCGGCTGCAGGAATGGGCCCAGCGTCAGAACGGCGAGGCACCGGCCTACCGGATTGTTCACGAGGCCGGCCCCCAGCATGCCCGGGAATACGAAGCCGTGGTCAGCTGGAACGGACAGGATCTCGCCACCGGGTCAGCCCCCTCCAAACGGGCCGCCGAGGCAGAGGCCGCCAAAGCCGCGCTGGACAGCCTGCCCGAGTTAAGATGACGGAACCGCCCAAAGCGGGAAGTCCCGGTTGACACCTTCCCGGATCCCCCTAGGCTACCCCCATGTCAACCCATCATCTTTCGTTCCCCTCATGAGTGAATCCCCCAAACCCATTGCAGTACTGGGAGGAGGAATTGCGGGTCTCTCAGCCGCATGGTACCTACAGAAGGCGGGTGCCGCCCCCACCGTGTTTGAAGCCAGCGACCGCTTTGGCGGCAAAATGATCACCCGTGAGGTGGAGGGTTGTCTTCTCGAAGGAGGCCCCGATTCACTTCTGACCGAAAAGCCCTGGGCTCTGGATCTCTGCCGTGAACTGGGTCTGGAGAAGGATCTCCTGTCCTCCAATGATGATCAGCGGTCGTTTTCGATTCTCCACAAGGGCCGGCTTCACCCCTTCCCGGCCGGTTGCAAACTGTTTATTCCCCAGAAAATCGGCCCTATTCTCACCACTCCTCTTTTGTCGCCTCTGGGCCGGGCCCGCATGCTGATGGAGCCTTTGCTCCCTCACCGACCCAGAAAAAAGGACGAAAGTCTGGCCGACTTCACCCGGCGGCACTTCGGCTCCCAGGTGCTGGAGCGCCTGGCCGGTCCGTTGCTGGGGGGAATTTACGGTGGAGATCCGGAGGACATGAGCATGGCCGCCACGTTTCCCCGTTTGTTGAAACTGGAGGAATCACACGGAAGTCTGGTGAGAGGAATGGCTCAGACCATGAAACAGGCCCGGGCCCGTCAGAAAGCCGGAACCGCCCCCGCGCTGTTCACCTCGCTTGAAAAAGGAATGCAGACCCTGCCGAATGCCCTGGTGAAGGAACTGGATTCCTGCCTCAGACCCAACACCCCCGTCACCACCCTGGACCGTACTGCCGAGGGCTGGGAGGTCAATGGAGAGTCCTTTGAGGCCGTGGTGGTCGCAGTTCCCGCCGCCAGCGCCGCGCCGCTTCTGGCCGGCCTGGATCCGGAAAGCAGCCGCATTCTTGCGCTGCAGCAGTCCAACAGCTCCGCCACCCTCTCGCTCATCTACGATCGGAACGACCTCAAGGAACGTCCAGAGGGCTTCGGCTTCATGGCCGCACATCCGCTGAGAAATCTGCTGGTGGGCTGCACCTGGACGGGGAATAAATTCGACGGACGCGAAGCCCCGGACCGTTTTGTCTGCCGGCTCTTTCTCGGAGGTCCGGAAGCCAAAGCGGCTATCGAATCCGGCGCAGAGGAAGAGCTGATTGAGCCTGCCCTGACCGCCCTGCGCGAGGTATGCCCCTTCCTGCCGGAAGCCCCGCTCGCCACCTGGCTGCAAAAGTGGCCGCAGGGAAATCCCGGCTACCACCTGGGTCACCTCGACTGGCTGGCCAAACTGAAGCAGCGCGGTCTCACCCTGGGCAGTCTGGTGTACTGCGGCAGCAGCTACGGCGGCGTCAGCGTTTCCGATTGCGTCAAACAGGCGCAGGAAACCGCCGACACCCTCATGGGCGAATCCCATAATTGATGGTCATGGACGCATGAGAGTCCTTTCCCAAAAATTTCTGATGGTTACAACCACAGACAACGCGGACACACGCGCCTGCCCGAGCTGTCGCTCGCGACGGCCAGGGGACCCTCCTACAGTGCGAAGCCCAGCGTTGCAGGTAAACCAGAATGAAGCAGGTTGCGGTGTAGCAATGCAGGAATAAAAATACCTCCTGCCTGACCTTCTCTTCTTCTCCTGCCTGGGTCCGCGTTGGTCCGCGTCGTCCGCAGTTGTGAAATTCTGAACATCCTGAAAAGGAGGACGTTGACTTCCTAGTCACCCGTTCGGGGCTTGCCCGCCGGGGCGGGATGCGCCCCACCCTCATGGGCACCTGATCTCCCGGTTGCACTTCCCGCCGGAACACGGTACATTTGATGTATGAGTGTGCTCGAAAGCAAATCAGTCAAGGCCGTCTTTCTCGACCTCAGCGGCGTCCTCTATGAGGGCGACACCTTGATCAAGGGCGCTGTCGACACCGTGAAACGGTTGCGGGATCAGGACCTACTCCTGCGGTTTGTCACCAATACCGCCACCAAAAGCACGGCACAGATCCTCGAAAAGCTTCATCACATGGGGATTCCGCTGGAGGATGAGGAGCTGTTTACCGCTCCCATGGCCGCCCGTTCACTTCTCCGCAGAAAACACTGGCGCCCGCATTGTCTGGTCCACGAACAGATTCGGTCCGATTTTGCGGAGTTCGATTCCGAACAGCCTAACTGCGTGGTGGTGGGCGATGCCCGTCAGGACCTCACCTATGACGCACTCAATCAGGCCTTCCGGCTGATCAAGAACGGCGCTCCTCTCATCGGCATCGGATACAACCGCTGCTTTAAAGGGGATGAGGGGCTGATGCTGGATGCCGGGGCGTTCGTGCATGCCCTGGAGTGGGCGGCGGAAACCGACGCCATCATTACCGGCAAACCCAGCGGAGACTTCTTCGCGGAAGTGGTCAACTCCGCCGGCGTCGAAGCCGGCGAATGTCTCATGGTTGGAGATGATGCCGAGGCGGATGTGGCGGCGGCAGTTGAGGCCGGACTGCAGGGCGTTCTGGTCCGCACCGGAAAATTCTCACCGGGCGACGAGGACAAGCTGCCGGACAACGCAACGCTGATCGACTCTATCGCCGACCTGTAGAGCCTGATAAGTTGCGGTATGGCCACAAAAAGGCACGAAAAAATTTTCCGTCGAAAAGACGCAACGTATTGAAAAGGAACTTTTTGTGTATTTTTGCGCCTCTTCGTGGCTGCATCAATACAGAAAAGGCCCTACTGCCCCGGGCAGCGCTCTCCTATCCGATTTTTTCCAGCCCGCCGAGATAGGGCCGGATGGCCTCCGGCAGCATCACGGTGCCATCCGCCTGCTGACCCTGCTCCAGAATGGCCACCAAAAGTCGCCGCAGTACGACTCCCAAACCGATGAGGGGCTCTATTCCTCTTCAATATATTCCAACACACCATCCGGCCATACCGTGCGGATATCCTGCGTGAAGGCCCCGCTGTTGGCGACCGTCCACCCCCGCTGTTTCGCGGCCCGTCTCCACAGCCCTGCCGTCCCGGTCATGTCCAGCGAAGGAAGCAGAACCCGGACCCTCTCCGGAGAGAACCTCAGGGACGCGGGTGGGGGCTCCTGAGGGTGCAGGATCAGCAGGTTTCGAACCGCAGATGGAACGTGGCGTTGCGGCGGCGGCAGGATGGAGGTCACCATATCCATGGTGTGCGAGAAGACGGGTGGTCTCTTTTCGTTTTCCGGAACATCTTTCCAGGCAACCACCAGGCTCCACTTCCGCTCAGGCATTGAGGAGTCCAGCCGCCGGACCTCCTTGCCCCAGTCCTCCCCGAACACCTCCGCAGAAGGGACAATATACAGCGGGGGGGACAGAGAATCCTCATCAGAAGACCCGGGAAGGCGGAGAAAGGCTCCCTGGACCTGCAGGCGCAGCGGGTTCTGTTCCCGCAGCATCCGTCCGGTTCCGTACACGGCGGAAAGGACAAACAGGCTGAGCAGCAGGGACGCGCCCGCCGCCCCCCACAGATTCCGCCGGATCTCCCTTCGGAATCCCGAAACGAAGCCTCCCGCCATCAACCCGCAGGCAGCGACAACCGGAATCCACAGGCGGGGAAAGATCCACAGCGTACTGAACACATTGGCCACCAGAAACACCGCCATAACCGATCCGGCCGACGTGACCAGTGCCTTCCGGATCCGGCAGGTCTCCGGTTGACGGTCCAGTACAGTGGCGATCAGCGGCAGCGTGCCGAAAAAACTGCCCAGAGCAAGCCAGCCAAACAACACAGGGAGTCCCCGCTCCACCCCGATATGTAAATAACTGTTCACCATTCCCGCCACCGCAGCTCTCTCCTCCACCGGTTGAAACCAATGCATAAACTGCCGTCCCGACTCCCCCGCGCCCCAGCCCAGGCTCACCTCGCGAGGCACGTCCGCCTGTAATATTTCCCCTTCCTCTAAGCAGGCGGTCTGCGAGAGCATCATGATACTGACCGTTAGGAGGAGTAGGGGGCGTAGAAGCTGTTTCATGGCTTTCGTTTATGATAATATACTTG
>CAZVCO010000252.1:3377-4363 GCA_964625795.1 uncultured Verrucomicrobiota bacterium | reverse complement strand
TTCACCAAATCCGGGCTTGCCCGCCGGGGCGGGATGCGCTCATCCTTTCGGCTTATCCCAAACTAACTGGTTCAATCGGGGATATTTGGTTATTTGGCCAAATAACCAAATAGTGACCCAACTTAACCAATGTGAGGATGTGAAAGGGTGTGGGTGGGTCAATCGCCGGTTATAGTGTTGAGGGCGTCCAGGGCCCGGTCGCGGGCTTTTTTGTGATCGACCATGGGGGGGGGATAGTCGTGCGGCCGGTCCAGCGCTTCCCAGGGTTCGTGGATCACGGTATCGGGCAGATGTCGTAATTCCGGCACCCATCGGCGGATATACTGACCGGAGCCGTCGAAGCGTTCGCTCTGACGGGTGGGATTGAAAATCCGGAAATAGGGGGCGGCGTCCGCTCCGCATCCGGCCGCCCACTGCCAGCCGAGGGAATTGTTGGCCAGATCCGCATCCACCAGGGTGTCCCAGAACCAGGTCGCCCCCTCCCGCCAGGAAATGAGCAGATCTTTTACCAGAAAAGAGGCCACAATCATGCGCACCCGGTTGTGCATCCACCCAGTAGCCCACAACTGGCGCATGCCGGCATCCACGATGGGATACCCGGTCTGCCCTTTCTGCCATTTCTTCAGGGCTTCCTCATTCTGCTGGAAAGGGAAGTCGGCATATTTCTCCTGCAGCGGATGCCAGTCGGTATGGGGAAAATGAAACAGCATCTGACGGGCAAAATCCCGCCACACCAGCTGACGGGTATAGGCCTCCACTCCCGAACCTTTTTCCCCGGTGGCCCCGGCGGCTATGGCCTCATGCCAGACGGTGTTGGGACTGATCTGTCCGAAATGTAAATAGGGACTCAACCGCGAGGTGCCGGGGTGGGAGGGGATGTCCCGTTCCTCTTTGTACCCGGAAACCATCTCCTCCAGAAAGAGATCCAGTTGCTGCGCAGCACCGTTCTCCGTGGGATCCCAATGTTCGGGGAACTGCTCATCCCA
>CAZVCO010000252.1:2202-3360 GCA_964625795.1 uncultured Verrucomicrobiota bacterium | reverse complement strand
TTACGTCTACGTGGTTTTTCGTCTCTGAAGAGGGGGAGGGGAGGGAGGAGGGAGAGGGAATCTCCCGGGGGGTGGGCAGTGGCTGAGGGGGGGCTCCCTGCTTCTGCATAGCGCGGTAGTAGGGGGTAAAGACTTTGTAGGGGGTGTTGGATTGGGTCATCACCTGACCCGGTTCGAACAGCATGGATCCCCGGTGACTGACCGCGGGGAACTTCTTTTTAAGTCCGGTGTCGATCTCCACATGCCGGGGGTCGTACCGGCGGTTCCAGTGAATCTCCTGCGCGCCGGTCTCCTCCATCAGCTTCTCCAACAGCGGGCCCGGATGCGGCCCCGAACGCAGGATCAGGGTGGAGCCTTTTGCTTTAAGTTGCTTGTTGAGATCGGCAAGGGCGTGATGGAGCCACCATCGGGAGGCCCCTCCCCGGGGCCAGTTTCCCTCTGCTTCCGGAGTATGCAGGTAGACGGGAATAATGGGAGCATCTTTATCCAGCGCCGCACGCAGGGCCGGATGGTCAGCCAGACGCAGGTCGTCGCGAAACCAAAGAAGAAGGGGAGCTGTCATAAGCTAAACGTAGTGCCATCGCCCCGATGGCAAAATGGAAAGTTCAGATTTTTTAAGGAGTTCGGTAGCGGTTTCTCCACTGGGGCCCCTGGCGATGGCTGGGGCCACGCACCCTGGCCATCGCCGGGCGACAGCTCGGGCAGGCGGGCAGGCATGGAACTACGGGTTCTCGACGGGGGGCCCTGGCGATGGCTGGGGCCACGCTCGGGCAGGCGTGGAACTACGGTCAGAGGGTATTCGGAAGGAGGCGGGGATATCGAAGGAAAGGGTGTCCTGGACGGGTGGATCCAGCCGGTCGATCTCCAGTTCAATCCGCTGGGGCAGCGGGTCATCGTCCTCTGCGGGCCAAAGCGGGATTGATTCTCCGTCCACAAAGGCGGTGGGGACAAAGGTGCGCACGGCACGAAGCACCAGGGTGGTGGAGGCGGTCAGCGGAAGCCCTCCTTCGGTAATCCGGTGAAGCGAGTCGTCCTCCAGGGTATAGCGGATGAGGAAGGGGTGGGGGATTCCCTTCTCATCCGGCCGCAGCGACACCAGCTCGAGTGACGCATCCCGAAGTGTCAGGGGCGGCTGATCTTCGATGATCTCTCCGGTCA
>CAZVCO010000252.1:0-2192 GCA_964625795.1 uncultured Verrucomicrobiota bacterium | reverse complement strand
GAAGCAGGACCGCGATGGCGGTGATCACCCCGGCCAGGGCTACGGCCACCAGCACTTCCACCAGGGTGAATGCTTGCCGCCGGGGGTGGTTCAAAACGAGGTGGAGATCCGGTTCACGAACAACAGCAACAGGGCAATGCCCCCGCCGATCAGGATCAGCGCCACTGCAAAGGCGGTTGCTGCAGGTTCTTCCAGGGAACCAAACCGCGGCGCGGATTCCGTGTCAAAACGGATGTCGTCATCATGTTTAGGTTCCGGTCTGCTGACCTTCAGATCCGGCTTGGGACGCACGGGCCCAGGTTCAAGGTCCCCTATATCCGGGATCTGCATGGTGGCCTCCAGGCCGATGGGCTCCGCAATCGGCTCCAGGCTGGTCAGGGCCTCGGGTTCTGCGTTTTCCTCCTCTCCGGGTGAGCAGAGTTCCGGACCATCCACGGTAAAGGTCACATTTCCAAATTCCACTGTATCCCCGTCCAGCAGGACCGTAGGGCCATCAATCATGGCATAATTCACCCGGGTGCCGTTGGTGCTGTCCAGATCCTGCAGATGAAGAATGTGGCGCTCCATATGCAGGCGGGCATGCTGGGAGGAGACGGAACCATCCTCCAGTTCCACATCACATTCAGGAATGCGCCCCACCAGAAGCGTCTGCTCGTCCCGGATGGAGAACCGGATCTTATCGTCAAGGGTTCGGAGAAGTGCCATAGGTCCGTTATGAACGAGAATGCAGACTTTTGCAACGCACGAAATTCATCTATGACAGCTTCTGCTGTGTATCCCGCAAAAGGTGGAGAAGGAGCCGTATGAAGTTTATTGTTGCTGACAGTGTTGCGTTTGGAATGGAGGGATTTCAGGATCTGGGTTCAGTACGGCTGGTGCCGGAGGCGGAGATTGGTCCGGAAACCGTACAGGAGGCGGATGTGGTGGTCACCCGCTCCAAAACCCGGCTGATGCCCGATCTTTTCCGGGGCAGTGCGGCCCGCTTTGCCGGAACCTGCACGGCCGGCATTGATCATGCGGACCCTGAGGGACTGCAGGAATCCGGCATCCATTTTGCCTACGCACCAGGTTGCAATGCCAATGCGGTCTCAGAGTATGTACTGGCCGCCTTGTTGGAGTCCGGGCAGGAACTCGGGGGAAAAACTGTGGGAATTATCGGCCATGGCGAAGTGGGCACCCGGGTGGACCGGAAACTGACCGCAGTGGGCTGCCGGGTGCTCCGCAGTGATCCTCCCAGAGAAAAAAGCGGAGCCAAGGGGCCCTATGTGCCGCTTGAAACGGTAGTGCAGGAGTCGGACATCGTCACCCTGCACGTACCGCTGGTCGAAGACGGTCCCACTCCCACCCGGAACCTGCTGGGAGCGGAACAGATTGCCCGTCTCAAGCCCGGAGCTCTCCTGCTTAATGCCTGCCGGGGAGAGGCGCTGGATGCGGAGGCGGCCTGCGCGGCCCGGGCGGCCGGCGCGATTTCCTGGCTGGTGCTGGATGTCTGGGATCCGGAGCCGGGGATTCCCCCGCTGCAGCTGGCGGCGGCGGATGTGGGAACCCCACACATTGCCGGGCATTCGGTGGAGGGGAAAGTGAATGGCACCCGCCAGATCCGGGAGGCGGTGATCGCGCATTTCGGACTGGATGCCGACGTCTGGGATCCGGAGCCTTTAATGCCCGGGGCCGAACAGCCTGCGGTGGTTCTTTCCGGAGACGGAAGTTTGGAGGAGCGGCTTCGCACCACCGTGCGGGCCTGTTACGATATTCATCTGGATGACCGGGACCTGCGGGAAGGAACCGATCCCATGAACGAACGGTTTACCCGTCTGCGTCGATCATACCGACATCGCAGAGAATTTTCTGCTACGAAGGTCCTGGGGCTGAAGGAGGACGAGAAGGATCTGTATCGGGAGTTGGGCTTTCAAGTGGTTTGATTTTTTTACCGCTCATCGTCGCTAATCGTACGCTGATCCATGCAGTAACTTAGATCCGTGGCGTAAAGCCTCCACCGGCGGGTAAGCGCCGAAAGGCTGTCATGGTCCAACCGCCGTATGCGGAAAACCGCACGTACGGTGGTGTGGGAGCCCTGACGGGCGCAATCCCGGCAGGGCGACGGTCTCGACCATACCGATGGTCATGAGATGTTGCGGAGAGTGGCCGTCGCGCCTTTAGGCCACGGACCGGAACCCAAGGCCCAGTTCCAA
>CAZVCO010000251.1:3006-4373 GCA_964625795.1 uncultured Verrucomicrobiota bacterium | reverse complement strand
GCCTTTAAAACTGTGTTATCAGAAATTCCGGATGCCAGTCTCTGTTTAATCGGCACGGGGCTGGGCCCGAATGGGCAGGTGCACCGCTGGGCACAACGGCAGGGCCTGTCGCAGGGTGTGCTGTTTTCTGGCCCACAGGCTCACAGCTACATATTGGAAAAGTTGAGGACCCGGGCGGATGTTTTTGTACATTCCACTCTGGAGGAATCCTTCTGCATGACGGTATTGGAGGCCATGGCTCAGAAACTGCCGGTTGTTGCCCTTCCGGATAGCGGGGCCATCCCCTGGCTATTAGAGGAGGGGAGGGCGGGAGTCCTGGCCGAGAATCAGTCTCCTGAAGCATTGGCAAAGGCCATTACCTATTTGCTTCAGGATAAAAAACGCCGGACTGATCTCGGTGAAAAAGGGTATCAGCGAGCATTGGAAAAATTTGAACTGACCGGGGTGGCCATGTCATATCTCTCTCTACTTGAAACGTGTGCAGGTAATCATGTTGCATAAATTACGGGAAAAGCTGACGCCTGAACAAAAACGTTCTCTGGTGGAATGGATGTACACCCCGTGGATATTACGGGACCGGATATACTGCTGCATGAGGGGTCTGGCCTATCAGCAGGGTCTTCGGTTTTACGGTCTGCCAAAAGTCCGGGTCCGTGACCGCGGAAGTATACGATTCGGCAAATCCTTTCGCGCCATCAGCGTTTGGCGGAAAAATTCGATCGGGGTATTCCAACCGGTGATTTTGAAGACCATTCGGAAGGGAGCGGTCATACAGATTGGGGATCGGGTGGGTATTTCCGGATCGACCCTTTCTGCCAATTCACACATAGAAATCGGCAGCGATGTGCTGATTGGGTCCGGATGTCTGATCACGGACAGCGATGCGCATCCTGTTTCCTATCAGGATCGGTTACAGGAGAAAGATGCGGATACGGCCCCGGTAATTATTGAAGAAGGGGTCTTTATTGGTGCCCGGAGTATTATTCTCAAAGGGGTCACAATTGGCCGGGGATCGGTTGTCGGTGCCGGATCTGTCATTAGCCGGGATGTCCCACCCGGGGTAGTGGTGGCGGGCAATCCGGCCAGGGTGGTGAAGGACATCAGCCCGAAATGAGAGCTGTATGGATTGGTGGCGTGTTTTCAGAGGAGGCTCTGCATGCCTATCGGGCGGTTAACCAAGCGCAAAACCGGTGGTCGTTGGGCATTATTCGGGGATTGAAAGGATTCGGCTGGTCGTTTCATACTCTGGCCTTCCGTGCGGAACAGGTCTGGCCAAAGGGAGTGCTTCGGCCCGGAAAGGAAGAGGAGTTTCATTCCGAGATTGAGCCGCTGTTGGTTCCGGTCTGGAATCTGCCCGGTTTAAGGGA
>CAZVCO010000251.1:0-2990 GCA_964625795.1 uncultured Verrucomicrobiota bacterium | reverse complement strand
CCTCACGCGTATCTCAAACGGTTGAAGCAACACATTCAGGAGGAGGGAAGACCGGATTGTGTGATCAGTTATAATCCGCTACCCTGGCATGTTCCTTGTGGAGAGTGGGCGGAAACTCAAGGGATTCCATGGTTTTCCATCACCCTGGATCTCAAGTTTCCCGGTGAGAGGATGGAGCATTTTGTGAAGCTGAACCGGAAAGCCAGGGGTCATGTGATTCTGTCCTGGTGGGGATATGAACACTGCCCATTGGAACCTAAACTTCATCTGGATGGTGGGTATGATAAATTGAATGCGGACGAGGCGGATTATGCTCCGGATGCAAAAAAAATCATTTTGTACTCGGGAAAATATTCAGACTATGGGGGAGACGATCTTTTGGCGGATACGATTGAGGCCTGTGACCGGCACGATGTGGAATTCTGGCTGCTAGGAAAAGGAGAGAATCAACGAATTGAACAATTGGGAAAGGAGGATACGCGGGTCAAGCGTTTTGGATTTGTGCCGGAGGAGGAGCTTATCGCCCTTTGCAGAAAGGCCCATGTATTCCTCAATCCACGGCCCAATGCGTTTGCGGATAACAAAATGACCTTTCCGTCCAAGTTATTGTTTTATATGTCGTTCGGAAAACCGGTGGTCTCCACGTGGACGCCGGGGCTGTCTGATGAATACAAACCATATCTGCAGGTTCCGGAAGAAGAGACCGGGCTGAGTATGGCAAAGAAGATACACGATACCCTTTCCTGGGAAATGGCGCGCCGGGTGCAATTCCGAACAGCTGCGTTTGTATTTCTTGAGTCTTCCCGATCCTGGACAAAACAGGCTGAAAAACTGGATCAGTTCATCCGGACCGTAATAACGAAATGATTTCGGATGGTTTAAAATGGCATTAAAACATACTCTCGACCTTCTTTTTCAGCACCCCATTAATAAGAAGAATCGTTTTTCTTCAATAGTACGATATTTGAAATGGCAAACTGGAAGCCGACTGTTAGGAGCCCCGGTCATATATCCATGGGTGAATGATTGTAAATTTATAGTGTCAAAGGGTGATACCGGTTTTACAGGAAACATATACAGTGGATTGCATGAATTTACCGATATGGCTTTTTTACTGCATTATTTGCGGAAAGAAGACCTTTTTGCAGATATTGGTGCGAATATAGGCTCCTATACAATATTAGCAGGAGCTGTAGTGGGCGCGTCTACATACTCCTTTGAGCCGGTACCGGCTACCTACTCCCGACTCGTTCAAAACATCGAGATAAATCACTTGGGCGAAAGAGCCCGCTCAAAAATGTGTGCTGTTGGGGCTAAGGCGGACATACTTCGATTCACTACAGATCATGATACAGTCAACCATGTTGTAGCTGACAATGAGGTTGCGGAAAATGTAATAGAGGTTCCAATAGACTCCCTGGATAATTTGCTTTCCGATAGATGGCCTAACTTTTTGAAGATTGATGTAGAGGGTTTTGAGTCACAGGTCCTCGAAGGAGCCGAAAATCTTTTACGGTCACCTAAAGTGCAGGCGGTGATTATCGAAGTCAATGGTTCCGGGAACCGCTACGATATTCATGATAGTGAGGTGATTAAAAAATTAGAAAACTGTGGTTTTGAACCCCATACCTATGATCCTTTCAGCCGTGAAATTAAACGTGTAGATGAATCAAATGGCTATAACGGGAATATTATATTTCTCAATGATCCCGGCACTGCCCGCGACCGTGTTGCTTCGGCTGACCCTTTTCGCGTACTGGGACTAACCCTATAGGCGAAGAATTTCTGCTGGGAAGGTACCTTTGAAATCAATAGCCATAGCCTGGAGCGGGCTGCCACCTTATGCTGCGGCCTGTATCGCGGAACTGAACCGCCAAGCTCCCTGTCCGGTGACCGTTTTGGGTACCCGTGCAGATGTCCCACATCAGGGCCTGGAGGAGCAAATCGGTCAGAAAATACACTGGGTCAACCGGGATGAGTGCAAGAGCTGGGCGGATCTGGGGCTACAGGTCCCGGATGTGTTTCTTCACACGGGTTGGGCTTATCCGGTCTTCAACGCATTAGGGTATGAAGTCAACCGATCAGGCGGTCTTCGGATCAGTATGATTGACACCATGTGGTACGGGACTTTGCGCCATTGGATGGGGCGTTTTTGGTTCAGGGTTCGGTACCGTCGAAAATTTGATGCGGTGATGGTACCCGGAAAAGAAGGCCGCCGGTTTTGCGGGTTGATGGGCATGGCTGATGATCGGATTCTGGAAGGTCTGTATGGAGCCGACCCCCGGATATTCACCCCCGGAACTCCTCTGGAGGAGAGGCCGAAACGCATTCTGTTTGTGGGTCGGCTGATCACACGAAAAGGGGTTCATACATTGCTGGAGGCCATACAGATGTTTGTATCCACTGCTGAGGGACGGGAATGGGAATTCGTCATTGTAGGTGAGGGGCCCCTGGCGGCTGAATGCAGAAAAATTCCTCAGGTAAGGCTGGAAGCCTTTGCCGCACCGGAACAAATTGCCTCTTGGATGAGGCAATCCCGCTTTCTGGTTCTGCCTTCTTTAAGAGAACACTGGGGGGTGGTGGTACATGAGGCGGCATGTTCCGGTTGTGGAATGATTCTTACTGGAAAGGTGGGAGCCAGCGCAGATTTAACCGGTCCGGACAATGGATTCGAAGTTTCAAGTGAGAACAGTTCTGCATTGGCACAGACCTTCACCACTGTTACGGGATGGTCACCAAAGCACTATGCTGTTTGCCGTGAGGCAAGCATCAAAGCGGCCTCCAATTTCGGACCGCAAAGGTTTGCTCGGGAAATCATGACCTATCTGGAATATAACTTAAAACCTGCAGGCCCGGAAGGGGACCGGTCGTGAAAACTATACGTGAAGGCTTTCCTGTTTTTTATGCAGGTTCAGTCCGCAAAAGTAGGACCCTTTGCGGGAAAGCTGCAGCCCAGAGCAGCTGGATGCAGTTTCTGGAATCTCTATTAT
>CAZVCO010000250.1:0-4391 GCA_964625795.1 uncultured Verrucomicrobiota bacterium | reverse complement strand
ACGGCCTGGCTAAACTCTCCAGCGTGAAAGTCTTCGGCACAGTGGATCCCGCCTCCAGTCCGAATACACTGATTGTCAATGCCGAGACCATTGATGTCCTAAATCCTTAACAGGAGGTTGACCTCCCCCTACTCCGGGGATTGCAACCCGAGGACATTTATGTTCAGAGAATCCTCATGAAATTTCGTCCCTGGTATCGGGCCTGGCCGGAGACCGCCGCCCTGCTGTTTGGCATCGCCTGGATTCCGTTGCTGCCCCGCCGGGCGGTGGTGGGCCTGTCACGCTTTGCCGCCCGCATCGCTTTCCGGTATGCGCATGAACTCAGGGAGATCGGACGGGCCAATCTGGAAATCGCTTTTGGAGCAGAGAAAACTCCGGAGGAGCGGGATGCGATTCTGCTGCGCAGCTTTGAATCGTTCGGACTGCTGGTGCTGGACATCATCTGGTTTGCCCTGAACACCGAAAAACGGCTGGAAAAATGGTTTACCTGGGACGACTCCTGCGCGCCCCTGTTCGAGGACGAGGCCCAGCTGTTGCTGGTGGCCCATTACGGAAACTGGGAAAACATGGGGCAGTCCTACGCACTGAAAGGTCAGGCTATTTTCAGTGTGGCCGCCCCCCTGAAAAACCGCTCTGCCGACCGGATCTTCATTAAAATCCGGGAAAAAACCGGTCAACAAATCATCGCTCAGCAAGGGGCAGCCAGGAAACTCCTGCAGGGATTGAAAAAGAAGAAGAAACTCGCGGTGCTGCTGGATCAGAACACCAAACCAAAGGACGGCGGCATCTTTGTCGATGTCATGGGCCTGCCTGCCCCCGTCAGCTCGGCCCCCGCCGCATTAGCCGTAAAAACCAACACCTCTGTATTTACGCTCACAGGCACGGCCGACGGGAAGGGTCACTATACTGCGACCATGCATGAGGTAATGGCTCCAGACCCAAATTCAGATGATCCGATGGCGGACCTCACCCAGCGCATGACCGACAGCATGACCGCTGTCATCCGTAAACGCCCGGAGTACTGGTGCTGGATGTACAAGCGCTGGGAACTTATTCCGGAGGGGCAGAACAAGGATGACTATCCCTTTTATGCCCGTCGCATCGAACCCGGCGACCTGAAAGCCAAAGCCTAGGTCTTTATCTGCAATGGAGGCACTTCTTCTTATTGCGGCCGGACTGGCCCAGGCCATTGCAGCGCTGGTCGTTGGTGTTGTCACACTGCTTTTCGCCGGCGTCAACCTGATCATTGAACTCTGGATCGCGGGATTCAGCCGGCATAACGTTCATCGTCAGCCGTCCCTCAAACCAGAACCTCAGACACCAGGGCCTGTCCCAAAAGCCAATCCATCTTCCCGTCAGAAAAACACAACGCACAAAAGGGCAATCCCTCGGTGGATCCTTCCAGTCACGGCCATCCTGCTGATTCTCGCCGGTGTCCTTATCTTGCTGGCGGAGACTGTACTATTTGAGACAGCCCTGAGATGGATCAGTCGGGCACAGGAACACAAAACCGGCGTGGCGGTCAGCTTTGAAGAAGTGGAAGGGTCCTTTTTGAACCGCCACTTCATGTTTACAGGCGTCAGGGTCCGTAAAGAGGGTTCAGACCAGGACCTCCAGCTTGATTTTCAGGCGGACCACCTTACGGCAGACTTCGCAGGGCATCCCCTTACCCTCCCCCGACGCATGCGACTACTCAAAGTGGAGAATCTCACAGGGAAAGCTGACATTGCCCCTCCCGAATCCAAAAAGGGGGACGGGACGATTCATATTGATATGTTGACCGGTGCTCCCGCATTCACCATCGAAGACCTTCAGGTGCAGAGATGCCGCATTGATATACATCTTCCACACATCGACACCCCTGTTCCGCTTGTTATCACAGAATGGCGATCCAGCCCTCTCCGCTCCAACCGGGTGGGGTTCGACCTTCTGTTCCGCTCCAACATGGAGGGTCAATTCGGCCAAGCCCCCTTTTCCATCACCACCTCCACTCTGCAGGGAGGACGCGAAACCGGCTGGGCCGTCCAGGAGATCCCGCTGACCACGTTGAGTGCTGTCTTCGGGGCGCCCTGGACACTCCTTTCCGAAGGAAGTGTGGATATCTCCATTGAAGACGCCTGGTCGCTGGAGGAGAATCAGGCCTTTATCGATATGGCTTGGTCCATTCGTATCCGGGACCTCAAAATCGGGAACGCTTCCGGCAGACCGCTGTTAACTCCTCTGACGGAAACGGCTTTTAAAAAATTTGTGAATGCCAACGCCCGGGATGGTCATATCGACCTCGGCTTCACCCTCCGTATCGCGGAAGGGGAAATCACCGGTTCGGTCACCGAAGCGCTCAGAGCGATCTGGGATGCCGCATTTACCGCCTGGGCCAAAGAGAAGCTGTCACTGCCTGCGGATCAATCAGACCGACTGATTGAAGGAGCCAAACAATGGGGCAATCGCCTAAAACTCCAGTTTGAAAAAACCGATTGAGTGGATGAACCGGATTCACGTTTGGAGGAGCAGAGTGTTGCACGATCAACGCACGTCACCTCAGATCAACAGGCCCCATTTCACAGACGTGAGGGAACCGGGATTAAGCCGGACCATTGGCCCTCATGTTTTTTATTATTGTACCCTTGTGTCCCAGCCCTTACGGTCTGGGCTGGGAATGTATCGGGCCTCTGGCCCTGTATGGCAGCAGAATGTTTTCCGGAGGGCCAAGGGCCCGGCTGGACTTCAGCCCGGCCCACGAGGGCCGGGGCCGGGTCGGGAACATAAACGCAGAGGGCCATCGGTCCGGCTCAGGAAGCCGAGTGCATAAATTGGGGGTTATTCTTTCAACTGTTCGGAGAGTTCCATGAATTTTTTCTGCAGGGCTTTGTCCTGCAAGGGCAGCAGCTCCGGCACTTCAAGGCTGCGCAAGGTTTGCAGATCGCTGACCGCGTGGGCCATCTCCTCCGCCAGGGTCGCGGCGATGCGGATGGTGCGATAGGCATTCCAGGCCACATCGATGCGCTGCTGAATTTCCTTTCGTGCCTCATACACCCGGTCCCGCACCGACATCAGATGCTCTTCATACAACTCCAGCGCTTCTGCCGTTACCCGTTGGGTATTCCGGCTGGACCGTAACAGTTCCTGCTGCGATTTTTCTGAAAATCGCAACAGCCTGTCGGTTTCTTTCTGCAGATCCTCGTTTTCGGCTTTCAGTTCTTTCACCCGGGGCAGATACCGTTCATCCACCTGCACCACCACGTCATCATGCGCCTGCACCAGGGTGCGGAGCAGGATCACATGCATGCCGTAATAGCGCCGGGCGGCCTCGGTGTCGTCCGGATTTTCCCGCACCAGCCCCTCCAGCATGGTATTCAATTCCCGCACATTCTGAAACACTGCCCCCAGGTCCAGCAAATCCTCTCCGGAAACGGAGGAGAGTAGAAACCGCATCTGTTCGGCGTCGATGCTGAGACCGGACCGCGCGGCCACCTCGGTCATCTCCTCAATCAGTTCCTCCTGAAGACGGGACAGTCTGCCGATCTCCTCCTCCAGCACCTCCGCCTCCTCTTTAAGCTTCTCCCGGTCTTTCCGGTAAAATTCCAGTACCGACACCTCCTCCGGGGCTACCACGATTTTTTCCCGCAGGCTCCTAAGCTCCGTCAGTCTTCTGGCTTCCAAATCCTGCAATTCCTGCATTCGCTCTCTGGCCTGGCTGAGCCCCGACACCCGGAGGATCTCCACCAACTCCCCGGTGATCCTTGAAATCTTACGGTCCAAATCTTTCTGATCCCGGCTGAACCAGCTCGACCGCGGCAGCTCCTCCCGGAGTTCCTCCAGTTCCAGTACCTCCGCAATGGATTTTCCCGACGACGTCCACGCTTTACGGGCATCGGGATCCAGTTCCTGAGCCCGAAGCAGAATGCTGAAGCTGAAGAGAACGAGGGGACAAATGAATTTCATAGGGTCAAGTTAACCCGGTTGCGGTATATTTTTCAACCTGCAATACGGATGGGGTCGTGTGAAAGGCGCATCCCGCCCAGGGGAAAAGCCCGGAATTGGTTCAAGCGGTCAAAACACGGGTAAAGAACCACGGACCACGCGGACTGCGCAGACCTTGTTCAGAGGGAGACGAAGTGAACGTACAACGAAGAACCCAAATTCTAATGCTTATCTGCATGGGTCTGTGAGGTCCCCTGGCCGTCGCGAGCGACAGCTCGGGCAGGCGCGTTGTCCGTGGTTGTAAACACCAATTGCGGGCTTGCCCGCGGGGGCGGGATACGCCCTGTTTTTAGGAGCTCAGGTATTGAGAAAGGGACGGAGAACGCCGGGGCATCGAGCAGAGTGTGGCCGTCGCGCCTTCCTCCTTCGCACTACGTGCTACGGCGGGACATGTCAGCCACGGACCGGAC
>CAZVCO010000249.1:0-4402 GCA_964625795.1 uncultured Verrucomicrobiota bacterium | reverse complement strand
AGATGCTGGGCGGGACCTTCCGCATCCTCTCTACTCCCGGGGAATACACCACGATCCGGGTCGACCTTCCCGACGCCGCAGAGGCGGGCAGCCCTCCCGGGGATCCGGACGTGCAGTCTGGACAGGGAGGGTTAGACCCCATGGCCGGAGAGCGGCAGACGGGGTAGAGTGTTGGTTGTCAATTCACCCCTCCCATCAGGAACCCGTCATGTTAACCACAATCGCCGTCGTCCTCATCGTCCTCTGGCTGCTCGGACTCGTCAGCAGCACCACCATGGGGGGATTCATTCACGTCCTCCTGGTCATCGCGCTGGTCATGGTGATCCTCCGGGTCATTCAGGGCCGGAAAATTCTCTAAAGAGAAGGGGCAAAGCGGTTATCCCCACGCTTTCATCCCCTGAACTGCCCCGGCCGGAGTTATTCCGGAGTCCGGAGGCGGTACGAATGGTTCAATTCCCTTAAGACATTGAGGTCCTCCTGGAAATCCAGGGCGAGTTCGGCCCGTGCCATCGCCAGACCTGAATGAGTTCTTGCCGCGTCCCTCATGTCCGCTTGATCGGCCAGTGCGAGCGCGCGGAACGCTTTTTGTAAACGGACACCCACTTCCACAGAAGCGGCTCCATCGCGGGCGATTGCCATAAAGGCATCGCCAAACATGTCGTGTATATCTAACTCGGGAACCTCGACACGGTCATAAGTGCAGGCCACCTTTTGGTTGTCTGCCACGGGGGTATCCCACAGCACAAAAAGACGCACAAAGGTGCCGATGATGTCGATTGCTGTTCCCGGATCGTTCACTGCGGGTGACAAGGCGCGGCTGGCGATCTCTGAAAGAGCGACGAGACCAAATCGCGGGTCATCATCAAAAGTTCGATCATCGCCGATTTTGAACGCCGCCACCACTCGTGCCGTGTCGGCCTCTGTGTAGTCGCTCACTTCTCCGATGAGATAGGCGAGAGTTGGCCGGGAGCTGAAAATGTGCCCGGTAAAGCGGCGATCTTAAGCCGGAAATCCAGTTTCCCGGCAAGTTCCTGAAGGCTTGCAACATCGACCCGTTGAACGTAACCCACCGTGTCCCCGTAAATGGCGACGTCCCCATCGGACCGTCGCCCTACGGGAATTCCGCCAAGCGTGGAGGCACGACGCCTCTTTACAAAGGCCTCCGCCGTCGCCGATTCCACTTTATCGATAATGTTTCCGAGACGGCCCAAACGTGCGATGCAGTCCACCCACCTCACAAAAAACAGAATTACAGCGGCGAAGACCAGCAACGTCAGACAGAAGAGTGCAAAAAGACCACCGGTATCATAGAATCCATTCAGAAGTGCGATCAGGGCGACAACACTGAAAATAAACGCTCCGATGAAGCTTGAAAGCGCGTTCTGCGAAACGTCATCGGAAATAATCAGTGGAAAAGAACGTGGCGTTGCCGTTGCACCTGCGGATGCATAAGAAGAAATCATGGTACCCACCGAAAAAGTGGCAATCACCAGCATGCTCGAGGCGATAATCGCCAGGAGCGTCTCGATCGTTTCCAAAGAGATACGTGGGACAAACTCTGGCGTGTGTCCGTAGTCGGCTGCTTTTACAAGGAACACCGCTGCAATCGAAAACACACACATCGCAAGCGGCCGAATCCAGAGACGTTCGCGAATTCGGCTGATGAAGAACTTGAAGCGATCAATCATGTAGAAACCTGTTTCCTGTTTGAGAAAAAATCTGGCTCCACGAATGACACATCCGCAGCCCAATCGCAAAGCCTTCCCCGGCCCAACAAGTGATTGGTTGATTTTTCCGGTGTTCTTGCAGGGAAGTCAATGAAAATGGCTCGTTCGCCCTTACTTGACTTATTTTCTAACAGGTGTTCCTGCGCGATCATATGATACAAGTCGTTTGGTGTTCCTGTAGAAGAACATGGATGTCGGCAAGGGCGCTTCGGTTTCTGCAGGACTTCAGCCTGCGGCACCTCTTCCCTGACAAGCAGCACCCTGCATCATGAGAGACGGGACGGGCTGATTCTGAAGTCGTGCCTGTCCTCGCGCCGCAGGCGGGCGCGTTATTCAAAACGCGCTGCGTGATGGCCCAGGCAGGACTTGTGCGCCGGGGTGTTACGCCTGCGTTATATGACCTTCCAGCGCAGCGTCGCTCCCGGATTGACCGGCACCACGCTTCCGTAACGCGGCGGCACCGTCCATTCGGCGTTTTCCAGCATCACGGTCCGTTCAGGCGGAGTCA
This sequence comes from uncultured Verrucomicrobiota bacterium, assembly GCA_964625795.1. Taxonomy (GTDB): domain Bacteria; phylum Verrucomicrobiota; class Kiritimatiellia; order SS1-B-03-39; family UBA6053; genus UBA6053. The sequence continues at coordinate 2,167 of CAZVCO010000249.1, read as the reverse complement.
CTCCGTAAATCTCCCGGGCCCGGTCACACACAAACGGTTGAAGTCGGTCAAGAGCATCATGAGCCTCGAAAAACTCTGCCAGCATCGGCAGCAACACCGGGGCGGTAAAGCATCCGGCCATGCCTTCCGTGCGCTTCATCACTTCGGTATGCGGCGCACTGTCGCTGCCGAACATGACCTTGGGATGACCGGAAAGCACCAGCGACTGCAGGGCATCGCGGTCTCTGGCACTTTTCATGATGGGTTTGCAGAAAAGGAAGGGATTGAACAGCCCCCCCAGCACGTCATCCAGGGTGTAGAGAAGATGATGGAGGGTCACCGTGGCAAAGACATTGTCGTGTTTCTCCAGAAACTCCACGGTCTCCGCACAGGTAATATGCTCCATGGTGATGCGCAGCTTGGGAAAGGTGCGGGCCATGTGATCGTACACCGCCAGAAACTCCCGTTCACGGTCAGGGGAGTAGCCATCCGCGGTTTCCCCGTGCACCAGCAGCGGAAGCCCCAGATCCTGCAGCAGATCGAGCACCGGCTCCAGCTTCTCGATCTCTTTCACCCCGCCCTCGCTGTTGGTGGTCACCCCGGCCGGATAAAGTTTGGCACCGAATAACCGGTCCACCGCCGGCTCCAGCTCCTCCCGGGTATAGTCAGGATGAAGAAACAGGGGAACATAGGGTTCAAACTCCAGCGGCGCCACGGCCGCTTTGATTTCGGCCACGTAGGCATCAAACCTCTCCACCGAATCAATCGGAGGCAGGGTATTGGGCATACACACCGCCCCGACAAACTGTTCGGCGGTAAACGGGCTCACCTGCCGGAGCATCTCGTCCTGGCGGACATGGACATGCATATCGAGAGGCGAAGGAAGCTGTAGTTGTGTAGACATGGGGTGGTTTTAACAGGTTTTCGACAAAAGAACAGTCTAAGGCATTTCCTCCCTCTGTCTTGCCAGTGTGAAAAAGCAGGTAAAAACTGAACGAAAGCCCGGTTTTCAACGTCTATACATCCTGCTTTCCCCCTTTTAGCCCAAAAACGGGCTCCTGAACCCCTGATTTTCACTTCACACTGAAAATAAGTAATTCCTTTATGTAAGTAGTCCAGGGATTGGACGATCTAATAGTAAATCCATTATGAGGTCCCCTTCATGAACGAAAATGACAACACATTCCGAGCCTACCTGCGCAGCATTTCCAAAGAGCCCCTTCTCACCCGGGAAGAGGAAAATGAACTGGCCGTCCTGATCAAACAGGGCGATCAGGAAGCCATCGACCGCATGGTGAAGTCCAACCTGCGTCTGGTGGTGAAAATTGCCCGCAGCTATGCCGGGCTGGGCGTGCCTCTCATGGACCTGATTGCCGAGGGGAATATCGGACTGATGAAGGCGGTGGAGCGCTTCGACCCCAACAAGGGCGGAAAAATGAGTACCTACGGCTCCTGGTGGATCAAACAGGCCATCAAACGGGCCCTGACCAACCAGAGCAAGACCATCCGCCTCCCCTCCCATTTGCTGGACAAACTGAACCGTATCCGGAAATTTTCTCACGAGTACCATGAACGGGTCGGTCACGAGCCCAGTAACCGTGAGATTGCGGAACACATGGGCGTGAAGCCCGGTCAGATTGCACACTGGAAGGCCATGTCCTACAACCCCTCCTCTCTGGATGCCCCCATCGGTGAAGAGGACGGCGGCTCCTTCAGTGACCTGATTTCGGACGACGCCTCTCCCAACGGGTTTGATATCCTGGACGAGCTCCAGATTAAATCCAACGTGGCCAGTCTGCTGGAACATCTGGATGAGCGGGAACTCCGTATCCTGAATTACCGGTATGGCCTGGACGGCAGCGAACCCGAAACGCTGGAGAAAGTAGGCGAACGCTTTCACATTACCCGTGAAAGAGTGCGGCAGATTCAGAAAAGTGCGCTTGAAAAGCTGAAAGCTCTGTTAGATGATCTGAATGAGCCGAATCTTACGTATGACGAACCCCACGCCCTCGCATCCTGACACTGACCCCGTTGAACGCCTGACCCGGGCCATACGGGATATGCCGGACTTTCCGAAGTCCGGCATTATATTTAAAGATATTGCCCCTCTGTGCGCGGATCCGGTTGCGTTCCGAACGTTTATCGAACTTCTGGTGCAGGAGTATGCTCCCCGCAAACCGGATAAAAT
>CAZVCO010000248.1:576-4409 GCA_964625795.1 uncultured Verrucomicrobiota bacterium | reverse complement strand
TCCATCATACCTGTCGTAGAGAAATCTGTACAGAGGGGCTTCCGGTGACGCTTACGAAAGGAAGGCGGGGTTGAGATGAAGTCCGCCTGTTGTCGGCGGATCAACTTGGTCCGGATTACGATTTCCAGCGGCGGAAAAACACCAGACTTCCCAACGCCAGTCCCACCAGTGCGAGGGTGGAGGGTTCGGGAATCGCGGTGACTGAAATATTATCGAACGCGATCACATCGCCTGCGGCAAGAGCACTGCCACTGACCAACCATCCAATCACTAAGTCATCCCCATCCGCTACGCTTGCGGAGATAGTTTGCTCTGTAATTCCGGCATCTACCCACGTTGGAGAAGGTGTTAACGCTCCGGGAGATGTAAAACTTAAAGCTCCAACAGAAGAGGTACTGCTCCAATCATCAGCGGAATAGATAAAATCTGCATTAACAGTTAAATCCGTCAAATTACTGTAGTGTCCATCATAATTGATTTTCCACTGACTGACTGTCCCACCCGTGTCATTTTGAAAACGCAGAAAAAACGCGCCATCGGTAAATATTCCAGGCCCAATCTCTATGGCAACCCCATCGCTGGCAGTCGACCCTATCTCCCATTCACCCAAGCCGGCTGTTCCTCCGCCATTTTCATCCTTAGGTCCTCTTACTAGACTACCTGCCGGAGCAGCACCCGTGGCTCCAAATCCATACTCAGTCGTGGAGCTCGTTGAAGAAGTAATAGGATTCCAGGTGGAACCGTTAACGGAAGTTGCGGCATATTCACCGGAGGTTAGAACAGAGCCACCAAAAGTTGAAAACCCGTTCAGACCAGTAAAGTCAATTACCTCAGCCGTGTCTAAATTAGAGATGGAAATCTGTGCATGCAAAGGAAATACATACGCAAGGCAGGAGAGTGTTACGAGTGAAGCGAAAAGGTTTTTCATGAGTTGCCGCCTATTTTGTCTAAACGATAATAATTTTATCACATAATCTTTGATTTAAGTCACTACGTTACAACGAATAGAGATAAGGTCTTTACGAATTCTTCTTTGCATGGCGGTCAGCCAGGGATACGTATGGATTAATGCCCAACCGCCTCCACCACATCCTGGTCATGCAAAACTGGCAGCATCAGCTGTCGCATGACATCTATCACGGCATTCTGGATTACGTGGGGCACCGCGCACCGGGGCGGTATCTCTGTTCCCGGCTTCCTTGGAACGACCCGGAGTTGAAGGAGGCGGCCCGGAGCTGGGATGTGGACATGATTCTGACCCCGATCATTCATCAAAGCGCATATTCCCGCATCCGGAAATTTGACTGGAAGTGTGTCAGCACCCACATCGGAATACCCACTCCCGGTATCCCGCAGGTGGACCTGAATCACAACGCCACAGGCCGCATGGCGGCGGAGTATCTTCTCACATTGGGAGATCTGACCCTATGCTACGTGGGCAGCAACCGGCTGGTGGCGATTCAGAACCGTCAACAGGGTTTTCTGGACCGGCTGACCGAGGCGGGCCGCGAGGCCGAGGTCTATGAGTTCCCCATCACCCTGGACGTGCCGGAGCCGGGGTGGCCGGAGGTAAACGACTGGCTGTCCGCCCTCCCCAAACCGGCCGCGATCTATTGCTGTGATGATGACACCGCGGTCGAAATCACCACCCGCTGCCGCTTTCTGGGCTTCTCTGTCCCGGACGAGGTGGCCATCCTGGGCACGCAGAACGATCCGGCCCTGTGCCGGGAGTGCATGCCCGGCCTGAGCAGCGTGCACCTCCCCTATCACAAGGTCGGCTACGAGGCCATGGCGGTGGCAGACCGATGGCTGCAGACCGGGAAACGGCCCAAGGCCAAAACGGAAATTCCGCCTTCCCATGTCGAAGTGCGCCCCAGTACCGACGTGCTAACCATCGGCGATCCGAATGTGGTCCGCGCGGTACGCCTCCTGCGCGGCCGCTGCACCGATCCGCCCCCCATGGAACAGATCGCCCGCGAGGCAGGGCTTTCACTGCGGGTCATGCAGCTCCGTTTCAAGGAACTGTTGGGACACACACCGGGCGAGGAGCTTCGCCGCGCCCGGCTGGACCGGGTGAAACAACTCCTGCGCGAAACCACCCTGACTTTGGATGAAATCGCGGAGTCCGCCGGCTTCGCCAATGCCAACACCCTCTGCGAGCAGTTCCGGAAACAGACCGGCACCACGCCCGGCAGCTACCGGAAAGAAAACATGCGGGTGGGGTAGCCACAGATCTGATTAGCCACAGGCCTTATTCACCCACGGGACAAGCCCGTGGGGGTCTTTCTTTTTTGTTGGGGACTGGCTAGCCACAGGTCTGATTCACCCACCCGGCAAGCGGGTGGGGGTCTTTTCTTTTGCTGGGGGCCTGCTAGCCACAGATCTCATTCACCCACCCGGCGAGCGGGTGGGGGTCTTTCTGAAACGCCCCCCGCGGGCTTGTCCCGTGGGAGCGCAAGACCTGTGGCTAGCCACGCGTCCCCTCCCCCTCCCCGGCCCCTGCGGGCTTGTCCCGTGGGTGAAGAAGATCCGCGCTGAACCCTCGGTTCCCGGAAAGGATGACGGCATTACCGGACGGCCTGCAGCCGCAGGAAGTGCAGGTTGAACCCTGTTACGTTGACTTTCACTTCCACCAGCTCCACCTTTCCGTCTCCGTCGACATCCGGGTCGACCACCGTCTCGTCCGTCGGGGCGATGGTGAGAGGCTGCCAGGCAATCAGATCATCCAAGACCTCCGCTCCCTCTATCACGTAGGTCAAGTCGGTCGCCTCCAGGTTGCGGCGGTAGCGGAAGGTCTGGTACAGCTGCCCACCCTCCTCCACCGCCCCGCCGGTGGGCATTCCCGTTCCCTGATCCTGATGCGGATTCAGCCGCAACGCATACTCCATCAGATTGACCACCCCGTCGTTGTCGGTGTCGACAGTCGAATCGTCTGCCACGCCATAGCCCGCCGCCCATCCGCTGAACGTCGTGGGAGGTGGGGTCGAATAAACGACCTGTCCATAGACCTCGATATCGTTGAGTCCATCGGTTTTATAAGAGTGCCCGATGAGCATCCCATCATACGCACTGCTGGTCCCATAGCCATAGACGCGGAACTCGACCGATCCGGACACCGGGTCCATGGTCACGCTGATGTTCGAGGTCTGTAATCCCGGGGCAATTGTCGCCAGCGCATCGTCGGCGGTCAAACCGACCGCATCACACAACAGGGCCAGCGATAGCGTCGATCCATCAATTTTCGAGCGCAGCACGACATCGGTAATCCGGATCTCGTGACCGGCATCCACCTGCAGCGTCCATTTGAAATAATTTCCGGCGGTGATGGAGCCGGCCAGATCGGGCTCATTATTATCGATCGCTCTCAGGGCATCGTTCACACCGCGCATCTCGCCGGGATCACTGTGGGTGAGCAAACCTCCATTCAGTCCGTCCGCCAGAAATCCGGCGTTCACCTCGGTCACCAGGGGGCTGGCGGAGATGGCATCCAGTTCCCAGGAAGCCAGTAACCCATCGGCGACCACAGTATAGTCGTCATCCACCTCGGCCACCGTGATATCGACATCCGCCGCATCCGTGGCGCTGAGGCGGATGGTGGCCGAGCCGTTTTCTTTGTCCAGATCCTGCGCAGCATTGAGAAATACGGTCTGCCAGGTATCGTAGTCCCCGGGCGTGAAGATGAGTTCGGAGCCGATCCCAACCGTAATGTCGGCATCCCCGCTCAGCCGGACGACGTGGACCGTGCTGGGAGTCAATGGAGCGTTGGTTAGGCGCACCTGAACGCTGGCGCTGCCGCCTTCACTGACATGGATAGTGGTCTGATCGACTTCGAT
>CAZVCO010000248.1:0-566 GCA_964625795.1 uncultured Verrucomicrobiota bacterium | reverse complement strand
GGTCATTGTCCGCTTCAGTCGCATTGACAGTGACCGTGTTAACGCCCGTGCCCGTGCATTCAAAAACGGCACCTCCGTCATCGGTGTCCGCGTCTTCGGCGGCCTGCAGGGTGACGGTCTGCCACTGGTTCCAGTTCGCCGGAGTGAAGGTCAATGAGGCCGCGCTGCCAAGGCTCAGGTCCGTGTCTCCGGAGGCACGGGCAATGTTGACGGTCTGGTCGGCATCCGGCGCGCGGTTGAGGCGGACATCGAAGGTGGCACTCGACCCCTCGGGCACATGCACATCTGTCTCGGACAGTTCCACTGCCAGCGATTTGTGGATCTCCATGACATTGATATAGCCGGGTCTATATTCGCCCGTGACCACTTCCATACGGATTTCACCCGATGCATCCGCGACAACTCTGGTGAACTCAACGAAGGTCGAGGTGTTGCCTCCCGGGTTGAAGGTTTGGCTCTCTCCATCCATGACATAGGTCGTGGTGTAATAATCACTGTCACTGTCCACTGTGGCAAAAATTTTCAGATCATAGTCCTCCCCGGCTTCCAGGCCACTGATGGTGATG
>CAZVCO010000247.1:0-4433 GCA_964625795.1 uncultured Verrucomicrobiota bacterium | reverse complement strand
TCCGCCCGGAAGGCGGGGCGAGGCGGTTTTCTGGTCCTTCCGGCATGAGAACGGCACGGTGGACGAGGTGTCGCTGCACTACGCCGAACTTCTGAACAGTCTTTTCGGACTGGATACCGGAGAACCGCAGCAAAGTCCCTTCATCACCGCGTCCGGACTGCGGACCGCCCATATGGGCGGCAACGGGGAGGCGTATGTCCTCAACGTGGTCAGTCACAGCCTGACCCTGACCGCGACCTCCCTGAGTGGACAGACCACCTTCGATCTGGTCACGGACAGTGGGCCTGTGCGTTATGTGTACGAGGTGGACGCACAGATCATCGCCGGACATGTGCTGGGGACGGTGACCACCCGCGACGACAGTGGCGCCGAAGTGGATGCCGCGTTCCGGGTGGCCGGACATATCGCGGTGCCGCAACCGCCGGAGACCCCCGATCCGGTATCGCCCCTCACCGCCGCGCCGGCGCAGGCCGGATCTTCGTTTTCACCGCCGTATTTCGACGAAATCACCCAGCAGGACTTCCGCGACCGATTACGGGCGGCGGCCCTGTGGTTTGGTCAATCCGATTATGTCGGCGCCTACCGCAGCGATCTCACCACTGTGTTGACCCGGCACACCAACAACAAGCAGTATGACAATGGATCCGAAAACACCTATGGCGGTGTGATGGGGCTGCTGATGCTGCACCGGCTCAGCGACGATCCGGCAGTGGCCGGGCAGGCGCTCCGCGCGGCCCAGCGGGCCGGATACTGGAGTCAGGCCCTGGGATCGGGCCGCTGGAACATTCTGCCTCCGTATAAAGGACTCTTTTACACCACCTTCTGGCAGGCCTGGGCCTATCTGGAGCTGTATCTGTATACGGGCGATGCGGAATGGAAGGATCAGGCCCTCCGCTATGCCCTCGGACTGGAGGAATTGCAGGAGCTCATGTATGAAAACATCCAGCAAGCCTCGTTGGAGCTTGCCGGAAACGACATTGGCGGCACCTGGACCTATTATACCCCAAGCAGCGGATACGCCATGGGCGAGTCCGACAGCCGTACGAACCGTGACCGTGACTGGCATCCCATTCAGGCCGGTGAGCGACTGCTGTTCCTTGGGCGCCTGAGGGTGGAGGCCGGCATCACCGATTTTCTGGAGGTGGAGCAAAAGGCGTATGCCTGGATGCTGGCGAATTTGGACGACGACTGGACCTGGTATACGAAAAATACGGATGGACAGGGTCCTTCCGCATTCCTGTTGTATATGCTGCGCTATGCGGAAACCGCAGAAGACGCCGATATCGATCAGGTCCTGACCTACCTCGAAAACAATCATACCGACTGGTCCCATGATGACACGAGACTGTCACCTTCGGTGAAGTACGAGTCGTCCCGCCGCCAATCGGAAGATGGCGCCAACACCTCGACCACCCTGCGCACGGCGTTGGTGTATATGAATCTTTGGGAACAACGCGGAGATGCCACGTATCTGGCCAAGGCCAAAGCTCTGATCTATTCCGTACTGAGCCGCCAGAACACCTATGGATATCTTCATCACAACGGGCTTCAGTTTACCGATCCCGGAGCGGAGGCGTCCTTCGCGGTTCGCTACAATGAACGTCCCGGACACAGTTACACCAACCTGAGCGCCGACACGGTCCGTCTGCTGCATGAATGTTACCGCGAACTTGCCCGGCTGGACGCCTTCGCGGGCGGCGCCGGGGTTGTGGCCGACCTGGAGGCCGACTCCCTCGGCGGAACCGTGCCACTATCCGTCTCCTTCGACGCGTCCGGGTCTTCCGGCACCGGTCTCACGTACCACTGGGATTTTGGCGATGGCCAACAGGGCAGTGGGGCCACCCCCGGCCACACGTATGCGCGGGAGGGAAATTTCATCGTGACCCTCACGGTTGAATCCGGTTCGACGACGGATACGCGCCAGGTGCTCATCCGTGCCCGGCAGCCGCAGGTTCTGACCTCCGTGCAGGTGGAGTCGGTGGAGAATCATTGGGGACAAAACCCCATCGATTTCTTTGATCCGGTGGATTACCTGCGCGTGGGCCAGACCCGCGCCTATACCGCCACCGCCCTCGACCAGTACGGGGATCCCATGCAGCCCCAGCCCGGCTTCACCTGGTCGGCCACCGGCGGCAACAGCGTCGATGCCGGCGGCCTGCTGACCGCGCAGGCGCAGGCGGCGGATGTCTTTTTGTTTGAGCTTGCGGCCACTGCCACCAGCGGTGGAGAAACCGTGAGCGGGCAACAGGGGTTCCGCGTGCTGGGCGATCCCGAACCCGGGTATCGCGGCGTTTCGCTGAATTTCAACAACCAGGGGGAGGACGGGGCCTTTGCCGTGGGCCATCCGGAGTATACCGGTGGCGTCATCAAACTCGATCGCTGGCAGAACTTCGGCACCGAGAGCTGGGGAGGCGGCAGCGGACTCAATGGCACCGCGACCGACAACCGGGGCGAACACACGATCACGCTGAACGCCTCCAAGGTGAACGGCCGTGATTCCGGGGTCGACGCCGAAATCACCAACACCGACCTCCTGATCAGCATCGGAGCGCTGGAGTTCCGCGACGACGCGGGTCTGACGATTTCCGGCATCCCGGAGGAATACCGCACCGGCGGATACGACCTGTATGTGTACAGGACGCTGACCATGGACAACACGCACTCTGTACGCCTGCGGATCGGAAACGATGTGGATCAAACCGTCTGGCTGAAAGGGAAAGCCCAGGATTGGGACGGAGTGGAGTACAATCGGGCCACCGCCGCCACCGAAGCCGAAGCCGCGGCGGGCGGATTCACCAACTACGTGTTGTTTGAAAACCTGCAGGCGGAAACTCTCAATATCGATGCCTCAAGCCGAATCAACGCCATCCAGATTATCAAAACCACAGGGGGGGATGTCGAAGAACCCCCATCCATTCAGGTGCAGCCCCAGGGAGGAAGCCTGAATGAAGGTGACACCTACACCCTTTCCGTTCTCGCGTCCGGTCAACCGGAGCCGACATTTCAATGGAGCCGCGACGGAGTGGATCTTGATGGTGCCACGAACAGCAGCCTGCTCCTGGATCCGGTTGTTGTGGGCGACGCGGGCGTCTATACCGTCGAGGTGACGAACTCCCAGGGGACCGTGCAGAGCAGTCCCGCGACAATCACCGTGCAGCCCCGGCCACCGCTGGTTCGGATTCTGGTCGATTTCGGGAATGCGCTCGACGATCCGGTGGGCAACTGGAATCCGGCCGTGACCTCCACGACCACCGGACTGCTCACGGCCGATGGTCACTCCACCGGAGTGGGGGTCTCGTTCACCAACTGGGCGGTGTCCTCCAGCACCACCCATCAGTACACCGACGATGACAGTGGCAGTCCGGGACCCTCGGCCCGCACGGAGATTCCCGGCTGGGCCGGGGATCAGGTGGTGGCGTTGAACGACCGGCTTTGGCTAACCGATGGTCAGTCGGGAGCCGACGCGGCGGTGATGACTCTGAGCGGTCTCGATCCCGCCCGGAGCTACCGTATCGAAATCGCCTCCAGTCAGGCGGGTAGCGGCACCAGCGGCGACGAACCCGGATACTACCGGCTGGAAGGCGCCCAGGGCACCATGGTTCCCGCGCTCAATGGGCTTACCGGGGAAGCCCTGCCTTACGATGAGACGTTTCAGGGACATGTTTGGACAAAACGCGTGAATGCTCCCGATGGAGAAGAAGGCTGGCTGCTGTGGGAAAACGTGGCTCCCAACGCCGAGGGGGAGATTGTACTGATGACCCGCACAGGCGGATCCAACACCTCCCGCGGGGGGCTGAATGCGATGCTGATTCAGTGGGACGAAAGCACGGAGGGCGCATCCCTTCAGAACTGGCTCGACGAACACGGGGTTGCTGGTCCGGATGAGATAATCGACCTGGGCAATGGCCGTCAGCGACGGGCCGGAGACCTTTACACCATGGGCGCCTGGCGGGAAGGGCCCGGGCAGCCCTGGCAGGGCGTGTTGCGTGCCCAGCCGCCGGTGCCGAATGGTGCGGGGGGCTTTCAGCTGCAGTTCTCTCCCCAGCCAGATCGACTGTATATCCTGCAAAGTTCTCCAAGTCTGACCGAACCCGCTGCGGATTGGACTGACGAAAGCACGCTCCTCACTCAGGAGGGCGATCAGTCCTTTACTTTAGCCCCGCCGGCCGATGGAGAACGGTTTTACCGCATCAGAGTGGAAGTGGTGGACTAGCAGGTTAACCCCGGACGGCATTTGCTTTTCCTGATGGAATCCATTTAAAACTTCAGTATCTTACCCTCGTTTCGCTTATGAAAAACCTGTTTTCAATTCTCTCCCGCCGTTCAATGCTTGTTCTTTCCGTTCTGACGCTGGCGGGTGTGTTGGAGGCCCGGGAACCGATTGAAAAGCCCGGACCGGCGTTTAACAGCCCCGTACTGGATGCCACGTTGGA
>CAZVCO010000246.1:382-4444 GCA_964625795.1 uncultured Verrucomicrobiota bacterium | reverse complement strand
CCGAAGGCGGACCCTCCACCTCCAGCAAGGCGGGGAAATCCGCCAGGGCTGCGCGGGTGGTGCGGTCCAGCTGATCCCGCATCAGCTTCTGGCCTTCTTCGTTCAGCGGGGTGAGCATGCGGATATGTTGTCCCTTCTGGAGTTCGATCTGCTCCAGATCACTGCGCAGGATGCGGTCGCGCGGATCCTCCGGAGCGATCCATCCGGCCAGAAAATGATGGTAGAGGGTTTCCGCGTCAGGCAGTTCGATGCTCACAGAATCAGATCCCCGTTTCCCTGAAGTTCACGCAGTCCTTTGGCTCCCAGCAGAAACTGTATGGTTTGAAACGACGTCTGGAGGGAGCGGATTTTCCGGACCACCGCCTCGGTGGAGGTGGAGGCCGGTTCCAGAAAGGGATTGGCCATGCCGGCCAGACTGGCTCCCAGGACGATGGATTTTACCATGTCCAGGGCATTGCGCACGCCGCCGGAGGCGATCAGGACCGTGCCCAGATCACGGAGGGGCGCCAGATCGTGCAGGGCATCCGGAGTGGGAATGCCCCAGTCCTGCAGCAGCAGGCCCACATCATCTCCCGAGACCGAGGCGCGGCGGTGGTGCTCGATACGGCTCCAGCTGGTGCCGCCGCTGCCGGCCACATCGAGGTATTTCACTCCGCGCGACAGCAGAAGCTCGGCGTCCGGACGGCTGATGCCGCAGCCGATTTCTTTGACAAATACCGGAACCTCCAGTTTGTCGACGATGTCGCCGATTCGGTCGGCCAGTCCTTTGAAACAGGTGTCGCCTTCCGGCTGTACGGCCTCCTGCAGGGGATTCAGGTGAAGGTAGAGGGCATCCGCGCCCACCACCTCGACCGCTCTTCTGCATTCGTCGATGCCAAAGCCTTTGTTCAGCTGTACCGCTCCAAGATTGGCAAACAACAGGGCGTCCGGGGCCCTTTGACGGATGGCAAAAGAGGCTTCGGCCTCGGGCCGCTCAAACATCACCCGCTGGGAACCCACCCCCAGGGCCACGCGGCATTCCGAAGCGGCCTCGGCCAGATGCCGGTTCACGCTGCGGATCTGATCGTCGTCCCCACCCGTCATGGAGGAGATGAGCAGAGGAAAGGAGAGGGGGCGGCCCAGGAAGCTCACGGAGGTGTCCACCTCGTCCAGATTCAGTTCGGGCAGGGCGCGGTGGCGCAGCCGGATCCGGTCAAAGGCCATGCCCTGCCGGTCGGTTTCCGGATCCGATTCCAGGATGCGGATATGTTCCATTTTCCGGTTATGAGTGTTGTTGTCGCTCATGACGCAGGGGGATAGGCAGGGACGTTGAGACCGGCCTTCCTGGCCAGGGTTTGCTGCCGCTGGTCAAACGAAAGAAAGTGACCGGCGGCCAGTTCACAGGCGCAGGCGACATGCAGGACATCCAGAGTCCGGCAGCCGAGTTTCATGGTGTGGGTTGCCAGAGATTGAAACCGGTCCTGAAGTGCGGACCGATCCAATTGCGGAAATACATAAAGACCGCGTTTTTTGCGTGAAGTAAATAATTCAAGCTGATGTTCAGCCTGTTTGGCGGTGATGTCCTTCCAAAACACTTTCAGCCGGAGCGCATTGGTGAACTCCATGTGCTGAAGCTCCCAAATTGGCAAAGGATCCTCCTGTGAGGTGACGTGTTGCTGCACCCATTCTGACCCCTCTTCCAGAATATACAGTTTCAGCAAAGCACTGGTGTCCAGGTACAGCATGAGATTACCAGCGTCCGTCGCGGTCGTGATTTATCGTTTCTTCCACAGAACGGCCCGAAGAAGGAAGGGCGGTGGCCAGGTGATCGTCCCACACCACCCGTTTCCGCCCGGAGGCAGGGATCAGGCGGACCGTTGGGGTTCCGCGATTGAGAATTTCTATAATTTCACCGTTGGCGACTTCACGTTCCACCTGGGCCCAATGCGCTTTCATTTCCCGTACGGACATCGTTTTCATAAAAGAAGAGTACAAGGGAGTGTGCAAAATGTAAATCTAAAGTTTTTCATAATGTAACTCAAACAGTCTGGGCGCAGGTTAAGACCGTTCGTACTTTTCGTGGGAGGCCATCAGTTCGCCTGGGTTGGTCAGGGCGGCCAGCAGGGACAGTTCCCCGCACCACACGGTTGCGGCGCAGATGCGGGCCAGACGGCGGGCGTTCTCTCCGGGTTCCCGCTTCTCCCGGCAACCCAAACGGGTCAGGGCCTCCTCCACATGAGGCAAGGATTTCCCGTTGCCGATGGTGCCGACAATCAGATGCGGCAGGGTGACGCTCATGTACAGATCGCCATCGCGGTCCTCCAGATGGGTGACGGCCTGGCTTCCCTCCACGATGTTGGCGGCATCCTGTCCGGTGGCGAGATAGAAGCCCAACAGAAGATTGGCGACATGCGCGTTTCCGCTGCGGAGACTGCCGGCGGCAATGGAGCCCAAGAGGTTTTTGCGGACATTCAGTTCGGCCATTTTTGCGGAGGTGGTTCTGAGATACGTCCGGACCCATTTCTCTGAGATCACCGCCTCGGCAATGACCTGTTTCCCGCGGCCCAGAATACCGTTGACGGCTGAAACCTTTTTATCGGTGCAGAAATTTCCGCTGACCGAGACATCGGTCAGTTCCGGAAAAGCGGTAAGAAGGTGTTGACGCAGGGCATCGGCAGCTTTCGTGGTCATGTTGTGTCCGGCAGCATCTCCGGTGGTAAAGGCAAAGCGGACAAAGAGGAGATTGCCCAGATGTTCGGTGGTGACCTCCTCCAGTCTGGCGTAGCGGGAGGTGATGGACGTGACCTCTTGCAGATCCTTTCGGGTTGCCGTCAGGGCATCGGCGACCCGCTTGCCGTAGGCGGCATCCGGAACCTCCAGCAGAATGGATCGGGTCATGCAGTCGCTCAGCAGGGTGCAGCGGATGCCTCCTGCCCGGCAGGAGACGCGTGCGCCCCGGTTCGTACTGGGCCAGAGAGTGCTCTCGTAGGTGGCCAGGGGGATATCGATATTTTCGGTGCCGGTTTCTGTGACCATGCATAACGGACCCACCCATTTCATCGGAATGGAGGCGGTCTCGGAATCGTGCGGATCGGGCATAGGGGACCTATGCACCACGGAAGGTCAGGCGTCAATGCCGTGGCGGGTAGAATGGCGGTTGTTCTCCGGAATACTGTTGACCCTGATCTTGCAGAGGGATAAGCCCAACTCTTCAGTTTAAAAAGGAGATCCCATGGCTCAGGTATTGCTTGAAAATGTCTATAAAGTTTATCCCGGCGACGTCACCGCCGTAAGGGACTTCAGTCTGGAAATTCAGGACAAGGAATTTATGGTGTTTGTGGGGCCGTCCGGGTGTGGAAAATCAACCACTCTCCGCATGATTGCCGGGTTGGAGGAGATCTCAAAAGGCACCGTTAAGATCGGGGAGCGCGTGGTCAATGATGTGCCTCCCAAAGACCGGGATATCGCCATGGTGTTTCAGAATTATGCGCTGTACCCTCACATGACGGTCTATAAGAATATGGCCTTTGGGTTGAAGCTCCGGAAAATGCCCAAAGTGGAAATCGACAAGCGGGTCCGCGAGGCGGCCGACATTCTTGGCATTGAAGAGCTTCTGGAGCGCAAACCCAAGGCCCTGTCGGGCGGACAGCGTCAGCGGGTGGCCGTCGGCCGGGCCATTGTCCGTCAGCCGGAGGCGTTCCTGTTTGACGAGCCGTTGTCCAATCTGGATGCCAAAATGCGGGTGCAGATGAGGATGGAGATCAGCAAGCTGCATACTCAGCTTCAGTCCACCATGATTTATGTGACCCACGATCAGGTGGAGGCCATGACCATGGGTGACCGCATTGTGGTGATGAAGGACGGAGTCATGCAGCAGGTGGATACCCCGCTGGAAATTTACGCCAACCCGGCAAACCGGTTTGTGGCCAGTTTCATCGGCAGTCCGCCCATGAACTTTTTTGACGGTACCCTTACGAGTGACGCCGATGGCATGTTCTTCAAGAATGATGCGATGACCGTGAAGGTGGATGAGCGGCACGCACAGGCGCTGAATCATGCCGGACGTCAGGATGTGGTCCTGGG
>CAZVCO010000246.1:0-372 GCA_964625795.1 uncultured Verrucomicrobiota bacterium | reverse complement strand
CCCGAACCCCAGGCCGCGGCGCGCATCGAGGTGGTGGAGCCCATGGGCGCGGAGGTGATGCTGTATCTCTCTGTGGGAGGAAGTCCATTTATTGCCCGGGTGGACGGGAAAGATGAGGCCAAGGCCGGTCAGGAACTGGACATGGTCTTTGATATGAGCCATGCCAGTTTTTTTGAGCCCGGCGACGACGGCCTCCGCATCGCCTAGAAAGGCTGCATTCTGACATGACCTTCATTCTGGACAGTCTGCAGATGGTTGTCCTGATCCTGGGCGCGGCAGCGGTTCTGGCCTTTCTCCTCCACAACATGCGGTCCCGGCCGAGGGCGTACGATGCGCGGGTCGCCGAGTAGATCGTCGCATTGAGAGCCGAGG
>CAZVCO010000245.1:2955-4493 GCA_964625795.1 uncultured Verrucomicrobiota bacterium | reverse complement strand
GCCCGGGGATCTGCTGCTGCTCCGCACCGACGGCGTCGACGAGACGATGAACGCGAGTCGAGAGGTGTTCGGCGCGGAGCGGCTGTTCTCGATGATGCCCAAGGGGGCCGGAGTGGGGGCCGGAGTGGGGGTCGGCACAGGGGTGGAGGTCGGAAGGGGCTCCGGAGTGGGCGTTGGAGGAGGCGGGGTCGCAGTCGGAGCAGGTGGGGGCGAATCCGGGGAGTCAAACCCGTTGGTCACGTAGGAGAGCAGAAGAGTGCAAAGAGCTCCGAACAGAGTGAGAAACACAAACCAGCTGATGGCCTCACGCCGTGAGCGTCCGGATGGGGCCCGGTGGACAGGCGGCGGCGGTTCCTCCGGTTCGGGGGGGGCTTCGGAAGGGAAGAGGGTTGCGATCTCCTCAAGCTGAGCGGTGAGGGTCTCGAAGGAGTCGGGCCGGTCTGCAGGGTTGCGTTCCAGCAGACTGGCGATGAGCTGAGCGACGGACGGATGGAGATCGGGGTTCTGCTCCAGGGCGTCAGGGGCTGGCCGGGCCAGCTTCATTTGCTTGACGACCTCCTCGTCCATATCGAAAAACGGCAGATTGCCGGTGACCATGAAGAAGAGAGTGGTGCCCAGGCTGTAAAAATCTCCGCGGAAGTCCTCCCGTTCATCCCGGATCCGTTCCGGGGGCATATAGTAGGGGGAAGACCAACTGCGGGGTATGCTGACTTTCTGGCCGCTCAGCCGGGCCAGACCGAAATCACAGATTCTGGGCCGGCCGTCATCGTGGATGAGAATTTTCCTGGGTGTCACTTCTCCGTGGATGATGCCCTGGTCCTGCAGATCTTTCAGTCCCTGTACGATTCCGAGAGTCAGCCGGACGGCCTCCCCCTGATCCATCAGCCCTTTCTCCATCACCTCATAAAGAAACACCCCCTCCATATGTTCCATCACCATGTAGGGTTGACGGTTATGCACGCCGAATTCGTACACCGTGAGGACATATTTGGAGTGAAGGGACGCGGCGGCCAGGGCTTCCTTCTTAAAGGCGGCCACCACTTCGGCATTCCGGCTCAGAGTGGAACTGATAATTTTAAGGGTGACGGTACGGGCGAGTTTGGGATCATACGCCTCTGCCAGAATACCGGTGACACTCTCACCCATCTGGCGCAGGAGAAGAAAGGGTCCGAAAGCACCGGGAACGGCGCCCTCATTACCGCACTGAGGACAGCTGTAGGAGGAGAAAGGTTCCGCCTGACGGGCATCCAGAGTCAGTCCACAAACCGGACATGGAAATTCTTTCAGGGGATCTAGGGAAATGTCCTTCATTCGAAACTGGTAC
This sequence comes from uncultured Verrucomicrobiota bacterium, assembly GCA_964625795.1. Lineage (GTDB taxonomy): Bacteria > Verrucomicrobiota > Kiritimatiellia > SS1-B-03-39 > UBA6053 > UBA6053. The sequence goes on along the minus strand of CAZVCO010000245.1, from coordinate 3,169 downwards.
CCCGGGCGGGACTCGAACCCACTACCTCAGGATTAGGAATCCTGCGCTCTGTCCTGATGAGCTACCGGGGCAATGTGAAAGCGGTTTCTCCCTTACCTCTTGAACTAAAAAGGGCAAGGATGGAATCAAATAGGATAGAGAATGAACAAAAAGGCTACCCGTTTCTCGCCAAATCCACAGCTTCATGGTAGAAGAGGTCCATGGCAAAACTTCA
>CAZVCO010000245.1:0-2945 GCA_964625795.1 uncultured Verrucomicrobiota bacterium | reverse complement strand
AGCTACCGGGGTAATGAGGGCCTTCTAACCGAAGGCCATGGAAGGGCAAGGACGGAATCGGTTCTTGGATCGCGTTCCGAATGGTCATCAGCCTTTGGCTGTGATACGTTACCAGCATGAAAGAAAACGCACCTGTGGTGATTGTCGGGGCCGGGGTGGCCGGCCTGTGTTGTGCTGCGGATCTACTCCGTGAGGGGGTGTCGGTTCAGGTCCTGGAGGCCTCGGACGCAACGGGGGGGCGGGTGCGGACCGACGAATGCCGGGGGTTCAGGCTGGACCGTGGTTTTCAGGTGTGGCTGGAGGCCTATCCGGAGTGTCGGAAGCGTCTGCCGACCGCCCGGCTGCAGCCGGGAGCGTTCCATTCGGGCGCGATTCTGTATGACGGACAGCAGTGCCGCCGCTTTCCGGATCCGTTCCGCCATCCCTCGCTGTGTCTGGAGGGGGCTTTCCACCCGGTGGGTTCTCTGAAAGACAAGCTGCTGCTTCAGAAGCTCAGGCGTGAACAGGTGAAAACTCCGGCCGAACAGGCGTTTTCCGGCAGTGAGATGACCACGCTGGCCTACTGGCGGGAGACGGGATTCAGTGAAAAGATGATCCAGGGATTTCTCCGTCCGTTTTTCCGGGGCATCTTTCTGGCGGAGCCGGATGACGTGTCGCGGCGGATGTTTGATTTTGTGTTCGGGATGTTTGGGAAAGGACGGGCCCTGCTTCCGAAGTTCGGAATGGAGGAGATCCCCCGGTTCCTGACTTCGGAACTCGGGCAGGGTGTAGTGCGCTGTCACACCCGGGTGGATCGGGTGCAGGCGGACCGGGTGATGACCTCGGAGGGAGAGGAGGTGCCGGCCTCAGCCGTGGTGGTGGCGGTGGAGGACCCCGTTTCTTTGGGGCTTCAGCTGGAAGCAGCGCCGCGGGAGACGCGGCCGGTCACCTGTCTGTATTTTGATGCATCTAAACCGCCGGTCGAAGGCCCCTGGCTGGTGCTGAACGGTTCCGGGACAGGTCAGGTGAATCAGGTGTCGGTGAACAGTTCGGTGGCGGAGGGGCTGGCGCCGGAGGGACGGCATCTGATTTCGGTGTCGCTGCAGGATATGCCGGAGATGGAAACCACCCCGCTGGTCCGACGTGTGACGGATGAACTTCAGCATTGGTTCGGCACCCAGGTGGAGGGGTGGAAATTTCTCCGGGACTACCGGATTGACCATGCCCTTCCGGCCTTTGCGCCGGGACAATTGCCCGGGCCCGGCGTAGCGGAGGAGGAAGGCGTCGTGGTATGTGGCGACGGACTGCGTCATCCCTCCCTGCAGGGGGCCATGGAGTCGGGCGCCATGGCGGCGGCACGGGTGCTGGAGCGGATGAGGCCGTAAGGATTCCGGTCGTAATGCGTTTTGTTTGTATGAGAAAATTTGTTCAACTTCTGCTGATTCCCCTCGTGATGATGACTTTTTTTGCCGCCTGCCGCACCACTGCCCCCACTGTCCGCACTGCGGATCAGGTCGATCTCGAACGCTTTATGGGCGACTGGTATGTGATCGGAAATATTCCCACCTTTCTGGAGAAAGGAATCTGGAATGCCAAAGAGACCTACGAGCTTGAGGAAGACAACCGGGTGGCCACCACCTTCAGCTTCAACAAGGACGGTCCGGACGGGAAAAAGAAGACCTACACTCCCACCGGGTTTGTCCGGAGTGACGCGTTCCCCTCCAATGCAGTGTGGGGCATGCAGTTCATCTGGCCGATTAAAGCTGAATACGTGATCATGTATGTGGACGATGACTATCAGGAAACCATGATCGGACGGAGCAAGCGGGATTATCTGTGGATCATGCACCGTCAGCCGGACATGCCGGAGGAACGGCTGGAGGCTCTGATTGAGATGGCCGTGGAAGAGGGGTATGACCGGTCCCTTATCCGCCGGGCTTATATCACCTTGTTCAGGGTCTCGCGCAGGGCGCGGCCGGAGGCTTGGAGACCCTGAACTTCTTTAGGCCAGAGGTCGAGTTCGACATGGTCAATGACACCGGCGCGCCCAACGATCGTGGGGACGCTGATGCTGATGTCGCGGAGGCCGTAGCAGCCGTGCTGTTGGGAGCTGACGGGTAGCAGAGCTTTGGTGTCGAGGGCGACCGCGTGGATGGTTTCTGCGATGGTTGCACCTACAGCCCAGCCGGCACCGCCTTTTTTGCGGATGACTTCCGCGCCGCTGCCTTTCGTGCGGGTGAAAAGTTCGTTTTGAAGGGAAGGGGTCACTTTTTTCAATCCGGCCAGCGGAAGTCCCCCCACGGTGGCGGAGGACCATACCGGGATCATGCTGTCACCGTGTTCGCCGAGAATAAGGGCCTTTACCTGCGAGGCGTCGAGTTCGAGTTCCTGCGAGATAAGGGAGCGGAAGCGGGCGGTGTCGAGCATGGTGCCTAAACCGTAGACCTGCTGCCAGGGCAGATTCAGGGTGCGGGCGGCAAGTTCGGTGAGGATGTCGACCGGATTCGAGACCACGAAGACATGGGCGGTAGGCTTGTAGCCTCCCTGATGCATGCTTTCCAGAATGCCTTTGAACACTTCGACGTTCCGGTTGATGAGATCCAGCCGGGATTCATCCGGTTTACGACGGGAACCGGCGGTGATGACGAAGAAATCGGAATCGGCCGCCTCTTCATATCCGCCGGCCGTGATGCGCTGACCTCCGAGACAGGACGCACCGTGCAGGAGGTCGAGCGCTTTCCCGGCGTGCTGATGCTGGGGGAGGAATTCAATTAAATGGCCGAGTGCTCCGGAACACCAGTTGTCGCGCAGATAACTTTTTGAAATGCTCTCATGCACCCAAGGGCTGGAGCTGCCTTTCTTTTGTTCTTCCAGAACGCGCTCCCGCAACTCGATGAGCCGTCCCACCGAAGTGATCGACCATAGATCCAACGCGTCGTCAAAACCGAAGGGCTCGATCCGAAGCA
>CAZVCO010000244.1:3478-4504 GCA_964625795.1 uncultured Verrucomicrobiota bacterium | reverse complement strand
TAGCTTTCAAGAAACCGGGCTGCCCCCCTGGCTTTGATACGTGCTTCTAAGTCTCTGGCTGCATCATAAGAGGCTGTTTCCTGCAACCAAATGACCTTCCAATCGGAAGCGTAGGAGCTAGAGCGGTTTTGGCCGGAGGTGTGTTTCTGCAACCTCGTCCGCAGGTTTTTGGTGATCCCGGTGTAATAGCGGTCAGTTTGCTCTGAATAGAGAATATAAACTGTGACCATAAAAAACCCTCCGGAAGGAGGGGGAAATGGAGCGGGTGGCGGGAATCGAACCCGCGTGACCAGCTTGGAAGGAGGGTGATAGACCGATTAAAACACTAATTAAAAGGAGTTTTTAGCGTAAAAAACAGGTTGGTGTCCCCTAGTTTGTCCCCTTTTGGCTTGTTTTTTTGGTCATAATCATCCATTTCATTCCATACAGATTGCTACGGAGATTGTGCAGTGAGTTTGCGTTTGAAGAAATACAGAAATGGCGGGTTACGGCCGAATTTTTATGGCCGGTACATGGTGGATGCCAAGGTGGTCGAAGTCAATCTGGGAGTGGAATGGAAAGGGACGCCCCCTGAAAATTTACACGAGGCAGGTGATTCTGTTTTCGAGCGCAGCCGGGATCGGGCACAGTTGGTTTTGGACAACATCCAGTCGGAGGCGATGCGGAAAGGGCGCGCGGAGCATCTCACGGAAAAGCTGATCGAGAGCAAAACCGGCCGCAAGCTCCAATATACGCGCCTCTCCGAACTGGGTGATCTTTGGGAAAAGCTGCCTCGGGGTCGCAAGCCGGGCGCGCAACATCTGAAAACCTGCCGTTCCAGGTTCAAGCGGTTCCAGGAGTTCATGGAGGCGCCTTCACGTGGCGCTGAGTTTCTGCATGAAGTGACCGATGCGGATGCCAATGAGTACCTGAATCAACTTCGTGAAGAGGGACGAGCTGATGAGACGGTGAAGCAGACCATCAACCTGCTCCGGGGGGCTTGCACACGGCTCAAAATGCTTGAAATAGGGCCTTATGGCTTGAAAT
>CAZVCO010000244.1:721-3468 GCA_964625795.1 uncultured Verrucomicrobiota bacterium | reverse complement strand
ACCTGCTCCGGGGGGCTTTCCAACGTTTCCTGCCGGTAGGGGTGGCGAATCCTTTCCGGGCTCTGGTGCTGCGTGGCGGAGCTGGACGCGAGACGGTTCACCGTGTGCCGTTCACGCCCGAAGAACTGCAAAGGCTTTTCAAGGTGTCTGAGCCCGATAAACTTTTCCATCCACTGATTGTGTGTGCGGCCTGCACTGGGATGCGCAGGGGAGATGTTTGCCGTCTGCGGTGGGCGGATGTGGACCTCAAGGCAGGGGTGATCAACTGCAAGGCGGGCAAAACCAGCGAGCAACTCGAAATCCCGATTTTTGGTCCGCTGCAGAATGTGTTGCACTCGACCAAGGGTAAGAGGGGATATGTTTTCACGGAAGCAGCCAAAATGATCGAAACTGATGCAGGTCGCAGAAAGCTGACCCGGGGGTTCAAGCGGATGGTCGAGATGGCGCTGAGTGACACGGAGGAGGCCCAAGAGGCCGCCGAGCTATTACCGACGTCTGCTGCCCGTAAGCAGGGATTGAAGGCCATCGAGAAGATCACCCGCGAGGGCAGCGCCCGCCGGGAGCGAATGACGACCGTGTTGAAGGAGTATCTCGCTGGTGCTTCCTACAGGGAGATCGAGGAGCAGCATGGCTATCGGCGCGGGCAGATTAGTGAGGACCTGCAAACCATCGAAGCCGAGATCGGGGGTCAGATCCGCAGAGTCAGCCCCGCAGCCACCCGGAAACGGGCGACCCACCTCACGAATGTTGTATCCGAAGACAGGATGCAGTCCTCCTCTATCCGGGACTGGCACGCCCTGCGTGTCACGTTTGTGACCATTGCCCTGAGCGCGGGAGTACCCATGGAACTGGTCCGACGCATCACCGGCCACAAAACAGTGGACATTGTGTTGAAGCATTATTTCCGCCCCGACCGAGAGCACTTCAAAGCGGTAATGGTACAGAAAATGCCAGAGGTGTTGACTGGGCAAAAAGCAAATCTAGCAGGTAGAGAAAAACAAATAAAACTTTTGGTCTCAGAGATCTCTCAAGGAAAAAACATTGAAGAGAATACGGAGACTCTTCTGCGGATCACAAACAGTCAGGAGTGATTGGGTATGGTAAAAAACATATTTGACGAACCGATTCTGAAAGAGCTCCCGAAGATTGTAGAGTTACAAGCGCAAAAGTTTGTAAAAAAACGGAAGTCTGAAAGGCTTCCGGTTATGCCTGGGGGCATAGATACCGTCACTGCTAAGGGTGTGGCCAAACTTTGGGGGGCAATCTTCAATGTTTACGACCCCACCTCACTCGCAGTCAGGACAGAGGATCATTCAGCTGACATGGTGGGAGAAGAGGGGCCCTCGATCACTTTTTCAGGATCTCTCCTTGCGGGGGGCGAGGAGCAGAGTTTTCAGGAGAGTGTGTATCTTGGCGACCTCCAGGGTCTTCGAAGAGATGACCCCCTGTATTTACTGGCGCTAGAGAAGTTTTTGTGGGAGAAAGAGCTCACAATCCCCCCAGGGCTTATACGCACATTGATTTTCCAGCCCCCTGATGATCTCGAAGTCTATGAAGGGATACTATTTTCCTATTACAACACCTCTCTGAAAACGGGGGGGGAGTCTTTGGAAGATGTCTATTTGGATTATGACCAAGTCTCAAGGGGATTGCCAGAAGCCAAAAGTTATTCTCAAGAGTCAGTTCTGCGTTGTATATTTGCTCTAGGCTTAGCTCCCAAAATAGCCGAGACTGGTATTTTTCATGCAGCAGAAGGATTGGTCTTAGAGAAAATACAGACATCAAGGGTGGGATTATTCGAAGAGAATCAAGATCCATCGGCTCAACAAGTCTGGGCATCGATGGACTCCACTACTCAAAACGATATCCAGCTCGAAGTGGGTCGAAGAAGTACATTTCTAGGTTTTCTAAAAGCCTTGGGTTTCGTGGGGAGTGAATTGAAAGAGGACTCTTTAGGCAAAGTCCTCAGGCAACTGGTCCGTTTAGAAAAAGATAGAATAAAAGGACAGTCCGAAGCGGGTGTGCGTATGAAAGCAGCAGTGTCTTTGGGGAGTTATGTAGACCCACCCCCCTCTACTTTTTTAAAGCCATATGACGTTCATTTTCACAGTAGTTAGAGCGCTGTCTTCGTCGCCCCACCGTGTTGAGTCACTCTTGGCCGACAACGGATGCGTTGGGCTTGATGAGTGAATGCATCGTCTGTAGCCTTGCTGGACCAGACATACGCCTCGCCTGTTCCCAGCGAACTCATCTTGGGGGCGGTTAGTTCCCGCAGGGCGGCGTTGACCTTCTGGATATGCTTCAGCCAGGCCGGGGAGTTGAATTTGTGCATGATGATCTGCGTGGAAAGTTCCACGAGAGCCAAAGGTACGGAAGGTGGATCCTGAGAGGCGACCATGATACTGGTGCCTTTGTGACGCATCTCCCGGACGACCTCGACCAACCCGGCAACCAGATCCTCATTTTCGATGTATTTATGGGCTTCATCGAACACGACGAGTTTATTGAAAGCCTTCCCTTGGTGTGTGGCCTCTGAGAAAATCTGCAGCATAACCACAAAGAGACCGAGGGCTTCATCCTTTTCGATGTATTCGTCCCGAAGGTCCACGATGATCAATCGGCCCGGTCGGACCTTCTCACGAAGAATCTGGCTGTCGTCTATGTATTCACCGGCAAAACCGAGTCGTAACTCTGCCAACCCTTTCAGGTGATCAGATAAGCTCGATTCCTGGATGCCTTGTCGCTGT
>CAZVCO010000244.1:0-711 GCA_964625795.1 uncultured Verrucomicrobiota bacterium | reverse complement strand
AGATTATTCCGCAAGCCCCGCATGACCATATTGACCTGCCGCAGATACATGCTTTGGCTCCCTACAGCCCCCATCAGAAATTTCCAGTGGGCCGCTTTTAGTTCTGAAGCTGAAAATGCGATTGATTCGACGTCCACATCTGGGAATTGAATCTTCCGCTCCGCGACTTTGCTTTTCGGAGTCAGGATCAGGACATCCTTCAATGACTTAGGTTCTGCTCCATAGGTTTCACGAAGTATTCTGAGCTCTTCCTCCTCAGCATTGGCCCCAACCATAGAGGTAAACTCCGGGGCGTAATCCTCCGTCGAACTGTAGTGAAAGATCACCGTTGCCAGTGGGCTGGGAAGTTGGTTGATATGGGGGATAGGCATCGTAGCCATTTCGATGACAGAGCCAAGGGTGTAGCTCTTCCCGCCTCCCTGCACCCCAAACAGGCTGATCGTATGTGTCTGGTTCAGATCCAGAGCCACTTTCCGTGATTTCCATTCGCCCAAAACACCGAACTGCGGCGACGGTTCCGTCACGCCCAATGTGAATTCGCAATCTAGTTCACCCTGTGTCTTCGAGGACCCGGAGGTCTCAGGCGTTTCGTTTCCTGTGGAGTCCACTGGGGATGAAGGATCGAGTTTTTCGTCTAAGTCAGCGACTTTTCGCTTATCCTTTTCTGAACCTTCTATGGAGTGATTTGTAGGATACACAATGGCTGGTGGA
>CAZVCO010000243.1:1361-4523 GCA_964625795.1 uncultured Verrucomicrobiota bacterium | reverse complement strand
CACCGCGTCCCTGCGAGAGAATCCTCCCTTCCCAGTCGACCTGCTCCGCGTCCTCCGCGCCCTCTGTGGTAACCCTAAACCGGTCGACCTGCACCGCGTCCACCGCGTCCCTGCGAGAGAATCCTCCCTTCCCAGTCGACCTGCTCCGCGTCCTCAGCGCCACCGCGAGAGAACTTCTTCCCCCTGAAGCTCAGTAGTAACCGCCGCGTTCTTCTTCGAGCAGGCCGGGGCCGAGTTCGCTGACAAAGCGGGAGGGGGCGTAGTAGATCATGCCGCCGTCGCGCTGCCGGCGCATGGTGGGCATGCCGAGGATGAGCCGGTCTTTGGCCCGGGTCACTGCCACGTAGAAGAGCCGCCGCTCCTCCGATTCCCCGCCGCTGTCCACATCGTCCAGTGACCGTTTGGACGGGAACATGCCGTCGGCGCACCACAGCACCGCCACCACCGGGAACTCCAGGCCCTTGGCCTGATGAATGGTGCACAGCCGCACCACATCGGGCTCCTCTCCGTCCTGGCTCACCGTCTCATCCAGATTGGTCTGCAGGGCCAGCTCGTTGAGAAAGGCGTCGAGGTTTTCGTAATTTCCGCAGTCCTCGGCCATGCCGTGGATGTCCTCCATGCGCTGGGGGGCATTATCAAAGGTGTTCATCGCGAACTCCTCATAGTAATGCTCCAGGAAGAGGAAGACCATCTCCCCGGGGTTGCGGCGGAGGGCATCGCTTTCCATGCCGTCCAGAGCGGTGGCCACCGGCTCCCACAGCGGTTTTCCGCGTTTCGGAAGGGCCTGCAGCAGGCGGTTCCGATCTTCGGAATCCAGCGGCTGAAAGCGTCGGCCCAGTTTGTTCCAGGCGCTGATGGCACTTTTGGCGCCCACCCCGGGAAAGAGCTGCACCAGACGGGCAAAGGCCAGTTCGTCGCGCGGATTGGCGGCCAGGCGCAGCAGGCAGAGCACGTCTTTGATGTGGGCCTGTTCGAAAAAGCGGACCCCGGAGGTGATGGCGTAGGGGATGCCTTCGCGGTTGAGCTCCAACTGCAGTTCCATGGCGTGGTAATGCGCCCGGTAGAGCACGCAGATGTCTCCCCAGGCATAGCCGGCCCGCCGCAGCATGCGGAACTGATTCACCATGTACTGCGACTGATGCCGTCCGTCGTGCAGCTTGGCCGCAATGGGACGGGCGCCGGGGCTGCGCACCGCGCGCAGCTCTTTCTGAAACTGTTCGGGGTTGCCGGCGATGCAGCGGTTGGCCACGTTCAGCACCTCCGGCACCGACCGGTAATTGGTGACCAGCCGGAAGACCTGGGCATCGGGAAACCGTTCCGGGAAATCCAGAATATTCCGGTAGTCCGCCCCCCGCCATCCGTAGATGCTCTGAAAATCATCCCCCACCACCAGCAGATTGCGGGTGCCGCCGGAGAGCAGGTTCACAAAGCGGGCCTGCACGGGATTGGTGTCCTGATACTCGTCCACCATCACGTGGCGGAACTGATGCTGATAATACTGACGCGGTCCCTCATGCTCCTCCAGCAGGCGCACCGCCTCCACCAGCAGGTCATCAAAATCCATCGCATTCAGGGCCTGTTTCTTTTCCTGATACAGTTCGTAGAGCGAGAGCACCTCCTCCACGTCCACCGCGAAATCCTCGAAGCGGTCGGCCACCAGATCGCGGGGATCCTCGGCTTTGTTGACCGCGAGGGAAAAGAGGGACAGCAGCACCTGCGGCTTGGGAAACTCCTTGTTGCCTTTGTGGCCCCGTTCGTCGTAGATGGTTTTCATCAGACTCTTCATGTCGTCTGAATCGAGAATGGTGTAGTCGCGCTGATAGCCGATTTTATCCGCGTGCAGACGGAGAATCCGGTTGGCCACGTGGTGAAAGGTGCCGCCCCACATGCCGTGCAGGGCGTCGGTCCCCACCCGTTCGCGGGCCCGCTGCATCATTTCCGCCGCCGCTTTATTGGTGAAGGTGAGCAGGAGAATATTTTCGCCCCGCACGCCCTGCTCCACCAGCCAGGCCACCCGGTAGACCAGGGTGCGGGTTTTGCCGGTGCCGGCCGCGGCGATGATCAGCACCGGACCCTCGCCCGCCCGCACGGCGGCGCACTGCTCTTCGTTCAGTTCCGCATCAAAGTCGATCCCGCTCATACCAATCCCTTTTCCCGGGCGAGGCACCAGGCCGCCACCGTTTTGCTGTCCTGAATGGTGTTGTCGCGCACCGCGAGTCCCAGGGCCTCCGGGTGCCACAGCTCCACTTTGAGCCGTTCATCGGCATCCAGTTTGCCCGCTTTGGTCTCCCCGGTGGTGCGGGTGTAGAAGAGATGGTCCTGTTCGTCGGTGTAGCCGGGGGAGGCGAGGCAGGTGCCCAGATAGATCAGTTCGCCCGCCACGGTGCCGGTCTCCTCCGCCAGTTCCCGCCGGGCGGTCTCCTCCGGGGGCTCGTCTGTCTCGCGGAGTCCGGCCACGATCTCGATCACCTCCCGCTCCACCGCTTTGCGGTATTGACGCACCAGCAGAAACTGTCCGTCCGGCTGCTGGGCCAGCACGCCGACCCCGCCGGCATGGCGCACGATATCCCGGCGCGATTCCGACCCGTCTCCGAGCCGTACCTCGTGCCGGTCCACATTGAACACAATGCCGTCAAACAGACGGTGGGTGGTCAGAGTCACTTCAGTTAAATCCATGCCGTCCTCTTGGCACAGGGCGGGAGCGAGTGCAACGCCGTTCCGCCGCCGCCCCGGAAAAAGCCGGATCCTGTTAAGGGTGAACCTGGACTCAACTGATTCATTCCCAGGGTCTTCAGATGGTGACAACCGCGGACCAACACGGACACGCGCGGACCCATGCAGAGCCGGTCGCAACGTTGGCTGCGCTGTCAACTTAATCGGAGATGGAGGTGGAACCCACCTGCCTGGAGTTTTTTTTCCTCACCTGCATGGGTCCGCGCGTATCCGTGTCGGTCCGCGGTTGTTTTCTTTCCAGGTCGACTCCGGAAAACTCGTTGGACCCTCTGGAAAAAGCCGGATCCTGAGGGGGGAATCGTTTTTTTTTTATCTTTTTTGCGGAAAATCCGGTGGCCCGCGGCTTCGGGAAGGTATGCAACCCGCTTCCTATCCCCTCCGGTTTCCGCCCACGTTCGCGTTCATTCAGGAACAGCATCCCTCCTGGGA
>CAZVCO010000243.1:0-1351 GCA_964625795.1 uncultured Verrucomicrobiota bacterium | reverse complement strand
TCCGAGCGTCATCTGCACTGTATCTGGTTCGATGACCGGTTGCGCCCCGCGCGGCTGGTCAGCAGTGATGGCGAGGAGGTGAGGATTCTGCATCCCGGCCACTGGAATCATGAAAAGGGGCCCGATTTTCTGGACGCGGAATGGGAGCGGGCCGGCTGCCGCTACCGGGGCGATGTGGAGATTCACATCCGCCCGAACGACTGGCGGGCGCACGGACACGGACAGGATAAGGCCTATGATCAGGTGGGCCTGCACATCACCTACGCGCCGGGGGAGGTGCCGGATGGTGAGCTTCCGCCCGGCTGCACCGAGGTGGCGCTCAAGCCGCTGCTGGAACGGCGTTCGCATTTCTTTTTCGATGCGATTGATCCCCAGGCCTATCCCGACCGGGGCCGGCAGGGACGCAATGGCCTGCAGGCCTTTTTTGCCGACCGGCCGGAGGAGCAGCAGGCCCTGCTGCTGGAGGCCGCCGGGGTGGAGCGTCTGCGCCGGAAGGCTCTCCGCTTTCAGCAGTTGGCCCGCACCGTGGGCACCGATCAGGCGCTGTACACCGGGCTGCTGCGCGGGCTGGGCTACAAGCACAATGCCGACGTGGCGGAGCGGCTGGCCGGGGCGCTGCCCGCCGACCGTCTGCGCAGCCTCAGCCGGGGCTGTGTCCCCACCGCCTATGCGCTGTTGCTGGGGGTGGCGGGACTGCTGCCGGACGATCCCGGCCGCACGGGCTTTCCGTCCTGGGGGTCGGTCCGGTCACTGTGGGATGTGTGGTGGCCGCAGCAGACCCGTTTTCTCGGCCGCGCGCTGTCCGCCGCGGACTGGCGTCTGGACAGCTGCCGTCCCGGCAATCATCCCTGGCGGCGTCTGTGGGCGGCGGCGGCCTGGGTGTGCGCCGGTCCGTCGCTGGCCACCCGGCTGCATCCGCCGGAAGGGGTTGCCTCCGCAACGCAGATGCGGCGGGTGAGGCGCTGTGTCTCCCGGCTCCGGACGGCAGCGAAGCGGTGGTGGGACCCGCCCGGGCGGGAGCGCTGTTTCTCAATGTGGCCGCGCCCTACTGGATCAGCCTCCGCGACACTGCTCCCGATGATGAGTTCTGGCAGCATCTCCCCTCCGAGCCCATGAATGCCGTCACCAAACGGACCGGCCGGGCCATGTTCGGACCGGATGTCCATCCCCGCCTCTACCGCGGCGGACTCCGGCGTCAGGGACTGCTGCAGTTCCATGAGGATTTTCAGCTCTGAGGGGGAGGGGCAGGTCGTTCGTTGATGGTTTACCGCGGAGAGCGCGGAGGACGCGGAGCAGGTCGACTGGTTTTTTTGGAAGGTTTTCTCGCTATGGCGCAGAGGGCGCGGTGGGG
>CAZVCO010000242.1:3011-4537 GCA_964625795.1 uncultured Verrucomicrobiota bacterium | reverse complement strand
AAAGAAAAGAGCATGCTGAAACAGGAGGTCGATGAAGAGGATATTGCCCAGATCGTCTCCATGTGGACGCACGTGCCGGTCAGCAAACTGCTGAAGGGCGAGCGGGAGAAACTCCTGCAGATCGAAGACAACCTGCGGAAGCGGGTGGTTGGACAGGACCGGGCGGTGCACGCGGTATCCGCCGCAGTGCGGCGCTCGCGGGCCGGACTGCAGGACCCCAACCGTCCCATCGGTTCCTTCATCTTTCTCGGCCCCACCGGGGTGGGCAAAACCGAGCTGGCCCGTGCGCTGGCCGAGTTCATGTTCGACGATGAACAGAACATGGTCCGCATCGATATGTCGGAGTACATGGAGAAACACGCGGTCAGCCGTCTGATCGGCGCCCCTCCGGGATACGTCGGCTATGATGAGGGCGGAGCTCTGACCGAAACCGTCCGCCGCAAGCCCTACAGTGTGATTCTTTTCGACGAGATCGAAAAGGCCCATCCGGACGTCTTCAACGTGCTCCTGCAGGTGCTGGACGACGGACGGCTGACCGACGGTCATGGACGCACCGTGGACTTCAAAAACACCCTGTTGATCATGACCTCGAATATCGGTGGAACCAAAATCCATGACCGGGTGCAGCAGCTTGAACCGGATGATGCCGCCGGCTATACCCAGCTGGAAACCGAGGTGATGGATGAACTCCGTCATCACTTCCGCCCCGAGTTCCTGAACCGGGTGGATGAAACCATCGTGTTCCACAGCCTCCGCTTCGAACAGATTCAGGAGATCGTCTCGCTGCAGTTGAAACGGGTGGAGAACCTGCTGTCCGACAAACGGATCCAGCTCACTCTGACGCCGGATGCCCGCGAACTGTTGGCCAAATCCGGTTTCGATCCCGCCTTCGGCGCCCGCCCGCTCAAACGGGCGATCCAGCGTCTGGTGGTCGACCGCCTGGCGGAAGAGCTGCTGGACGGCACCATTCTGGACGGTCAGACCGTGGTGGGCGATCTGGACCCCGATGCCCAAGACCGGATCCTCTTCAGCGGAGACTGAATAATGAATAATAGGACTCAGGCCCGTCTTCTCACCCGGGGACCGGCTGAGCCACGCCATCCGGCTGCTGGCGTCACATCATCTTCATGCTGCCTTTGCAGAACCCCACGTCGAGCACCATGATCATGGCCCCCTGGGTTTTGTCCAGGTCCCCGGTAATATCCTCTATGCCCTGCACCAGCCGCTCCACCCGGCTTTCCGGCACGGTGGCCAGCAGGGTGTTGCTGCGGTTGCGGTCTTCGTTCATAAAGCCGATGAAGCTCGCAAAGAGCGGAATGTTGGAAATGTAGTGCCCCATACCGGAGGATTCCAGAATGGTTGCACCGTCGATCCCCTCTTCGATGAAGAACTCCAGAATGTCGTAGAGGTATTTGTCATCGTACAGCACCAGTGCCATCAGCTTGACCGCCTCCCGGCTTTTTCCCGCCTCCTGTTCGGAGGTCCGGCTCATGACGGCCTCGTACATGGCGTTCGGAGTGATGGAG
>CAZVCO010000242.1:2616-3001 GCA_964625795.1 uncultured Verrucomicrobiota bacterium | reverse complement strand
TCTCCAGCTGACGGCAGACATTGGTGTGATGCGCCAGACTTGAGATGCTGGCCAGAATCTTGAGATGATCGCGCACCGCATCGGTCGGACCAAAAATCAGGAAAAAGACCTTCACCTTTTTCTTATCGATGGCGTCAAACTCCACGCCTTTACGTGAAGTACCGATGATCATGACGAACCGGTCGAGGCTGTCGAACCGGGCATGCGGAATGGCCAGGCCGTCGCCAATTCCGGTGCTGCCCTCCTCCTCGCGTTTTTTGAGTGCCGCAAACAGGGTATCCGCTCCCAGTTCACGCAGTTCGGGCAGCCCGGCCGCTTTTTCCGTCAGCGCCCGCAGAAACTCGTCACGGTGTTTGCCCGGAAGCTGGGGAAAGCAGGCGTCTTC
>CAZVCO010000242.1:0-2593 GCA_964625795.1 uncultured Verrucomicrobiota bacterium | reverse complement strand
AACACCGAAAGCAGCACAATGTTCACCATGTCGGTCACCAGTTCGGCCTGCTCCAAAGGCAATCCGGTGACCACCGGCGAGGCCTGAATCAGCAACACCAGACCAATGGCCACTCCGGCCTGAGGCAGCATGCACCAGCCGAGATTATCCCGGATCGGAATGGGCAGTTTCATGGCTGCGCACCCGGCCCACACGCCGCCGTATTTCCCAAGTGACCGGAACAGAATGTACACCGCTCCCAGTCCGAGCACCCGGGGATCGGCAAACACTCCGAGATGCAGCTCGGTGCCGGCGATAACAAAAAACAACGCATACACCGGCGGGGTGAGAGGTTCCAGAATCCGGAAAATCCGGTGATTGCGGGCGGAAAGATTCACCAGCGCACATCCGGTGGCCATGTTGGTGAGAAGGGGAGAGAGATGCAGCACAATGGCCAGCGCGGTGGTGAGAAAAAGCATGCTCACGGCCAGAATGGTGATTTCATTCTGACCCTCCTTGCCGCGGGTCAGCCGGTGCAGCAGCACTCCGCTGACTACCCCGATGACCAGAGAGAGTCCGACCTCCAGGAGGGCATGAAAGATCTGTCCGCCGGAATGCACTGCCTCACCGCCGGTATGCAGCATGGGGGAGACAAAGGCGAACACCACGCCGAACAGAATCACACAGCCGGCGTCGTCCAGCGCCACCACTCCGTACAGATAGTCAATAAAGGGCCCCCTGGCCCGCAGCGACTGCACCACCGCCACGGTGGCGGCCGGGGCGGTGGCGGTGGCAATCGCCCCCAGCAGCAGCGCAAACGGCAGATCGAGATCCAGCAGCATCAGCCCTCCGGCCACCCCGATAAAGGTGGCCACGATCTGGGCCAGGGTAATGATCACCGCCTCCTTGCCGATGCGCTTAAGCTTGGCGGCGGAAAACTCCGCCCCGATAGTGAGGGCAATCAGTCCAAGCGCCACCTCCGTGACGATCTGAAAGGATTCGTGCATGTGGCCCGGAAAGATACCGCTGACCCCCTCCCCCAGGATCAGTCCGGCCACAATGTATCCGGTGATTTCCGGCAGCCGCACCAGCGCGGCGAGTTTTCCAATCAGATATCCCACCATCAACAGCAGGCCGGCCGCGAACATCGGGTGTGCGCTGAGTAAGTCCTGCAGTTGAGTCCAAGAGGCCAAGAGATCGGGTTCCGTTCAGGTGTGCGGTGCCCCTACGTGCCGAAGGACAAAGAGAAAAGAAAAACCTGCGGGTTTCCCGGCCCGGGGGCAGACCTACCCCGCCGCGGCAAAATTCCGGCTGCGGGAGGGGCGGGGAAACCGGTAAATCGAACTGCGCGGCTGCACATACACGGTGTCCTCGCCGAACAGATGCTCCACCGCGTGTTTGAAGCGGTGGTCGGGGTGGACGTTGAACTCGCTGTCGCTGTCGAGAAACACTTTTTCCCCGGTGGTCAGGGTGACGCAGAAATACAGCGGCACCGGCCCGGAGAATTTGGGAACCATTCCCCGCAGTGCCCACAGATCTTTTTCATTCACCTGGGCTTCGGAGATGTGAACACTGGCCTTTTCCGCATACCAGTCCGCAGCCTGCCCCAGGGGACAGATCTCTTCGATCACAATCTGCGGTTCGTCGTTTCTGAACTTTACACTGCCGGCCACCATCACCGGCATTTCGTCTCCCAGGTTGTCGGCAAACCGCTGGGTGGCCTCTTTGTACAGTACGGTGTCGACCGAGCCTTTCAGCCCCTCCAGCCGGAAACTCGCCATGGGGTCTCCCTTGCGGTTAAAGAATTTCCGCCACTGGGTGATAATCCCGGCCACCCGCACATCGGTTTTGGCCTCCAGGTCCCCGATCTTCTCGGGTGCGGTGGTGGCGAATTCCTCCGCCTCCCAGTAGAAATCGTCCAGGGGATGCCCGGTAATATAGAATCCGAGCAGAAATTTCTCGTACGCCAGCATCTGACTGGTGGGCCACATCTCCACCTCCGGCAGATCCTCATCGTTGCAGTCAGCCTCGTCCCCGCCGCTTTCTCCCATGAGATCGAACATATTGATCTGCCCCGAAGCCCGGTCGGAGCGGATGGTCTCCGCCCGGCTGATGGCAAACTCCAGTCCGTTGAACAGGCGGGCCCGGTTGATTCCTGTCCAGTCAAAAGCCCCGGCCTGAATAAGGGCCTCAAGCGATTTCTTGTTCACCACATGGGGATCCACCCGCACACAGAAATCGATCAGTCCTTTGTAGGGTCCGTTCTTGTCGCGCTCGGCCACCAGATTGTCCACCGCCCCGCTGCCGACTCCCTTGATGCCGGCCAGACCGAACCGGATATTGCCATTCTCCGGCCGGAAATGGTTGACCGACTGCTGCACATTGGGCGGCAGGACCTCCATGTCCATTTCCTGACATTCCTTGATAAAGCCCTGCAGTTTGTCAGCGTTGCCCATCTCCAGCGACAGGACTGCGGCCATGAATTCCGCGGGGTAATGGGCTTTCAGATACGCAGTCTGAAAGGAAATAAAGGCGTAGGCGGCGGAGTGGGATTTATTAAAGCCGTAGCTGGCGAATTTTTCGATCAAATCGAAAATTTCCGAGGCTTTTTTGG
>CAZVCO010000241.1:0-4539 GCA_964625795.1 uncultured Verrucomicrobiota bacterium | reverse complement strand
GACCGGTGGATTGATGGAAGGTGCGGCTGAGATGCTCCGGGCTGACCCCGCAGGTCCTGGCGGTCCGGGTGAGTGTGACCGATTCCCGGAACGTGTTCTGCACTTCCTGACATGCCTGACGGATCAGAGGCGGAAGATGGTCCGGCAGCAGCTGTGAGCCCTTGGGATGTTCCAGTTTCCGCAGCATTTCCTCTGCGATCCGCTTTAAATGCCGCTCCCATGCGTCCAGCTGAGCCGGAGTGGCTGCGGGCAAGGCCCGCCAGGCGGCATCCAGATCTTTCCAGGGGAGGGCCTCCCCGGCCCTGACCCAGGAAAGCCAGAGATCCCGCAGCGCCTCCTCCGCAGAGGCCGCCGGCCGCCAGGCGGAGATCACCAGATATCCGATCGGCTCCTCCTCAATCCGGATGGGATGGATCACCTCCACCCAGGGAAACGGGCTGATGGTATTTGCATGAACCAGACGGGCCTGACGCGCCTCCTGCCGGGCGTCAGCCAATGTGGACACTGCATGTTCCAGCCGACGGAGAATGGTGGTCGCCTGCCGGGGCACCCGCAGTTTTTCTCTGCCCAGCGATCCCACATACACGACCTCCAGCCCGGACATGTGATGCAGGTCCTCCAAGGCCTGAAGGAACTCTTTGGACCTCAGAAGGCGCTGTTCTAACGCTTTGGAAATGGTTTTCGGCATAAAAATTTAATACTTGATATCAAAAAAGAGTCAAAACTTTAGGATGGGAAGCTAGTCGTGGCGATTTAAATCGGATATCCTGTATCCTCATTCAAACCAACTAAGGAGAAATTCATGTCAGAATTTGACATCGTAAATCAAATCAAACTGCCCTCTTCTGCGGCCGACGTTCTGTCAGAGGCCAAGAGCGTTGCGGTGGCGGGATCCGCCGACGAACTGATTCAAATGACCATCAACAATATCGGTCCAGACGGCTATCAGACCGTGGGATACGACGTGGAGGGAAAGGGATTTGTTGAAGAAGTTAAAGTCTGCCGGGTCAAGAACGGCATCAGCGCCAACTATCTGGAATCCTACATGCGCCGGCGGGATCCCGAATGTATGGTGATCGGGGACAAGGAACCCACAGACAAGCCCACCTTTCATGAACGCTACCAGCAGGATTTCTCCTCTTTGAGGAATGAAACGTTTGAATGGCTGAAGACCCAGGATCTGGCCTGCTTCGCCTTCAATGCCGGGATGCCGGGGAAAGGAACCGATGCGTTGGTGATTGCTCCGGCCAATGCCTCTTTCTTCGCACTGGGCCTGGCCATGCTGCAGGGGATTATTGATCCCAAAGAGTTGCCGCCTGATTTCGAGCCCAAGGCGATCATTTATGTTGCGCCGCCTTTCCGTCATACCCATTTGGATGGAAAACAGGTCGTGGTGCACAACCGTCTGCCGGGCATGCACGAGCTGTTTTCCTACAATCTGTATCCCGGGCCCAGTGCCAAGAAAGGGATTTACGGCGTACTGCTTACGTTGGGCGAGAAAGAAGAGTGGATCACCATGCACTGTTCCGCCGCCCAGGTGGTCACCCCGTACGAAAACCGCGTCGGCATCTCACACGAGGGCGCCAGCGGTGGCGGAAAGAGCGAAATGCTCGAGCAGCCCCACCGTCAGGGGGACGGCACCCTTCTGCTGGGACGCAATATCCTCAACGGAGAAACCCGCTCCATCAGCATGCCTCAATGCTGCCTGATCCGGCCGGTCACCGATGACATGGCGCTCTGCCACCCGTCCCTGAACAAAGGAAACGGCAAGCTGACGCTGATGGACGCCGAGGATGCCTGGTTTGTCCGGGTGAATCACATGACCGAGTACGGGATCGATCCTCATCTCGAGAAAGTGACCATTCATCCGAAAAAACCGCTGCTCTTCCTGAACATTGATGCCAAACCGGACAGCACCGCGCTGATCTGGGAGCATATCATGGACGATCCGGAAACGCCCTGTCCCAATCCCCGGGTGATTGTGCCCTGCGAAACCGTTCCCAACGTGCACCGCGGCACCCTGGATGTGGACATCCGTTCCTTCGGAGTCCGTTGTCCTCCCTGTACCCGCGAAAAACCCACCTACGGTATCATGGGTATGTTCCATCTTCTTCCCCCCGCGCTGGCGTGGCTCTGGCGGCTGGTGGCGCCCCGCGGACATGCCAATCCCAGCATTGTGGATACCGGCGGCATGTCCAGTGAGGGCGTAGGCTCCTACTGGCCGTTTGCCACCGGCCGTCGGGTGGATCAGGCCAACCTGATCCTGAAGCAGATCCTCGACACCCCCAAAGTGAAGTACATCCTGGTGCCCAATCAGCACATTGGCTCCTGGGATGTCAGCTTCATGCCGCAGTGGGTGACCCGGGAATACATGGCCCGCCGCGGCGGTGCGAACTTTGACGCCTCCCAGGTCAAAGCCTGCCGCTGTCCGCTGCTGGGATGGTCTCCCAGCTCCATCATGGTTGAGGGACATCCCATCGGCGCCTGGTTCTTCGACGTGGCCAAACAGCCCGAAGTCGGCGAAGAGGCTTACGATCAGGGAGCCCAGATCCTGCAGGACTTCTTCGAGAAAGAACTGTCCCAGTTCATGGAGGAGGACCTCATGCCGCTTGGCAAGCAGATCATCGAATGCTGCCTGAATCACGGCTCGGTGCAGGAGTACGCCTCTCTGGTGCCTCACACCACCCTCACCGACAATAAAGAGTAACCTCCAGCGGAACTCCCCACCCTCCGGACCAGCCTTTCAGGTCCCGGTGGGAAAGGGAGAGCTGCCAACCCTCAACACCTTCTCTTTTCGAAGAGAGGGTGTTTTTTTTGCCTTTAGGGCAACCGTTACAGATTAGCATTCGTCTGGTTCAAAGCCGCCTTGCTCTGACTCTATGCCTATTGAACCTCTGACTGCCACTTCCCGAGCTTACCCCTTCTTTTACCCGGAGGCTTCGGAGTTGGCTTGTTTGTGGTGATTCCAGTTCCGATAGAGCCTGAACCAATACAGGGGGGCAAACGGTCCAAGCAGGATCAGACCGATCAATCCGAAAGCCGTCAGCCGGTATGGTGTGAGATGGGCCTGTTTATCCACTCCGTTGCGCAGCACTTCGCCCTGGGCGAAAATCCGCTCGAACGGCATCAGATTATTGTAATCGCCCACCGAGGCGTTGCATTCCGGGCAGAAATGATCGGTCGGGGAGACCGGCAGCAGACAGTGGGGGCAGACCGGGCAGGCCTCCGGATCCTGCAGGGCCTCCTCATCCTCGGCCGACCAGGGGTCCGGTTCGTTGCGCAGATCCTGTATGTGGCGGGAGACCCGCTCCTGCAGGAGCTGTCCCAACGATTTGTTCCGGTCGTACATCACATGTCTCAGGCGAGAAGTTTCTCACCGCCCCGGATCAGGGACTGGGCAATTTCGCGGACTTCCGGTTCGTGGGTCGGAGTACCCAGACTGATCCGCACGCTGTTCATCGCGGTCGTTTCATCCACTCCCATGGCCCGCAGGACATGACTGGGTTTACCCTGAAGCGATGCGCAGGCACTTCCGGAACTGGCGATAATCCCGGGAAGCTGGGCCAGCCATTTTCCGCGGATTCCGGGGAGGCTGAACATGCTGGTGCCGGGCAGGCGGTCCGCTCCCTGACTCTGGATCACCACCCTGGGGAGACGACTGCGGACCTGGGATTCCAGACTGCGGGTGAGCCGCTCCAGATGGGCTTTACGCTGATGCACCTCGCGTCCGGCCCGGTCCATGGCCATACCCAGGCCGACAATGCCGGGCACATTCTCCGTGCCACTGCGCAACCCCTGTTCCTGTCCGCCTCCGAAGATCAGGGGGCTCAGGGCCAGGCCCCGGCGTTTATAGAACGCGCCGGCCCCTTTGGGTCCGTAACATTTATGAGCGGAGAAGCAGGCGAAGTCCACGCCCAGGGTATGAACATTGAAAGGAAGCTTGCCCGGCATCTGGGTCATATCACAGAACACCAGTGCACCGGCCGCATGAGCCAGTTTCACCACCTCCTCCACCGGCTGAAGCACTCCGGTTTCATTATTGGCGGCCATCACGCAGACCAGAGCAGTGGGGGAATCGAGCTGCGATTTCAGTGTCGCCAGATCGATGACCCCTTGGTCATCCACCGGAATTTCAATCCAGTCCGCCCCGGCCTTTGCACAATGATCGGCCGGCATACAGACGGCAGGGTGCTCGACCTCCGAGGTCAGGATCCGCGGACGTTCCCCCATCAGTCGCTGCATCACCCCGAAGATGATGGTGTTGCAAGCCTCGGTGGATCCGCCGGTGAACACGATCTCGTCCGGAGTGGCGCCGATGGCAGTGGCCACCTGTTCGCGGGCGGTGTCGATCAGCCCTCTGGCGGTTCTCCCGGCCAGAGAGGCCCGGTTGCTCGGGTTGGCGAACGACTCGCAGGCCACCTCCAGCATCCGCTCCGCGATGCGGCGGTCACAGGGAGTGGTGGCGTTATAGTCGGCGTAGATCATGGGGGGGCAGAAGTCGGAGGTCAGAAGTCAGAGGCTTGTGCGCCGGAGGCGCAT
>CAZVCO010000240.1:0-4643 GCA_964625795.1 uncultured Verrucomicrobiota bacterium | reverse complement strand
CCGCATCACAATCAGCGGCAGGATGTAATCATTCCAGAGGCCGATAAACTGGAGGATGCCCAGAGTGGACAGCACGCTGCCGGACATGGGCAGGACTATGTGATACACCTGCTTGAACGCGCTGGCCCCGTCCACCTCAGCTGCATCGAAAAGATCCTGAGGAATATCCTCGATGAAGTTGCGGAGAATGAAAATCTGCACCACCTGACCGCCGGTCACATAGACCACCATCAGCGCCCAGAAGGTATTCAGCAGATTCAGTTCTTTGATCAGCATAAACAGAGGAACCAGATTGGCCACTCCGGGCATGAGCATTAGAATCAGAAAGAAATACCAGAGGAATCTATGCCCGGGCATACGGTAGCGGGCAAAGAAAAATGCGGCATTCAGGGAGAGGACAAAGGTGAGCAGCACCGAGGTGACACAGACAAAGATCGTGTTGAAAATATAGGGTGCCACCATTTCCCATGCGCGGGCGTAGTTGTCCCAATGAAACGGAAAGGTGGGAGTGAACGGACGGGCCACAAACTGGGCGCCGTCTTTACCGCTGATGGTGATCATGATGTACAATGGCAGAAAGGCCATTGAGAGGATGAACAGAATGAACAAGTGTTTCCCGATTTCCCCGAAAGCTTCCTGACGGCGCATACTCATTTTTCAACCCTCACAAAGCGGTTATTGATTTCGGTCAGGATCAGGATCAGAAAGAAGAGAATCAGTCCAATCGCACAGGCATACCCCGCATATCCTTCCACAAACGCACTGCGGAACATCAGCAGACCCGGCACCATCATTCTTCCGTTTGGTCCCCCCTCCACACCGTACAGAACCAGAATCATGCCATACATCTGCAGCGTACCGATAATCATCAGCACCAGATTGATCCTGACCTGCGTGAGAATCAGCGGCAGCTCGATGTTCAGGAATTTTCCGAAAGGTCCGACGCCGTCCAGATCCGCCGCTTCGTAAACGCTGCTGTCAATACTCTGCAGTCCAGCCAGATAAATCAGAACCCCGACGACCCCGACCCAGGGAAATCCCCAGATAATAAATGCAGGGAGCACCAGCTCCTCCGATCCCAGCCAGGTAGGCGTTGCAGAGGAGGCCAGCTCCATTATTTGCTGCAGCGAAAGTTCAGCCGCTTCGGCCGCGTCCAGAAAAACACCCCGCTGCAGCCGTGCATCGAACAGATACAAAAGATGCATGATCCCGGTTTTCCGGAGCAGGAGATTGAAGAGTCCGTCGGAGTTGAAAAAGAATTTCCAGATCAGCAGGTACACCATACCCGGGATAATCATGGGTACGACAAACAACACCCGGTACCAGTAATTCGCGGCATCACTCTTCAGGCGGTTCACCACCACCGCCGTGGCAATCGAGGGAATCATCTTCACAATATTTGCCACCACCAGCACCGCAATCACGCTGAAACCGCTCCATAGAGCGGCATCCCCTCCGGCATGCAGCGCCAGAGCCCACACCATCATGCCCATCCCCAGCAGAGCATGGGAGATCCGCATGCCTTTGAGCATAGGGGTGGTGCGGGAGAACAAACCGCACGGAATCCACAGCAAAACCCCCATGAGCAGGGTGGAGGCGGACCAGGCCATCAACCCGGACAGACCTGCTCCGGCAAAAAGGGACGAACCGGCAAACAGTCCGCTGACAAAGCCGATCACTCCTCTGGAATCATTGTCGTTCTCCAGCCGCCACATGATCACGGCGTACAGCACGGCCCACACTCCCGCCTCCCAGAGTTTCCGGCTGGTTGGAGCAAGGTCTTCCACCATGTCCGGAAAAAGAACAGCCAGGATGACCGCCGGAAAGCCCAGTCCACAGATCCATTTCAATGCGGTGGCCAAACGGGTCTCTTTCTGGGAATGAAAAATCATCACCATGGAAAGAATCAGGGTGACGACCCAGAGCATTGGAGAGCCCAGGGCTTTCTGAAAATTGGAGGTTCCCACAAAGACACTGATGTAGTTTCCGTTCCACCTGTAGGTGCTGCGGTAGATGGCATTGGCGGCGGGAAAGTAGGAGAAGGTGGCCACCATCAAAGCGCTGGGCAGAACGAAAAAATACAGGGGCCAGTAGGTGAGCAGCCGCTTGAATGTAATATCTTTAGCCATAATTACTGGGTCAGTTCCCGCTCTAGTGCCTGGTTAAATTCTTCAACAAATTCCTGCACCCGCTCGTCCTCCGCCATCCCCTGGCGGGCCAGCTCCATCAGACGGTCCGCCGTGGGACGGGTATTCAGCAGCTGTTGTAAAGGCTGAAGGGACCGCAGCAGCTTAATTTCTCTCTCCGTCCGTGACCCGGATTCCTCAGGTCCCAGCACCACACTGGCCATAAAAGCACTTCTCCGCAATTCCCGGTTGGGAAGGGATTCCGTTGATCCGTCATACATTCGTTTGAAGTCCGTCGCCGCAGCAGAAGGAAGATTCTCCCATAATTTTTCGGCATAGGCCGGGTAATCCATATCCCCCTGAATCAACACCCAAAAGAGCTGATCATCCTCCAGCTGGGCTTTACCTCCTGGCATAAACTCCATGTTGGCCGATCCGAAGTACCCAATATAGTTGGGCTGAAAGTTTTTCAACAAATCCCGGGGGGTAGCTCCCTGAATCACCGGAATCCAACCGGCCCCCTCGTTGAGTTTCGTATTCATTAAGGGGGTGGTGGCAAACTGCAGGAATTCGATACACAGGTCAAAATGACGGGTGTAACGGGTAATGCCAAAAGCAAATCCGGTTCCGGCACTAGCCTCCGAGGCCCGGCCTTCCGCAAACTCACCAAACCGGGGGTGATCTTTGGAAATGGAGGGCAGATCAAAGATTCCCACCTCAAAACGGCGCTCATCCGGCTGGTCCTGAATTTTTTTCAGATAGCTCAGGGCATCCCAGCTTCCCGACGTAATCATCCCGGCATTGCCCTGTACAAAGGAAAAGCCTGAATCTTCACGGCCCAGAGACATAAATCCTTTGGGAAAAAATTCGGCCAGTTCGAGGACCACTTCCGTGGCGGCACGGAATTGGGGATTCCAGGGGGAAAAGTCACCACGGAAAATTCCGGCCACTTTTTCGAATCCGTCCGCAAAGCCGCTGTAATCCGCATCCAGCTCTTGATTCAGATCGGAGGTGATTTCCGAAAAATAGCGGCTTTTGAACACATCCACCTGATATTTCGAAGAGGCGATCGGCTGAAGATTCAGATCGTTTTCTTCCGCATAGTCATCAATGGCCTGACTGAATTTGATGAGTTCCTGATAAGAGGCCGGGGGGCGGTCATGACCCAGAATGGTGTTGAACAGATCTTTATTGTAGTACATCCGCACAGTGAACGTACTGAAACCAACTCCGAAATATTCCTGGAAATCCATTTGGAACTGGCTCCGCAACCCGTCGGAAAAACTGGCCATCCAGGGCTTGCCCACGATACGGTCCAGCGCCTCCGCTTCCCGCTGTTCCTGCTCCGTCAAAGTCTCTTTCTGCGCCAGAAGTTCCTGTCTCTGCTCCAAAAACGGATTGGGTTGCTGAATAATTTCCGAAAGAGGGTGAAAGAAACGTCCCTGATATTCCGTCGGAAACATCCCCAGCTGAATCATGTCCGGTGCGGTTCCCCCAATCAGCTGGGTGGTGACGTACTGATTGTAGGCCCGTTCGGGAATGGGGATCTGAATGACCTCCACCTGCTGCCCCTGTTCCTGCTTGTAGGCCTCAAAATCATCAATCAGCGTCTGCAGCCCGTCGCGTACCCCCAACTCCAACTGCCAGTGCACCAGCCGGATCACATCCGAGCGGCTTTCCTGGCGGCGGGTGGTGACGATGTTCATAATCGCCCCCACATAACAGATCAGCAGCAGCCCCAGACCTACACTGTTAACCCAGGCATTGGATCCGTCTGTTTTCGCCCCACTCATCAGCGGTCCCCCCCGGTCCTGCCGGCAAACAGTTCTGCCAGGATCTCGTCCGTCATGCCCGAAAGATTAAGCGCGCGGACCTCCTGCTTGGTCATCGCACCAAACTCCACCGCCTGCACCAGCGAATAATAGGCCATACCGCTATTGGGATATTCCAGAATCAGACGACGGTAAAAATGGCCGGCCCTCGAGGGGTCATCCAGCTCGTTCTCATGCAGCTTGGCCAGACGGTATAACATGGTCGATTGCGAACCGTAACTGGTGGTGTCCGCCGATCCAATCAGCGTCATCTGCTCCAAATGATACACCGCCTTTTCATAGTCCCCCAGCCAGAAGTACAGCATTCCGATTTCGGTGTGTAAGACAGGCAAGAGCCGGGGCCGCTCTCGGGTGGCCTCCAGATTCTGTATGCGCTCTGCGGCATCGTCGGCCACCCTGCGGGAGCGTTCAGAGCCGAAGGGACCCCGCTGCAGGTAAATTTTTCTGCGCAGGGCATCCTGACCGATCACAGAGGAAAGACGGGTGTTTACCAATTGATCCAGATACTCCAGAGCCTGATCGTTATCGCCCCGGGCCATGTACAGATCAGCAAGATTTGATGTCACCAAATCACGCACATCCTGAGTTGGTTCCAGAGACAGGACTTCCTGATAGAGGGATTCCGCTTTCTCCAGATCCCGCCCTCTCTCTGCATATTGAGCCGACATGGCCAGCCCCAGTGTCG
>CAZVCO010000239.1:452-4687 GCA_964625795.1 uncultured Verrucomicrobiota bacterium | reverse complement strand
ATTTGGGTTATTCGTTGTACGGCCATTTCGTCTCCCTCTGAACAAGGTCCGGGCAATCCCCTGGCCGTCGCGAGCGACAGCTCGGGCAGGCGCGTAGTCCGTGGTTATTTACCCGTGTTTTGACCGCTTGAACCAATTCCGGGCTTGCCCGCCGGGGCGGGATGCGCCCCAGGCTGTTGAAAAGGGCTGGCTCTAGTATTAAACAGCCTGTAGCAACAGATCGTCACCTTCTGCATTGCGCCTCACTTCTGGTTCGTCTATGCTCCAGGTATGCCTCGCCTCCCCGACACTGATTTCCTCAAGCGGATTCCCAAAACGGACCTTCATGTGCACCTGGACGGGTCCTTGCGCGTCCCGACGCTCCTGGAACTGGCTGATGCACAGGGAATCGAACTCCCCGGCACCACAGAGGATGAGCTCAAACAGCGTGTCTTTAAATCACAGTACAGGGATTTGACGGAATACCTGGCAGGCTTCCAATACACCGTGGCGGTGATGCAGACCCCGGAGGCCCTGGAGCGCATTGCGCGCGAACTGGCCGAGGACAACCTGGCCGAGCATGTGCGCTATCTCGAGGTCCGCTTCGCCCCCCAGCTGCACACCAGCAAAGGTCTCTCCATGCAGGAGGTGCTGGAGGCGGTGACCCGGGGCCTCCGCTCCGCACAGGACACCCATAACCGCTCCGATGCCGTGCGCAGCGGGGAGGACCTCCCATTTTATTTCGGCATCATCGTCTGCGCCCTGCGCTGGTTTCAACCCGGGATGTCCTCTTATTACACGAACCTGTTTGAGGCCATGTCGGGAGCCAAAGAGAAAGAGATCTTTGCCGCGGCCTCGCTGGACCTGGCCCACACCTCGGTCTCTCTGCGGGATGATCTACAGCTTCCCATCGTGGGGTTTGATCTGGCCGGAGCCGAGGCCGGAAACCCGGCGGTCGACCACCGTGAAGCCTTTCTCCATGCCCACCGGAATTTCCTTCAGAAAACGGTACACGCCGGAGAAGCCTATGGACCGGAATCCATTTTTCAGGCCCTGACCGAATGTCATGCCGACCGGATCGGACACGGCACCTTTCTGTTTCATGCAGACAAAGTGACCCAGCACGTGGCAGATCCTGAACGGTTCGTGGAACGCCTGGCCGAATCCATCGCCCACCGGCGGATCTGCGTGGAGGTCAATCTCACCAGCAACCTGCAGACCCTGCCGGAACTGAATGAGATCTCAGAACATCCTCTGGGCAACATGATCCGACACAACCTCAGCGCCACCCTCTGCACTGACAACCGGCTGGTCTCTCACACCACCGTCACCCGCGAGTTCGAGCTGGCGGTGGAACACTTTGGACTGGAGATCGGACAGGTCCGCAATCTGGTGGTGGCCGGTTTCAAAGGGGCATTTTTCCCGGGAACCTACCGGGAGAAACGTCAGTTTGTCCGGGATGCGATCGATCACATCCGCAAACTTGAAGCCTCTCTGATCTAAAACGAATAGTGATCACGGGGAGGACGCGGAGAGCACGGAGGTGTTGTCTCTGCTGTAGTTCCCGCTGTGCCGCAGTGATCGCGGGGAACTCGTCTATGTTTTATACCTCAGGTGTGAAACACACTGCAACCAACACACAAAGAACATATAATACCTTTTACGAATAAGAATCGGTTTAAAATAACCTTCTCGAATTCGTTTTATAACATTCATAATCTTAATCGTATTCGTAATCATAATCAAAAATTAGATTACGATTACGAGCATGATTAGGATTACGATATTTAATACTTAAGATCATTCGTAAGTGGTATAACTCCGCACAGACAGGCTCCGCGCACTCCCTTTCTGCCTGTGCACCCACCCCAGCATCGCTCTTATCTTCCCCGCCGAGAACGCCATGGCATGGTGGTGTACGCCTCGATGGTGTTCATGTAGTCAAGAAACTCCTGTTTCTTCTCCGCATCGAGTCCGAGTTCCACCTCCGCATAATCATAAAGAAGAACTTCTTTCTGGGTGTCCATGAGACGACGCACCTCGCGGGAGTTCTCCCGAAGCCGGCCCCAAATCTCCCGCCGGTCATCCCGACTGAGCCCCTCCTGACTCATCTCTGCCAGCATCACCTGCATTTCCCCCATGGCCTCAATTAAACGCACGTTGGCTTCGGCGTATTCGGGCGTCAGTCCCTCCAGCGGAATTTGAGAGAAGAACTCACGCCGGTCCTGAAGATCCCCGGCCATCTGCAGACGTGATTCCTGCCGGCGCTGTTCCCGTTCCGCCCACCGGGCAGCCCGCTCCGCCTCCTCTTCCGGTGTCCGCTCCGGTTCAGAAGAATCGGAGGATTCACGGTCCCGCTCCCCCGCCCCGTCGGCAGCTGCGGAAATCGTTTCCTCCTCAGGATCCTCCCCCATGTCTGTAGACGGAAGGCGCCGCGATCGACCCGCACTTTCAGCCTCGATGTCCTCCTGAAATTCCAACAGCGGCAGTTGCTGCAATTGAAGCTGCAGCAGCCGGTTGCGTTTTTTCAGTCCCTGCACGGTGGATTCGGCTGCGGCCAGCTCGTCCCGGGCCAGCGCCAAATCGCCGGACAACTGAACATTGTCCATCGATTCAGACATCCATAGTCCGCCGAAGGTCACCATACCGGCGCCCATCAGCAACACGGCCGATTTTCCAAAAAGGTTCATGGGAATAAAATGACAGGATTCCGAATCATTGACGATCTCAAATGATCACCTCATTCCTCTTTATCTTTCCGATCGCCGGGAAGAGCGCGTCCATCTCCGCCTCATGCTGCTCCAGATGCAGGCGCAGAGACCGGAGCGACTGCGAGGCCTCGTCCACCTGCTCCGGTGATAACGGCGAGCCCGCCTTCTTCAGAAGCTCCTCCTCCCGCTGCTGCATGTTTCTGACCATCGCCGTCCCTTTGCGCGTCAGGGCCAGATGTTTTGATCGGCGGTGCCGGGGATTGGGCCGGGTTTCCACCAGATCCTGCTCCAGAAGCTGATTGATCTGGGTCTGGATAATCTGGCGCGACACCAGCCGCTCGCGGGCGAGTTCCGGCACGGTGAGCGGCCCTTCCCGCTCCAGACTCAACAACAGACTGCGCATCGCACTGGTGACCCCGGCCTGCTCGTGCAGGGCATCCCCCACCCAGCGCAGACGGTTGTGAAGACGGCGGATTTCCTCAAACAACTCCTGATATCGTTCGTTTTGTGTCATCCGTGCTTTTTGCCACCCCTTCGTTTTCTGACAATATTAATGTCATTTTATTTTTGACAATACTATTGTCATATTGGATAGAGGATTTATGGACCTGCATAAACTCTTCACAAAGATCCGAAAGCCGTTCATGGTTCTCATGGTACTGGCTTTCTTCATTCCCGTCTCCTCCTGCGCCGTGTTTTCATTCCGAGCCCATCGTTGGGAACAAAAAATATCCCGTGATCCGGACGGGGTGCTCTCCCATGCCCGGGCCCGCACCTGGGAAGGCAGCGGGCCCTCCATTCTGCTGGTGCATGGCTTCGGAGATGGTCCACATGTCTGGAAGAAGCTGGGGCCGTCCCTCGCGGCGGAAGGCTACCACGTGCGGGCCATGCGGCTGCCCGCTCTGAACGAACCCATCGAGGTCAAACGATCCGTCAGCCGTGACGACTGGCGCGAACAGGTGCTCTCCGAAGCCGCAGAACTGAAAAAGCGCGGCCATCCGGTGATCGTCCTGGCGCATTCCCTGGGCGCCTGCGTGGTCAGTGACCTGGTGCAGGGTCAGCAGCTTCACCCGGCCGCCCTGGTGCTCTATGCTCCGCTGTTCAGGGTCTCGGACAAACGAAGTCCGATCCTTTCCTCCCGTACCTGGTTCAACATCGGACGCAGGGTGCTGCCGGATTCGTTTATCATTGAAAGCGTCTTCGACGAGCAGGCCTCCAACGCCACCGCCCGTCCCGCCACCGAACGCGACCCCTTCAATACCAAAGAGCTCTTCATCCAGATGTTCGAGCTGATGGACGAACGGGCCGACAAACCGGTGCAGGCCTCCTGTCCGGTGATGCTGGTGGTCACCGGTCAGGACAAAGTAATTCACACTCCCACTGCAATGGCATGGTTCGATCAGCTGGAGGCGCCCGCCAAACAGCTCCGGGAGGAAACCGGGGCCGGACATGCCAGCCCCGGCTGCGATCACTTGATCGAAACCTTGCCGCCGGCTTCCTCGATGGCCTTCTTGAGGGCTTCGGCATCGGCCTTGGCAATGCCCT
>CAZVCO010000239.1:0-442 GCA_964625795.1 uncultured Verrucomicrobiota bacterium | reverse complement strand
CCGCCGTGCGCGCCGGCGCCATGCCGCTGGATCTCGACACCCCGACCGAAACCGGACATCTTCTCCACTGGTTCACCACCCAAGGACTTACTCCATGAAACATCAACGCCCCTCTCTCGGAACCTTTCACTGGCACAACCTGGCCCAGTTCGGCGGAGCCCTCAACGACAACCTGTTCAAACTCCTGGTGATCTACACCATGGTGGTGGCCTGGCCGGAAAAAGACCGCAGAAGCTTCGGCTTCCTTCTTCTTTTCCTGATCGATTTCCTTTGCGAGGTCTTCGGTGAGCGTGCCGTCGGCAAGAAGTTGCCGCTTGAGCACGTTGATTGGATCTTTCGTCCGCTTGTATTCCTCGATTTCTTCCTTGGTACGGTATTTTTTTATGGACCCGCCCGACGCGCGGAACCAAAAAAAATAGGTGTTTCATGTGCAGACAAAGAT
>CAZVCO010000238.1:3423-4696 GCA_964625795.1 uncultured Verrucomicrobiota bacterium | reverse complement strand
CCGACAGCGAGAACGTGGAAGGACCAATGGGCAGGGTCGGAAAAGGAGCCGAGGGTACAGGAGACGGTCGGGATGCACGTGGGGAAGCATCAGGGTTTGCAGAAGGGAGGATACGGTACCAAGGGTCGAGATGAATGTCCCCGGCTTCAACCTGGAACTGAACCTCCGGTGCACCGGAGAGGGCTGAGGAGATCGTTCCATCGAACCGAATCCCTTCGGTTTCTCCAGCGGGTGAAGGCCAGGTCAGCTGACCGCTTCGCAGCAGGAAGGTCTCGGGGTCGATCTGTCCGACTGCGGTCAGTTCCAGCGGGCTCGGCATAGGATTCAGTGACTGCAGCTGTCCACCGGTCAGGGTGGTGGACAGCCTGAACCGGGAGAGGCCATTTGCGTCCCGGGTGATGCGGCCGCGGGTGACGATGGCGCCGCTGATTTCCGGCAGGCCGGGCAGCAGGCTCCGCATTCCATCGCCCTCCAGCTGCAGTTCCTTCAGGTCCACTTCGCCGGAGAAGGTGTGTAGATTCACCTTGCCTGACCCCTCAAGACGAAAGGGAGTGGAGCCGGCTTGAAGGATACGGGCCGAAAACAGGTCGGCCGTAAGTTCTTCGGTGGTGCCGGAGGCTTTCGCCCGCAGATGAAGCGTGGTGTCCTGAAGATGAATGAAATCCGTTCTGCCGGTAAGGCCGGAGAGGCGGAGGTCCAGATCCGCCTGAATCCGCTGGTCCCGTGCGCGGAAGTCGAGGAGAACGTTTCCCTCAACAGTTCCTGAATCTATGGGAAGCAGTGACGCAAAAGGAAAGAGATGAAGTTCCGTCGGCTGCACCTGCAGCCGGAGACCGGTGTCAGACAGCGTTGGCCGCCCGGTTCCCAGGGTCAGTTTCAAAGGCTCCCGCAGTGAAAGTTCCAACAACCGGGTGTCCTCCCGGTGTCCGGAGATGTCCAGCTTCCGCAGTTCAAGTTGTCGCGTGTCGAGCTGGAGTGTCAGGTCGGGGGACATCTCCCAGGTCATACGCGGAAGCCCGCGGGTGGCGTCCAGTTCGATCCGGACCTCGCCGTTGAGCCCGTTTGGCAAAAGGCCGGTGTTCAGGGAGATGGCCAGATCGGCCGTAAGCCGGCCCTGTTGAAGGGGTAGGTCCATGCCGGAAGATTCGGCCCGGAAGTCTGTCCGGGTCTGAAGGTTCAGAACGGTGTTCTGCGAAATCCGGGGGATGGAAAGCTGCAGGTCCTCCAGGGTGAGGGTGCGGTAGCCGTTCTCTTCCCTGGATATTTTGGTCTG
>CAZVCO010000238.1:2518-3413 GCA_964625795.1 uncultured Verrucomicrobiota bacterium | reverse complement strand
GTCGCGCCGGACCGGATCACCACCCGGCCATTTTCGATGGTAAGATTCTTGAGATCGACCAAAGGAAGAGGCTTGGAGGGGGCGGGGGTTTCGGCTTCCCCGGCCGCGCCGCTGTCTGCTGGAGTGAGCACGATCACCGGATTCTGCAGGGTGAGGTCGGATGCAGCAAGGTCGCCCCGTAAGAGACGGGACCAGACGGGAGCAACGGTAAAGTTATCGACCTCAAGCTGTTCGACTCCCTCGACTCCGTTTACCCGCAGACGGGTGACCCGAACAATGGAAATCCCAAGTCTGACCGTTTCCGCTTCGATCGACAGGCCGGATGCGTTTGAGATGGCCGGCAGGATCACCCGGGTGATGAAAAACGAGCGGCTGATCAGGACAAGACCCCCGAGGAGAAGAAAGCAGAATATCCCCAGGATGGTACGTCTGCGCTTGCGGTGATTCGGGGGGGAGGGCATCTCATGAAAATGAGGTGCATCCCCGGTCAGGTCAAGTCCTCCTGAATAAAAGCGGAGCCTGGTTGTATGCAAGATTCAGGTTAGGGGGTTCTTGAGGGTTGACCTCTTACCTGAACCGCTCATGTTAAGAGTATTATTCTCTCCCAACCACAAGGTGTTTGATGGCTGTTTCTGTTCATATTCATAATCTGGTCAAAACCTTCGGCACCACCCGCGCGGTGGACCATATTGATTTGACCATCAACCCCGGAGAACTTTTTTTCCTGTTGGGACCCAGCGGTTGCGGGAAGACGACCCTGCTCCGCTGTATCGCAGGATTTCACGAACCGGAGTCCGGATCGATTTTTATGGGTGATGACGAGGTGACCCATCTTCCGCCGCATCAACGCGACACCGGCATGGTGTTTCAGAGTTATGCACTCTGGCCCCACATG
>CAZVCO010000238.1:0-2487 GCA_964625795.1 uncultured Verrucomicrobiota bacterium | reverse complement strand
CTGCAAATGCGGAAAATCTCCAAAGAAGAGACGGCACAGCGGGTGCAGGAGGCTCTGGAAATGGTGAAAATGACCGACCGGGCCTCACACAAACCCAATCAGCTTTCCGGAGGTCAGCAGCAGCGGGTGGCTTTGGCCCGTGCCCTGGTGATTCATCCCAAATGCCTCTTGCTGGACGAGCCGCTATCCAATCTGGATGCCAAACTGCGTCTGGAGATGCGCACGGAGATCCGCCGGATCTGCAAGCAGGCCGGGCTGACCGCGATTTATGTGACCCACGATCAGAAAGAGGCCCTGTCGGTTGCCGACCGCCTGGCGGTTCTGAACGGGGGAGTGGTGGAGCAGTGCGGCACGCCACAGGAGGTCTATCTGCAGCCGGTCAGCGCGTTTGCCGCCGGGTTTATCGGTGAAACGAATTTTCTTGAGGGGACGGTGGCCTCACAGTCGGATGGAAAGACCACGGTCTCCACTCCGGTGGGAAGCTGGATTTCCTCCTGTGATCCGCGGGGACTTACGGTGGGGGATGAGGTGATTCTGTCGCTGCGGCCGGAAACCCTTCGGTTGGGAACGCCTCCCGAAGATGCTGAAAATGTGATCGAGGGATCGGTGCATGACACCATTTACCTGGGCGAGGTGGCCCAGCATCAGGTCCGGCTGGGAGGTGAGTCCGGCCAGAATATGAAAGTGTTCGATTTGAATCCGCGTATCCTGGCCCGTGATGGCGAACAGGCGGCCCATCTGTGGGTGGAGGCCCGGGATGTCGTGCTGCTGCCCGGAGGAGCGAAATGAAATCCTGGGGTGTGGTGCTGGCGGCGGCACTGGTGATT
Source organism: uncultured Verrucomicrobiota bacterium (assembly GCA_964625795.1). Lineage (GTDB taxonomy): Bacteria > Verrucomicrobiota > Kiritimatiellia > SS1-B-03-39 > UBA6053 > UBA6053. The sequence goes on along the minus strand of CAZVCO010000238.1, from coordinate 1,660 downwards.
GCGCTGCCATTTATATTCCGCCGACCGCCTCCGACCGGAGCGTGGGAGGATGGGGATCCCGTGCTGGTGGTGATCTCCCCACATAATGAGGCGATCCGCTATGAGTTTGCCCGGGGCTTCAGTGACTGGATGCAGGCGAAAGGGGAGCCGCCGGTGAAGATTGACTGGCGGGTGGTGGGGGGCACCAGCGAGATTTCCCGTTACTTGAATGCGGAAATGCAGGCCTCATTCAAAGCGTGGTGGGAGCGGGAGGATCGGGAATGGCCCCGGGGGGCTTCCGACGTGGTGACCAACCGGCGTTTTGATCCGGAGGGAGCGGATCCTGCTCTGGCGGCGGTCTGGAAGGCCCTGCGTGCAGAGGATGATCCCGAAAAATTCGGCACGGGCCTCGATTTGTTTTTCGGGGGCGGAGTCTATGATCACAGCCGGGCCGGGCGGGAAGGGCTCACAGTGGCCCCCTGGCCGGAGGGGATTCCGGACCGGCTGGTGAAAAGTGACTCCGGTCATGTGCTGATTCCTGAGGAAAAAAGCGGGGAAACCTGGAGGGCGCCCACCTTTCTGGGGACCGCCCTCAGCACCTTCGGGATTGTGGCAAATCTGGACCGGGAAAAGGATCTGGGCATTGAGACCTCTCCGCGTCAGTGGTCGGACCTGACTTCCATTAAGTATTTTAAAGAACTGGGGGTGTCGGATCCCACCAAAAGCGGCAGTATCGCCAAAGCCTTTGAAATGATGATTCATCAGGAGATGATTCAGGCGGTACGGGCTCAGGGATACAGTGACGAACAGATCCGTGAGATCGAACAGGATCCTGAAACCGCACCGCAGGCGTACAGCGAGGCGCTGCGTCAGGGGTGGCTGGATGGATTAAATCTGGTGCGGAAGATCGGCGCGAACGCCCGTTATTTCACCGACAGCGCCTCCAAGGTGCCAATTGATGTGAGCATGGGCAATGCCGCAGTAGGACTGGCGATTGATTTTTACGGACGCTATCAGGCGGAAACCAGCCGGAATCCCGATGGCAGCCAGCGGATGGTGTACCGGACCCCGGTGGGGGGCTCCAGCGTGAGTGCGGACCCCATCAGCCTGATGCGCGGTGCCCCGAACCGGGAGCTCGCGGTGAAGTTCATTGAATATACCCTGAGCGATGCGGGCCAGCGGCTGATGGGCCATGCGGTGCGGGTGGAGCAGGCGGTGGAGGGCGTGGCCGAGGAGATGGCGGGCCGGTCGGGAGGGATGACCGGGCAGATCCGCATCGGCGCGCCGGATGGGGCTGCGAATTTCGTGCTGCCGCAGGTCTGCGCGCGCATCGGCGAGGCCAATCCCGACCTCGAGGTGCAGATCGTCGCGCTGCCCCGGGTCTTCAACCTGACACGGCGCGAGGCCGACATGGTGGTCGCGGTGAGCCCGCGGGAGGCGGACCTGCTCGAGGGGCATCGCGAGATCCTGACCGGGCTTGGACTGGTGGTCGACCGTCTCGGATTCGAACGAGAACTCGGGGACCACGTGCAGCAGTACCGCGCGCTCGACCCGGCTCATGACGAAGGTCTGCACGTCGGTGAGCTTCTGGTAGAAGTAGGTGAACAGGAAGAAGCAGACGATGGCCGTGGCGGGGGTGGTCAACGCCGTGTTCATGCCCAGCAGCATCAGGCCCATGCCC
>CAZVCO010000237.1:0-4705 GCA_964625795.1 uncultured Verrucomicrobiota bacterium | reverse complement strand
ATCGGTGTGGTGTGCGGACATGGCTACGGCGGACGTGCGGAGGGCCCCGAGCCGGGCTTGGCGGGTCCGGACCGGGCGGTCATCTTTCCGGTGGCGCCGGGATTCCACATTTCCGCCGACGACCGGCTGCCGCTTAACGATTGTTACGGGCATGTGGTCCATGGCATCGAATCCCCGGAGACCTACATTCTCGGTTCCTGTGCCGCGACGCTGTGGCGGGCGGTGGATGTGCTGGCAGAGCTGTGTGACGGACTGCCGGAACAGGTCCATTACCGCGGCTGGAGTTTCGGCGGGGGCATGGGGGCATTGATGCTGCCCTGGGAGCCGCGTTACCAGACCGCTGAACTGGGACAGGTCACCTTCGCCCATCACCCCTTCCGTCTGCGCCACGACTGTGTGGGCAGCGCGTATGCCGTCCGGCAGCGCTGGCTGAAAGAGCCGGCCATTGAATCCACCCTTCGCTATTTTGAAGCGGTCTTCTCTCTGCGGCGGCTCACCATTCCCACCGTGTTCGCCTGCGCCTGTTTCGACCCCTCGGTGCCGCCGCCCGGACAATGGGCCGCCGCCAATGCGCATCCCGGACCCAAACGCATTTCCGAATACCCCACCGGACACTTCGATGCGCCGCATCCTCAGGACGGACCGGCCGCACGGGTCCACGAGCAGAATATCAGAGACCTGCTTGGGGTATGACTGCGATAACATTTAAGACAGGATGACAGGATGTCCAGGAGTTGTATGGATCCCGTCCATCCTGTGATCCCGTCTATATCCCTGAAGCATTCCGACGTTTGATTATGATTTCAGCGTTCTTTCGGTCCGATCCTCATCCGGCTGAAAACCGAGGTGCCGGAAGGTTCAAGTCTTTGTATTTCGTCTTTCCCGTGTCATGGTAGGGGAGCCGTACGACCGTTTCAAAGCGGCCGCTGTTTTCCAGAGCCTCCAGCCGCCGCAGGTGTTCCGGGCGATCGTGGATCCCGGTAACGACGGGGCAGCGCAGACGTACTTTCGCCCCGGCATCCAGCAAATGTTGCAGATTCCGTTCGATTTGCTCTCCGTCCACCCCGGTGCCATTGCGGTACATTTCCGGGCCGGTGGCCTTGAGATCGAAATGCCAAAGATCGACGAGCGGCAGCAGGAGGGAGAGCCGTTCCGGAGAGAAGTGTCCACAGGTGTCCAGACAGGTTGAAATCCCTCGCGCTTTCGCGGCGGCGAGCAGGCCGAGGCAGAAGTCGAACTGAAAGGTGGGTTCCCCGCCGGAGAGGGTGAGGCCTCCGCCGGATCGGTCGTAGAAGGCGCGGTCTTTTTCCACCTCGGCCATCACCTCGTCCACGGTCATTTCCCGTCCGTAGGTTTTTCCGGAGCGTCCGGTCTGCGGCGCGGGGGTCCAGGATTCCGGGTTGTGGCACCAGCGGCACCGCAGGGGGCATCCTTTCAGAAACACCACGGTCCGCAGGCCGGGGCCGTCGTCCAGCGCGGCCCGCTGCAGATCGAATACAATTCCGGACAAGGGTTTCATCGTGGGGTTAATGGAGCGTTCTGGCGATCAGTTCCCGCTGCGCGTCGGGAGGAAGGTCCACAAAGCGGATGCTGAAGCCGCCGACCCGGACCAGCAGATGTCCCCATTTCTCCGGTTCGCGCACGGCGGATTCGAGATCCTCCCGGGACACCACCGTCACCATGGCCTGGGTGCCGCCGTTGTGGAAATAGGTCCGCAACAAGGCATCGAATTTGGGCCGGTTGGTTCCGAACCATTCGCGGCTGAATTTCATGTTCTGCACCGCTCCGGCGTGGAGGGCGGGATCGAGGCGGACCAGTGAATTCAGAAACGCGGTCACGCCCGTCGTGTCGGAACCGGGCGTGGGATTGTTGCCGTTGGCCATGGGTTCGCCCGCGCGGCGTCCCTCCGCGCTGGCGGCGGTCTGGTGGCCCAGCAGGGTGTTGGCCCAGTTGTTGATGATGACCACCAGATAGGAATCCAGGCCGACCCGCTTCGCCTGTTCCCGGGTGACCCGGCAAACGTGTTCGTGAACCCGGCGTGCCATGGCGTCCGCGGTTCCCTCGTCGTTCCCGTACTTCGCCACCGCCCGGCTCCGGGCCTGCAGATCGGGATGACCTTCGAAGTCCGCATCCAGCGCGTCCACCAGTTGGGAAAGGGAGAGGGTCTGTTGATCAAAGACCCGTTCCCGGATCACGTGCAGGCTGTCGGCGGCGTTGGTGTTGCCGTAGGTCTCCAGCGTACCTCCGAGGTGCTCCACTCCGCCATCGAGCAGGGGACGTTCCCGCTCCAGACAGGCGTCGGTGAGCATGCTGATAAACAGGAAGGAGCATTCGGTTGCAGTCACATCGTATTCAAGCCGCTGAAATTCCGCCATGGCGCGGGTGTGCTCCTCCACCACCCGGGCGTAAGCGTTCCAGACGTCATCGAAAGTTGTCATGGCCTCTGGAGAGGGGATGCCGGCGGTCACGACCCGTCCCGTCAGGGGATCGATGCCGCCGTGCAGGGCGACCTCGAGGGCTTTCAGCAGGTTGATCACCCCGTTGGGGCTGGTCATGGCGTGATGGGAAAAGACGGCCTCACCGCAGCCGAAGGGGGTGTATTCGGTGGCGAGGTCCTCCGAGACCGCAAAGGCTTCTGACAGGGCCGGGATGTTCACCTCATCGTTGTAGAGCATGGGAAAGGTGCAGCCCTCGCCAATGGCGTCCAGGGCGCGCTCCCACAGGTCCGGGTTCTGTTCCGGATGAAACCGGAGCGAGAGCTGGGGCTGGTTGCGTTTCAGGTTCCGGGTGGCCTCGATGGCCAGCAGCGCGAAGGCATCGGCCGCCGCTTCGTCCGGGCGTCCACGCCCCCCGATCCACACCCGGTTGTTGTACTGGTTGGAATAGTCGTTCATCCGCAGCCAGAGATCGCACACCAGAGCCAGGGCCTGATCATGATCCAGCCGTCCCGCCTGCAGATCCCGCTGCAGAAAGGGGCCCAGGGCCACATCAAGACGCCCGAAATTCCAGGTGCCGCTGTGCAGGACGTACAGCCAGAACAGCTGTATGGCCTGACGCAGGGTGGTTGGGGGATGATGTTGAATCGCTTTCAGACACAGGCGCATGGCGGGATCTGTCGCCTGATCGGTGTACAACCGGATGGAACTACGCAGGGTCTCCAAGGCGGAAAGGGCGCCCTGACGGAAGTCGCCGTCGGTCATCCCTGCCACCTCGTTCTCCAGTCCGTCCAGCCCCATGCGCAGCAGTTTGGCGACATCCAGGGTGGTTCCGCCCATGCGGTACAGCGGAAAGCCGACGCCACTGTCCGATGCCCATTCGTCGCTGGGGAGCTGCCGGCTCAGCTCCGCGGACATGGCGGCGCGGATTTTCGCCCGGGTGGTGTGGGGCTGCCAGAAGGTGTCCAGTTCCTCCCAGGCGGCCTGGTCCGCTGCGGAGCAGGCCGGGTTCTCCATCCAGGAGCTCACCGACACGGAATCGAAGTACCAGCCCAGGCCCATCGGTTCCGGAGACAGGCCCACCACGGGATACAATATCCGCCCGGCCAGAAGGTCGCCGGAATCAGGGGCGTGCAGGATGGCCGGAAACTGGTGGCGGAGCATGGCCGCTTCGCGCTGACCGGGCGGAAGCGCTTCGACTTTCCGGAAGCACTCCGTGAACGACCGGGCATAGGCCAGACTGTCCACGGCCGCCTCCGGGGTGGCGAAGGCGGCCTGTTGTGAAAGCTCGGTCAGGGTGTTCATGGGGATCAATGGGCTTTGAAGCCCTGGCGTTTGCGTTCCTCCAGGACGTGGGTGTAATCCTTGTCCGGGTCGGCCAGATCCTGTTCCAGCAGGTTCTTTCCCCGGGCCAGATACATAAGCTGCCGGTCGGCATATTCCGGATTCAGCCGGGAGGTGGCCGGAATGAAGCGCAGGGTCCAGCCGCAGCGCCGTTTGTCGGAGGTGTTGGGCGGACTGCCGTGCTGGGTGCGCGCGTCGTGGAGGGAACAGTGGTTGGGCTGCAGCTCACACGGAACCGCGAGTTCGTCTTTGCGCTGGGATTTGATGATTTCGGTGTCGAACACGCTTTTGGAGACGTCCACGCCTTCATAATCGGAGAAGCCCATTTTTCCGGTGTTGTGGGAACGCGGGATGACGTACATGCATCCGTTTTCGGTGGTGGACGGGTCGAGGGCAAGCCAGACGGTGGCCACCTGCATGGGATCAAGAAGCTTCTTCCAGTAGGCACTGTCCTCGTGCCAGGGCACGCGTCGTCCGTCCCCTTTGGGTTTGCAAATGAAATGCGTGGAGAACAGCAGGATGTCCGGTCCGAGCAACGGCTCGACCAGATCGACCACCTCTGGGGCCAATGCCCATTCATTGAGGGCGGGGTCGCCGAAGTGCGGGGTGTCCATGGCTTCCGGCCGCTCGTCGCGGGGCCAGGCGGCCAGCTTCTCCTCGAAATGGTTGAACAGACGGGTGAATTTCCGCTCGGAAAACACAGGACCTTCCGGAAGGCAGTAGCCTTCGGATGTGTACTGTTCGATTTCCTGCGGAGCCAATCGGGATTCGGTTGTGGTTTTCATAGGATGTCAGTATGTCGGATCAAAACGGTTCCGTCTTGCGCTGTTACGGCAGAAAAGTGTACTTTTATGATATGAAGACTCTAAAATGGACTGAAACTGCGGGTCCCGGAGAGGAGGTTAACATTGCATATGCCACCCAAA
>CAZVCO010000236.1:0-4717 GCA_964625795.1 uncultured Verrucomicrobiota bacterium | reverse complement strand
TGATCATCAGCAATGGAAGAAAAACCCGCATAATGTCTTATTCAGTCCTGCGTCGAAAAGGTCGAGGTTTTTCCAGATTCCCATTGGAAAGCAACCCGATTTTCCATTGAAGAACTCCTCTATGTCACCGCCCCTGAAACTGGAGTATCCGGACGACCTCCCTGTTTCCCGGGAACGTGTCCGCATCTGCACCGCCCTGCATCAGCATCAGGTCGTGATCGTCTGCGGCGACACCGGCTCGGGGAAAACCACTCAGCTACCCAAGATGGTGGCCGAAGTGCTGGGGGAGCAGGTGAAAGGAAAGATTGCCGTCACCCAGCCGCGGAGGCTGGCCGCCACCCGCATGGCCGCCCGGGTGGCGAAGGAATGCGGAACCTCACTGGGTCAGGAAGTCGGTGTCCGTATCCGTTTTGATGACCGGACCTCCCGCAACACCCGTATTCAGTTTATGACCGACGGCCTGCTTCTGGCTCAACTGCCCGGGGACCCGGACTGGAGGGAATACAGCGCCATCATCATCGATGAGGCGCACGAGCGGTCACTGAACATCGATTTTCTCCTGGGCTGCCTGCATGATCTGCTTCCCCGCCGGCCCGACCTCAAGGTCATTCTTTCCTCTGCCACCCTGGATGCGGAGCGGTTCTCTGAATTTTTCAGGCAGGCCCCGGTGCTGGAGGTGGCCGGCCGCCTGTATCCCATCCGGGATGAGTTTTTGCCTGAAACCAACCGGGACCGGCCCATATCGGACCGGGTGATGGATGCGCTGGATCATCTGGACCGGCTGGAGGCGGATCTGGACACCCTGGTGTTTCTGCCCGGAGAACGGGAAATACGCGAGACACAGCAAAAACTCACGGGAGGATGGAAAGCGGGCGTCGAGGTTCTTCCGTTGTATTCACGCCTAGGAGGACAGGATCAGGACAAAGCCTTCCGCACCACGGGAAAACGAAGGATCATTCTGGCCACCAACGTGGCGGAGACCTCCGTCACGATCCCCGGCATCCGCGCAGTCATTGATACCGGTGAGGTCCGGCTTCAGCGCTTTCATCCTCAAACCGGAATCCAGCGGCTGGTCACCGAAACGGTTTCCCAGGCCTCAGCAAAGCAGCGACGCGGACGGTGCGGGCGTACCGGACCTGGTATCTGTGTCCGTCTGTACAGCGAAGAGGATCTGGAGAACGCCCCGCCTTATCTGGATCCCGAAATCCGCCGCGCCTCTCTGGCGGAGGTGATTCTGCGCATGGCGGTGCTGGGGCTTCCGCCTCTCAATCAGTTTCCTTTGCTCGATCCGCCCAAAGGGGCAGCCATTCAGCAGGGCTACCGGACCTTGATGGATATCGGGGCCATGACCAAAACCCGCAGCCTGACTCCGAGGGGCAAGGTGCTGTCCACCTTCCCGCTGGATCCGCGGCTGGCGCGGATGCTGGAGGAGGGAAACGAGGAGCATATCCTGGCTGCAGTGATTGTGGTGGTGGCGTTTCTGTCCATTCAGGATCCGCGGGAGCGTCCGGCCGAGAAAACCGAGGCCGCAGATAAGGCCCACGCTGCCTGGCGCGATCCCGAGTCTGACTTTCTGGGACACCTTCTCCTTTGGAATGCGGTGATGTCCCAACCGAGTCAGTCCAAACGGAACCGATTCTGCCGCAGCCACTTTCTGCATCCGGGCCGGGTGCGGGAGTGGATCAATCTGGTGGATGATCTGCGGTCCACCTGTCAGGATCACCGCTGGGAGATCCCCGCCTCCATCGGGGAAATGGAGGTGCTGGACCCCGAAGGCCTGCACCGTTCCCTGTTGGCAGGGGTGCCCCGGCTGGTGGGGCAACGGGAAGAGAAGCGGGAGTTCAGAGGACCGACGGGTCAGCTGTTTCAGGTGTTTCCCGGAAGCGCCCTCGCTTCGAAGCCCCCCAAGTGGATCATGTCCTTTTCGTTGGTGGAAACTTCGAGAATCTGGGCGAGGGAATGTGCCCGTCTGCAGCCGGAGTGGCTGGAGCGGGTCGCGCCCCATTTGTGTAAAGCACATTACGAACGGCCCGTCTGGAATGAGAAACGGGGATTTGTGGAGGCGGAGGAACGCCTCCAGTTCGGCCAGCTCACCCTTCGGCATGGCACCCGGGTTCACTACGGCAGGATTGATCCGGCAGAGGCCCGGCGGATCTTCATCGAAGACGGTCTGTGTCCGGCCCGGCTGCCATTGCAGGACAACGTACTGGCACCGTACCGTGCTTTTCTGAACTCCCTGCAGCACTGGGAGAATAAACTGCGGCGGCCCGGCGCGTTTACGGAATCCTCCGCTCTGGCCGCTCATGTTGACCGCATTCTTCCCAAAGACATTTTCACCGCAAAAGCCTTCGGCCGCTGGAGCCGGAACGTGGACTGGATTCCCTCCCCCAACGACCTGCTGCAGGTGGAATCCCTGGATCCGGAGGGGCTGCCGGATACTCTACAGGTCGGCGGAGTCATGGTGGGCCTGGACTATGCGGTGGCTCCGGAGAATCCGGAAGTCGACGGGGTCACCTTTGTCGTCCGGGACACCGATCTGCCTCAGGTCCCCTCCGAACTGGTGGAATGGACGGCTCCAGCCTGGCTTGCAGAGAAAACGGAGGGCCTGATCCGTTCACTGGAGAAACGGCTGAGAAACAGGTGCCACCCCATTTCAGCCACCGCCTCCGAGGCCCTGGCCTGGATGAAGGAGGAGGGATTTCTGTTCACGCACTCCATGACCGGGGCACTGGCAGCCTTTCTGGCGGCCAGACTGGACTGCATTCTGGCCGCCCCGGATTTAAATCCCGAGGCCCTTCCGCCTCATCTTCGTTCCCGCCTGCGTGTGGTGAATGCAGAAGGATCTGTGATCTATGAAGGAGGATCATCCCCGGACCGCAGCCGGATAGAACGGGAACAGACAGATCCGCATGACGGGGACTCGCTGACCGGCTGGGAGGGGCGCTGGCAGGATTGGCCACCCGGTGAGCTTCCCCCGCAGGTGGACTCCCCTCAAGGCCGGAGGTTTCCGGCCGTGACCTGTTCCTGGCCGGATCTTGTGGTGCGGCTTTACCGCTCGGAAGCCGAGGCGCAGGATGCCGCACTTACGGCTCTGACGGCCTATTTCCGTCAGAAGTATCCGGATCCCGTCCGCTACCTGCAGAAACAGTTTCCCCTTTCCACTCATCTGCAGCTTTCCCTTTCACTGGAAAAGGCAGTCGGGGACAGTGCGCTGGAGGATGTGCAGAACGCGGTGCTCCGGCAGGCCCTGTCTGACGGCGGTCCCGCTCCCCGATCCCATGAAGACGCTATTCAGCGTTGTGACCATGCCCGGAGTGTCCTGTTTGAGGTGGCGGAAAGGATCTGTCAGCAGTTGGAACTGGTGTTTACATTGCGGTCCGGAGTGCAGGAAAAAATCGCCTCCCTATCTCCCGGGCCTTTACGGACTGACCTGGAGTTTCAGCAGCAGCTGATGTGGCGGGCGGGGTGGTGCATGGACCCCGTCTGTCTGGAACGATATCCGTCCTATCTGAAAGGGATCGAGGTCCGAATAGAACGTGCGCTGCGCAACCCGGCCAAGGATCTTCAGAAGTTCCGGGAGATGGAGCCAGCTCTTGATGCGTTTGCCGGCATTGCGGACCAGTGTACACCCGCCCAGACCGGGGCGGCCCTGCTGCAGCTGGAGGAGTTGCGGCTGGCCCTGTTTTCCCCGGAAATCAAAACCAGCGGTAAAGCGAGCCCTCAGCGTTTTCTCCGCTGGCTTGAGAACCTCTAGTGTACGGTTCGTCAGAACAAATACATATGATGCTCGACCGGCTCGGAGGTAATGGAGGGTTTCTCGGAGTCGGGAGATGGTCTGACTGTCGCCGGCCCGGAGGGAGAAGCCGTCTCCCCGGAGCCGGGTGCGGGCACAGGCGTCTCCGGCGTCTGATCACCAATGACGGGATGATCGCTAGTCGACAGATCCCTGAGCGTGAACGTGCGCACCTGCCTTGGACCGGCCAGCAGGGAGGGAGCCCCCCCCAGTTCACGCACCTCGGCAATCCGGTTCTGCTCATCGATGCGGACGGCAATCAGTCCGATCCCGGTACCAATCAGTTCTTTTTCCACCCGTTCAAACCAGATCTCGCCGGGCATGCGGACAAAGGACAGCACAAATCCGGGAAAGTTGGAAGTCTCAGCCAGAGCGATCAGTCCCTGAAGATCGAGAGTTTCCGGTATGGCGGAAAGGACCATGGGATACAGACGTATTTTGTAATACCGGGTGAACAGACGGGTGCGGGGAAACTCCAGACTATCTCTGGGGCGGACCTGTCCGCTGGGATCCTGAAAAAACCAGGCGGGACTCACCACCGACAGTTCGCCGGTGTTGGGTTTGAGTTTTTCCACAATCGCGGAGTCGGTCCAGGTGGTCGTGGTGGGCTCGAAGACTCCAATGTTGATTGGAAGCGGCCCTCCGGCCACCTCACGAACCACTGCCTGCGCCACTCCGAACTGCGCCGCCCAGGGCGCCATTCCCCACCAGCCCAGATTCAGGCCGGGAGGAATCTGGGTGGGAGCACCGAATGCAGGTTTTCCATCCACATATCCGAACACCGCATCGCCCCGAATCTCCAATCTGAGATGCACACTGCGGGGACGAAGCCAGTCACGACTGATGTTGGTCACCACTTCGTCCTGAGACCAGATCTGCAAATACAATTTTCCACCGGTCTCATAGCCGAACCTGATCATATTG
>CAZVCO010000235.1:0-4726 GCA_964625795.1 uncultured Verrucomicrobiota bacterium | reverse complement strand
CGCACAAGTCCAAGGACGCTTCCCTGGCCGTCTACGTGCCTTGACGGCACGGGCAGGCGCGTCATGTTCCAAAAAATGGGGAGTGTCCTGCAAAAAAAGCAGGGCGGAATGAACCGCCCCGCGAATGAGGGGATGAACCCAGGCGACATTACCGCCGGCGACGGAGGAACAGCGCGGCCAATCCAGCCAGGCCCAGGAGGGCAAAGGTGGAGGGTTCGGGGATGAGGGTCAGTGTACCTCCCACATCATTGAAGTTGCTGGCGAAGGTGCCGGACTGTCCACTGTCGACAGTTAGAACCCCGGCATTCCACAGATCTTCCCACGTGCTGCCACCGTCAATTGTGGTCGCGGTGAAACTGAATCCTGATCCGGAAAGCCAGTTGAATGATAGGCCACTGGATGTGATCGTATCAGCATCAATCGTCCCCGAACCTGAGCCAATTTCAAAATTAATGGCTGTTGCATTCCCTTTCTGAAAATTTGTCGTATTGAAGTCGACGTTGCCGCTAAAGTTGACTTGGCTGGTGCCTGAGCTTTTACCGCTTTGTGTAAAGCCTTGGTTGGTAAGGTCCACTGCCCCGCCACTGAAATTCCAAATTGCATTATTGTTCGTCTGAAGGTTTTGGGCCGTTAGCGTTCCTCCAAGCATATTAACTGTTGAATCATTGATGGTTAATGTATCACCCATTGTGACAGTACCCCCATCAATTGTAAGAGTGCTTCCACCTCTCATCCGTAATCCCCACCCAGTCACATCCAATGTTCCACCGGTTATTTCGTAGGTGACATTTTCAAAACTATTACCCCAGCCACTGCCATCCGTCTCAACCAGACCACCCGTCTGTCTTATTGCCAGACCGTTTGCATCACCGGTCCAAGTCGCATCCGTACTGTTCGAATCGATGATTCCGGGATCCAAGGGATTGGTAGGGAGTGTGTTATCACTCCAGTTGGTATTGACCGTGAAATCTACTCCAGCTCCTGGATTCAAGGTTCCGGCCTGAGCCGTCAGAGCGAAACCAAGTGCGACTGTTAGGGAAAGGATGCGAAGTTTTTTGTAGGTCATAATTTTTCTCCAGCAGAGAGGGTAAGCTCAATATATAATAACTTGCCTTTGATAATTTTGTCACGGATTTAATATGCAATATTCTTGCTTTTTAACGACAAACTGACTGCATGCCCGCGACACGGTTTCATCGGAACACCTCTTTTTATGACTCCCGCTTCGAAGCTCTCCACTCAACGGAAGAACATCCTCATCTGCCGTTCCCGGATGGTGGATTATCCCGAGGACCAGGCGATGCTGGGTATCCGCCGGTTCGCGCTCAGCCAGCCCGAATGGCGGCTGGGATTTCTGAGCGTCGCGGAGATCTCGGATTCCGTGCTGCGGGATGTGCAGAGCTGGAACCCGAAACGAAAAACACCACGAGGGCCAAAGGTCCGGCTCCATCCGGAGCGGTCCGTGAGGGCCGGCCCCGTCAACAGGGAAGACCTTGCCCTTGCGGACCAGGCAGAGATGAGCCGGACCTTTGGCCCTGATCGATCCGGTTTACGGGGACCCCGGTCCTGACGGGCCGGGCTTTGTTGAGCCGGGCCTTTGGCCCTGAACCGACTATGTAGCACGTTCAACTGAATCGATTCTCCTGCATGGATTCAAGATAGTGTTCTCTTCCTCGGGAAGACTCTAAAAGAGGTACTCTGAAGGGTTGAGGTCTTTCCATATTATCAATGGCCTCCCGATTTCCTTACCCCAAAATAAAACGCGGGACAGATAACCTGTCCCGCGTTTGTGATTTGTGGAGGTTGAGATCAGCGACGACGGCGCACAAGCAGTGCCGCCAGCCCAGCCAGACCCAAGAGGGCGAACGTGGAGGGCTCGGGAATGGTTGCGGTTCCGATGATGTCAAATTCCCGATAACTAACGAAACCACCAGGAGGAGGAGGATCAAACAAACTGAACGTGATCGATTTAACCCCGGTTGCGCTCACGGAACCCTCGGAGAGTACACCGCCACCATTATTGGTAAGACTTACTGTCGTCCAGTAATCAGATACTGGTCCGGCTATCCATGTTTGGTCGCTGGAAAGCTTTGCGGTAGAATTGTCCACAAACGTGAGATCAATGTCGTATCCTTGATTCGAACGTCCGCCTCCAGAGGTATTCCAACCCGCGACGGAGAAGATCTCCGTAATGTCATAACCGAACGTATTCGTGGAAACGTCAAAATTGATGGTGAATGTGCTGCCATTGGAGTTGGTTGCCGTGTTAACGACAGTCTCTCCCGAGTCGTTGGCATCACCGTCCGTGTTCCCTACCTCGCCATTGAAAAGCTGGTTCACTTCGCCGGGGCTGGCGACATAAAAAACGCCAAGGAAATCTGTCTGTCCCGTCGCGGAAAAACTCAAAGCGGCGGTCTGTCCCAAATCCGTAGTGCTGACAACCGGAGCGGGATCGTTCTGATCAATTTGGGATGTTGTGGCAATAATAGCCGCATTCGCATTCGCATTCGCGAAGAACAGTCCTGCCACGGCTAACATTTTTATATGGGATAATGTATTCATATGATACTCCAGAAGGTTTTTTGGTACTTACTAAATATAAACCTAACCCTTCAGCCCGTCATAGTTTTTATATGAAATAATCTTAACTATTAACGACAAATGAAATACACGCCTACGACACCCTTGATCCGGAGCCCCTGATAATGAATGCCACTGCGAAGCCGTCGCCCCAACAGAAGAATATCCTCATCTGCCGCTCCCGGGCGGCGGATTTTCCTGAGCAACAGGCGATGCTGGGTATCCGCAGGTTCGCGCTCCAGAACTCAATTTAATGTGCCATTTTCCAGGGTTGCATCGCAGACTTGTCTGCCGGAGGCATGATTCAAATGAGTGCCCGGCACCTCCCCCTCCAGGCCGGGTGAATCAGACTTGTGGCCAGCCAAGCCGCGCCAAAAAGGAAAGGCCCCCACCCGCTTCCTGTGGTGAGCCTGTCGAACCAGCCGGGTGGGTGAATCAGACCTGTGGCTAGAGCATCTTAAATAATTCTATAGCCATTTTCATAGATGGTATCAGAAAATCAACTGGCCGGTATCGCTATCGGAATCGGGTTCGCTATCGAAAAAAAGAGTTTTAGCAATCTGGAGGACCCTGATGGCATATCGATTACGATACCGAACGCGATATCGATAGCGATTAGATGCGGCTACAGTTTTACTTATATTGCTCTAGGCGACAGTCTCCCCACCCCTTGGCAGACCCCCGCGGGCTGGCCCGTGGGTGAATGAGATCATCGGCGAACGCGCGGATCTTCTTCACCCACGGGACGAGCCTGCGGGGGGCGTATCTCCCAAATTTCACCACCACCCGATGTCGTCGAAAACGTCATGTTTGTCCATTTGGATCATGCCTCCGGCAGACAAGTCTGCGATGGTTCTCTTTGGAAACAACGCCCAAATTGAGTTCTGGCGCTCAGCCAGCCTGAATGGCGGCTGGGTCTGCTTCATGTCGGGAACCTCACGGACACTGTGAAATATTGTGGTGTAAAAATGGGGAATGTCCTGGCTCTTGACACAGCGGCCAGCTTCTCATAGCTTATAACAATGAGTATGAATCTGACTTCACAACCTTCCAGCATGCAACATGAAGGGGTTGAGGTTGCAGACATCGGGGACCGGGATTACGGCATTCCGGCGGAATGGCTGAATTGGTACGCGCTGACTCCCGAGGAGCGTTGGAAAGAATCCGGACGGCTCCGCAACACGTTTCTGATGCTTGGAGGATCCCTTGAACCCGAACCCGACACTGAAAGTCCTTTCTTCCATGAAGACGCATGGCGTGCGGTGCCTGCTGATGGGCGGTCAGGCCTGCGTGTTTTACGGAGCTGCGGAATTTAGCCGGGATGTGGACTTTGTGGTTTTCGCTGAAACCGAAAATCTGCAAAAACTGCAAAACGCTATGCGTGCTCTTCATGCCGAAGTCATTGCCGTTCACACACGTCAGGTGGAGAGAAAAGCCCTCAAATTTGCGCTCTCGGGTGACTTGGAACGACTTGATGCAGCTCTCGAAGAAGAACGGCGGATGGAAATCGATGCGGATAGAGCTTACTGGGCACCCCTGCGCAAAGAAATCGAGCGCTTGAGACATCAGAAATCTTAACCGACCCATAGCGGGGGTTTCGTAGAACCCGCAATACCCACACGAACTTTTCCGTGTGCATAGATCCCCTGAATTCGAGGCGACAACAGGTCTTTACGTATGAACGCCAAATTAAAACCATCCGCCAAAAGGAAAAACATCCTCATCTGCCGCTCCCGGACAGCGGATTTTCCCGAGCAACAGGCGATGTTGGGCATACGCCGGTTCGCGCTCACCCAGCCGGAATGGCGATTGGGCCAGCTTCACGTATCGAACCTCACCGACAACATCCTGAAGGATGTGCTGGCCTGGAATCCGGACGGCGTCCTGGTGGTGACGCCGTTCTCCAGACTTCCGGAGCTGTCCCGATGGAACCATCTGCCGATGATGGTAGTGGACATCCGCCACCAACATCCAGAGGGCGTTAGCCGGGTGGAACTGGATGCCCATCAGGCGGGCGGGAGGGCGGCCGTTTATTTTCTGCGGAACGGGTTTCAGCATTTCGCCGTTGCCCTCTGGCACGGCAATCCGCCATTCTCCCGCCTATTGCAAGAAGGCTTTACAAACCGTCTGGAGGAGGAGGGACGCG
>CAZVCO010000234.1:0-4772 GCA_964625795.1 uncultured Verrucomicrobiota bacterium | reverse complement strand
CCGGGGCACTGGTCATTGCCGGGATTCCTTTTAATGGGTTGTTGGTTCTGTATCTGGGATTTCCTGTTCTTTTTTTTATACGCTATATCATCAAAAAAGAGACATTGGGCCTGCATTCCTTCATCGTCAGCAGTTGGATTATCGCACTTCTGATTTCATTGGCGATTTCCATCAAAGAATTTTCCCTTGGATATCAGGGCTGGTCGCTTCCCATTCGACAGGCCCTGGCTTTTGGCGGGTTTTTTTACGGACTGGTCTGGGGGCATTTTTACAGTGCGAGGCTGAACAGTCTTACGCCTTACTTTCTAACTGTTTCACTTGGCCTGGGACTACTGGCGGTGTTTGGCTCTTTTCACCATCGTGTCCTCTGGTATCTCACTGCCTTTGCTCCTGCGCTCAGTCTCCTGTCGTTCCGTGAAAGCAATGTCGCTCTGAAGCTGATAGGGGCCAGCAACATATTAATTCTATTTGCCTATTCCATATTGGGCCTGAATTTCAGAGAAACCGGAGATTCAACCTTTTCCCTGCAGATTCTATTCCTGGGTTCTGTTTTTATTTCCTTTGTCATGCTCTTCTCCAGGAAAGGGACATCCGCCGCATTAAGAAAATTCGCCGGCTGGCCCCTGCAAATGCTTTGCTACGGCTTTACGGCCACGGCCATCATGCTGGCAGGCGAATTCACGTTCCGTGGCGAGCACAGATACAGCCTGGTGGCGGAATTTCTGTACAAGCTTTTTGATGACCGCGCGAATCTGTGGAGGAATGCCTGGAATGAAATTGTGGTCTCCGGGGGACTGTTGCCCGACCACCGGCCTATTTTCCGCTATCATATTCTCAGAGGATTTGAATATGTGGGGCACGGCGCGCATAACAGTTATCTGCAATTGTTATGGCGGAACGGCTGGTTGGCCGGGCTTCTGCTGATTCTTATCACCGGGTGGATGTGCCAGCGAATGGCCAGACATACACTGCCGGGGAATCATAGTCTACAAGCAGCTTTTCTTATTGGTGGTCTGCTGACCTATTCCGTTGGATATTCCACCGGGCATTATCCTGTTTATACCGAACTCGGACCATTGACGTTTTTCTTTGCAGGGATTGCGTGTGGATCTATTTCTGAAAAACTAAACTACGGATAAACCGCCGCACTTGCGGTTAAACTGCTTCAGAACGATCATTCGACGCTTCCGCTCTTTGATTGTATGCCCTCACGGGTCTGAAGGAACCGGATTGTCGGACTCAGCTGGAATGATAATCCGCCACCTCACGAATAAAACCGAACGTGTCACGGGCGCACTGTTCCCAGGAAAATTTTCGGGCGCGCTGATAAGCGTCCCCTGCCATGGTCTCACGCAGCTTTACGTTTCTCATCATAGTTTCGATTCCTTTCTCTATGCTCTCCGGAGATTCCGGATCAAACCACAGGCTTGTACGGCCAAGTAATTCCGGAGCAGTGGCCCGCTTGGCAGCCAGAATAGGGAGTCCGGCAGCCATGGACTCCAGCAACACCATGCCAAACGTTTCACAGCTGGAGGCAAAGATGAAGGCATCCGCACAATGATAGAGTCGCTCTAGTTTTCCGTAAGGCATGAGCCCATGCCATTTAACGCACAAAGTATCCCTGTTCGCCTTTTCAATAGCCTTCGTGGTTAATGCTTCTGCCCTGGGATTAGCTGATTTACCCACCAAATCCAAAAAAACGGGTACCCCTCGTATTCTCAAACGATCAACAGCCTCAACTACCTGCCATTGGTGTTTGTAAAGGTCGATATTTGAAACATAAAGTAGCCGAAAAGGGTTTTCTGGGTTGAAAGAGGTGAATGGTTTTTGCGGTCGTGGTTCTTTGAAAAAACGGTTGGCGATGCCATGGTGGATTACCCGGGTTTCTGCAGGAATCTGACCCATCCTTTCCATCACCACATCACGGTTATATTCAGTGAGAAAGATCAAACCCTGAGCGCGCTGATACGTACGCCTGTTTGCAAACTCCCTGATATTATTTATATACCTGGTTTTACTCCATCCGTAGCGTCTGTTCTCCTCCTTGTCGAAGGGCATCAGATTTCTGGACATCGTTACAAGAGGCTGGAATCTGCCGCTGTATGCTCCGCCTGTATTATAAAGCACAGAGGTATCTTTTAAAGAGGAGTCAAGCACCTTGCGCTGCCAACGGATTCTTTGAAAGTAATTTCCCTCCATCAGTGAATGGTGATGCTTGCGTAACCATGGCGTGTCCCGGACATGGTCCAGAGTGTTCTGAACGGCCCAAAGGTTAACTTCTTCAATACCAAATTCAGTTGGATCCAGAGCTGAAAGGATTTCAGAGATATGGGTCACCCCACCGCCTCCCCGCATATTAAATGCGTCTATTGTTATTTTCATTGTAAGTGGAAGAGCTTAAATACATTACCTTATCAAGGTAGGGTCGGACAAAGTTGCCAGGTTGATCTGACACCCTACCTGCTCGCATTGCATGTTGAAATAATATTTTTGCTTTGAACTATATTTTTATCACTCAGGTTTATCCCCCTGATCCTGCTGCGGTCGGGCAGTATTTTGAGGATGTGACCATGGAACTAGCCCTGAGAGGGCATAATAGTGTGGTGTATACGGCGGACAAGGATTATGATAACCCGAAAATCCGGTATGAGGCTGTCAGTCCTCACCCCTCCATTCGTGTCGTCCGTGTTCCCTTCTCGTCGTTTGGGAAACGGACCATCGGTCATCGTCTTCTGGGTCAGGTTTCGTTTCTTTTTCAGGTCCTGACCCGCCTTTTATTTTGCTCCAAACCGGACGGAGTGGTGTTGACCACGATTCCAGCCACCACCGGGGTTTTCTTTCTCCTGGCACAGGGAGTTCGCCGCTTCAGGTATGTGTACTGGGTGATGGATATCAATCCGGATCAGGCGATCGCACTTGGGGCTTTTTCGGAAAAGAGTATTCCGGCCCGTTTCCTGGCGTGGGTAAACCGGCGGTTAATCAGCGGAGCAGATGCCGTGGTCTATTTGGATCAGGATATGCTGTCCAGGTTAGATGGGGCAGGTCCACAGCCCGCTGGATCTCCTGGCGGAAACATGCCCCCCCCTGCAAAATTCAAATTAATTCCTCCATGGCCTCTGGATCGGAATCTGCAGCGAATACCTAAAAATGAAAACCCTTTTGTGTCTGAACATGGACTGACGGACACCTTTGTTTTCATGTACAGCGGTAATCACAGTCTGGTGCATCCTCTTGGAACGCTGCTGGATGTCCTTGAAAAAAGCGGAGATGGCAATTTGTCTGAATGTACGTTTGCGTTTATTGGCGGCGGCCGGGGAAAGGAAAGGGTAGAGGAATCGGCCAGCCGGATACCTCCCGGAAATGCCCGGTATCCCCGTATTCTCTCACTTCCGTATCAGCCACTTGATCAAATTAAATATTCACTCTCAGCCGCTGATGTACAGGTGGTGAGTTTCGGTGACGAAATGGTGGGCATTGTTCATCCCAGTAAAATCTATGGAGCGATGGCGCTGGGTCAGCCGGTATTGCTGCTGGGCTCCGAACGTTCTGCTCTGTGGAATCTGGTGATGGAACATAACATCGGCTGGTGTGTGCCACATGGGGACACGGACCAGATGCGGCGGACGTTGAAAGATATTTCGGAAACTTCTGTCGATACCCTTTCCGCCATGGGGGAGAGAGCGAAGAGGCTGGCCGCTTCAACATTCAGCCAAAAAAAGTTGTGCGGAGAATTCTGTGGCGTGGTGGAAAACATAACGGACACGGCAACCTGTACCCCATGAGAACGTTTTCACACAACGGCGTTCACCCTCTCACTTGCTCCGGGAGTATTACGGCTTTTTTTCAAAAAGGCCCAACGGCCAGCTTATGAAACGGGTCTGCATTACCGGTGCAAGTGGATTTATCGGAAGACGTCTGGCGGCACGTTTATCGGGCCTTCCTGAGGTGGAGTGGATTACGGGGATGGGGCGGAATGAGACAAAAGGGGACTGGGACGCCTTTTTAGAGGTGGATCTTTCCGGATCGTTTGACGGTGTACGTCTGGAAGGGGTGGACACCGTGTTTCACCTGGCTGGAAAGGCTCATGCGGTTTCTGAAAGGCCCGGAATGGATTCAACCTATCATGACGTCATCGTGGAGGGGACCCGCAAGCTGGTGGATGCCGCAGAGCGGGACGGGGTGCAGACTCTGGTGTATCTGAGCAGCGTCAAGGCCATGGGAGAGGACGAACGGGGACGTCCTCTTGAATATCCTTTGAATGAAACTAAGACCATAAATCCTCAAACACCGTATGGACAGGCCAAAGCACAGGCAGAGGAACTGGTCTGTAAAAGCCGGATTCCCAGAGTGGTGGTACTACGGCCGGTTATGGTGTATGGCCCGGGACAGAAGGGAAATCTGCTACGGATGGCGGAAGCGATCCGTCACCGCCGCTTCCCCCCCGTTCCTGAAACTCACAATAAGCGCTCCATGGTGCATGTGGACGATGTTGTGGATGCCTGCCTGGCCGCGGCAGCCTGTGCGGAGCTGTCACGGGGAACCTATATTCTCGCCGGACCTCAGGCTCTGTCCACCCGCGAACTGTATAATACCCTCCGACGTGAGATGGGGATGAGGCCTGTAACCGGGTCCATTCCCGTATGGATGCTGTTGCTGGGGGCGAAAACCGGTGATATGCTTGGCACAATGACCCGGTGCCGCATGCCACATCCAGGATGGTGTCGTCCCCCTCGAGCTGCTCTATTATTGAGTGCTGCACACCCGAGAGTATC
>CAZVCO010000233.1:0-4830 GCA_964625795.1 uncultured Verrucomicrobiota bacterium | reverse complement strand
CTTTGACTTCGCGGTGGAAAGAACTGGTGAACAAACTCGATGGCTGTCGGGAAAAGCCGCTCCGGTTTCTGCGTTACTACGTCATGGCGCATTTCCCAATGGATGCGGGTAAGCCTCTTCGGGAGGACGATATTTACGACTGGTTCCAGAGCCACATCAAAGAAACAGGAATGGACACGGATCCCTTAGCCTTTGTCGATACGCTTCTGGAGTGTGTCAAGGCTTGGGCAGGGTTCTTAGAGTTCAGAGATGTGCAGGGGCTTGAGAACGCAAACCTGCGAAACCTGTCCCTTTTGAGTGGGGCCGCGAGGCAGCATTACATTTTACTGTTGGCTGGACGCCATTTGCCCGCAGATGCCTTTTCGGTGCTTTGCAAAGCCATCGAGAATTTATTTTTCTGCTATATTGCTACCCGAGAACCCACCAAAACATTTGAAAGGAACTTCACACTCTGGGCAGGAGAGCTTCGTTCTGTTACCACCCGTGAAGAGCTTGAAGAGTTTTTGGCCCGCAGGTTTACGCCGGATATGGCTCAGAGAAGGGAGTCGTTCATTTTTGCCTTTGTGACTCTGACCCAAAGGAGGATTCAGCGCTATCGATTACGGTACATTCTCGCCAAACTAACTCAATACGTTGAGCAACAGGCTTGGGGAAACACCGCCCATGCGAGTCTGGTTGCCTACATCGACT
This sequence comes from uncultured Verrucomicrobiota bacterium, assembly GCA_964625795.1. GTDB lineage: Bacteria > Verrucomicrobiota > Kiritimatiellia > SS1-B-03-39 > UBA6053 > UBA6053. The sequence goes on along the minus strand of CAZVCO010000233.1, from coordinate 4,140 downwards.
CTTCGGTTGAGGTAGAGCATATTCTGCCCCAAACACCGGGGGCGGGTATGCGTGAGTCCTTTGATGAGTCGGAGGAGTATGATGAGTATGTGGAAAAACTGGGGAACCTGACTCTGCTTGAGAAGACGATCAACGGCTCCGTTTCCAATGGGTTGTTTTCTACAAAAAGACCAGGGTATGCGCAGTCCCAATATTTGCTGACCAAGTCCTTGGCTGAAAAACCAAAAGTCGGGGTGAACACCAAACTCAACCGCGCGGTAGAGGTGCTTCATGCTTATGATACTTGGGATTCACATGCCATCGAGGATCGACAAGCCATCCTTACTGATCTCGCCTTACAGGTTTGGGGGTTTCCGGATGAGAAGGGTGAATCAGATTGAACACGAGATGTTTGTTAAAAGTAAAATTCACTAATAAGCTCTTTGAATGCCCGCAGATCTCCGTCGGCAAGCTGATCTTTGACGTACCAGTCCAGCCACTGGTTCAGGACAAAGAGGACATGTTCAGAGAGTTTGTGCCCGGTATGCTTGAACGACGTGTGTTCGTGACCTACGGGAAACTGCAGGTCGTGGGGAAGAAACGGTCTTATCTGGATCGGTGGGAGACGGTTGAGAAGGGGTTGCGGTGAAATGTGTGGGGTGATCTTCGCGGTCCCAGCCTTCGGCAGGCAAGCTTCGGACCAATTGGATCTTTCATGAATCGTAAATATAGCGATTTATAACCATGTATAAGCAGAATGGCCTACAAGTCGTTATAAATCCGGGCAAGGTCATCACTTTCTCCAGAATCCAGCTTGCCCGTTTCGGATATTTCGTTTACGATTGCTTCATGATGAACACAGAAACAACCCAGTCGAAGCCTCCCGTATCCTCACAGGACCGTGAGTTGCTGGAGAAATTGTATGACGTGATGAACGGAGAGGAGCGCCCGGTTCTGCTGGGGCGGGAGGGGGCGCATGTGCAGTTTCCGGAGCCGGTGTTCCATCTGCTGACGGAAATCGTCCGCAAGATGCACCGGGGCCAGTCTGTGGTCCTGTTGCCTGAAAACGAGGAGCTGACCACCCAGGCCGCCGCCAATCAGCTGGGAGCTTCCCGTCCGTATGTCGTCAAACTGCTGGAAGAGGGCGCGATTCCGTATCACATGGTGGGCTCTCACCGGCGTATTTACCTGAAAGATCTGCTGGCGTACCAGAAGCGTCGTGACCGGGACCGCCGAGAAGCATTGGATGCCCTTAATGCGGAGTTGCTGGACGCGGACCTGTACGATTCGGATTACACGGGAGAGGGATGACGGCGGATTTCAAGGTTTGTCTGGACGCCTGTGTGCTGGCTAACCAGACGGTCTGCGACCTGCTGTTGCATTTGGCGGAGACTCCGCGGCTTTTCTGTCCGGTTTTTTCCGGGAAGATTCTGGATGAGGTGCGTGCGGTACTTCTGGAAAAGCTGAAATGCCCCTGGCCTCCGCATCTGGCGGAGAAATGGCAGCGTGAGGTACGGGCACATTTTCCGGAGTCTATGGTTCATGGGTTTGAACCCCTGATTCCGTTGATGACCAATGACGAGGGGGATCGGCATGTGCTGGCGGCGGCGGTGTGGGGTCAGGCGGAAGTGATCGTCACGTTTAACCTGAAGCATTTTCGGGAGAAGGATCTGGAGGCCTGGAATGTCCGGGCGCACCACCCTCAGGAATATTTGACGATTCTGTATGAGATGAGCCCCGAGGTGGTCGTTTCCAAGATGTACGAGATGTCGGCAAAACTGAAGCGGACACCTTTGGAAACCCTCCGGAAACTTCGGAAATCGATTCCACAATTTTCAGAGCTGGTGGCCTCGGATCTGGGATGGGAGTTGGGGGAATGACCACGGTCGGCCAACGCGAAATCGGAACCCAGAAACGAGTGATCCGGCACTGGACCGAACAGTTGGGATATCGCTACCAAGGCCATTGACAGGACCGGGAGAACAATCGGAATGTGGAAGAGGATCTGCTTCTCTTTGACCGTCCCTGATCCTTAATTTCTCCTTGTCTTTCTTTTAATCCCCGTTACCCCTATCGACATTTAACCCATTGGAGACCCTTATGCGATTTGATACCCTTTGCCTTCATGGCGGAACTCAGCCTGACCCGACGACCAATTCCCGTGGTGTGCCGTTGTACCGCACCGCGTCCTATGTGTTCAACAGTACCGAGCATGCGGCCAATCTGTTTGCGCTGAAAGAGCTGGGGAATATTTACACCCGGCTGATGAATCCGACCACCGATGTGCTGGAGCAGCGCGTGGCGGCCCTGGACGGCGGGCCGGCCGGACTGGCGCTGGCGTCGGGCACCTCAGCCAATTTCTATGCCATCATCAACATCTGTCAGGCCGGGGACGAGGTGGTGGCCGCCCGTAATCTGTATGGCGGCACCTACACCATGTTTCACGATATCCTGCCCCAGTTCGGCATCAAGGTGAACCTGGTGGACGGAACCGACCCCAAGGCTTTTGATGCGGCCATCACCGACAAGACCAAACTGGTGTTCTGCGAAACGGTGACCAACCCCGGACTGGAGGTGAGTGATATCGCCGCCATTGCGGATGTGGCGCATTCCCATGGTCTGCCACTGATTGTGGACAGCACCTTCACTACTCCTTATCTGGAGCGTCCGATCGAACACGGAGCGGACATTGTGGTGCACTCTCTGACCAAATGGCTGGGCGGACACAACACCGGAATCGGCGGCGTGGTGGTGGACTCCGGAAACTTCGACTGGAAGAGTGACAAGTTCCCCCTGATGACCGAACCGGAGGCCAGCTACCACGGGGTCCGCTGGGCTCATGATCTGCCCGACATGCTCGCGCCGGTGGCCTATGCCCTCCGCATGCGGGTGATTCCGCTGCGCAACCTCGGAGCCTGCATTTCCCCCGACAATGCCTGGATGTTCCTGCAGGGCATTGAAACCCTGCCGCTGCGTATGGAGCGGCATTGTGAAAACGCTCTGGCGGTGGCCAAGCACCTTCAGGACCATCCCAAGGTGGACTGGGTGCGTCATCCCGCGCTGGATGGCGATCCGGCCAAGGCCATGGCCGATAAATACCTCGGCGGCAAAGGAGGATCCATGGTGGTCTTCGGCGTCAAGGGCGGAGCAGATAAAGGTAAAGCCTGTGTGGAGAAAGCGCAGCTGATGTCCCACCTGGCCAATGTCGGGGATGCCAAGACCCTGATTATTCACCCGGCCAGCACCACGCATTCGCAGCTTTCCGAGGAACAGCAGGTCGGTGCCGGCATTCCGCCGGAAATGGTCCGTCTCTCGGTGGGACTGGAATCCATCGAGGACATCCTCGAGGATCTTGATCAGGCACTCTCGTAAGGTGCGGCCGGCCTCGTTGCGAGGCAGGCAGACCATCCCGGTGGCGGGGAGGAGGTTTCTTCTCCCCGCCACAATCTTTTGATGCGTCTTGCAATGGGGCGATCCGAATGTAAGGTCCGCCTCCTGAATTTTCCCCAAGGAACACCCGATTATGCAGTGGCTGACAAAGCGGATTATGGGCTCAAAAAACGAGCGCGATTTGAAAAAATTGCGCCCGATTGTGGCCCGGATCAATGAAATTGAAGAAGAGTACCAGGCGCTCTCCGAGTCTGAACTGAAAGCGAAAACGGACGAGTTCCGTCAGCGTATTCAGGATGGCGAGAGCACGGCTGATCTTCTGCCGGAGGCGTTTGCTGTGGTGAAGAACACCTGCCGCCGTCTGGTGGGGACCGAATATCAGGTGACCGACTCGATGCGGACCTGGGTGGAAATTCCCTATGACGTGCAGTTGATCGGTGGCATTGCCATGCATCAGGGCCGCATTGCCGAGATGGCCACCGGGGAGGGGAAAACTCTGGTGGCCACCGCACCGGCCTATCTGAATGCCCTGACCGGAAAAGGGGTGCATGTGGTCACGGTGAACGATTATCTGGCCCAGCGGGATTCGGAATGGATGGGGCTGGTGTTTGACTATCTGGGGCTGACGGTCGGCTGTATCCAGAACAGCATGCCGCCCCCCATCCGCCGCGAGATGTATGAGCGGGACATCACCTACGGCACCAATTCCGAGTTCGGGTTTGATTATCTCCGCGATAACATGACCTACACCCCGGCCGACATGGTGCAACG
>CAZVCO010000232.1:0-4877 GCA_964625795.1 uncultured Verrucomicrobiota bacterium | reverse complement strand
AATGTTCCGTTTGCCCACACCCGGAGTCCTCTTCACGCATAGGTATCCACCAGACTCTTTGCCACCAGTTTTTCCCGCACCTGAGTAAGGGTCAGCGTTTTCGCCGGGTCGATCGTGACCGTCACCGGCTGACCGGGCCGCAGATGGAAAAAGTTGTCGGACAGCTTGGCGTCTTCGCCTTCCAACTCCAACCAGGTCCACAGGGCGGGTTTCTTTGTGGTGAGAGTCGCGGTGAAGCCGCCCTGCCTGTGCTTCCGTATTGCGGTTTTCAGGCCGGGGTTGCGATTGAGCTCCATATGTTTGGGGCGGGCGAACAATACAAGGTTAGTGGAGTCGGGCTGACCTTTGGCCTGCAGGGTTAACCAGACCAGGAGATTGCGTTCCCCGAGTTCATCGATGAGTTTTTTCAGACGGACAGTGGTGACCTTCCGGTTCGCGCCGGATGCGGCCCGGATGTTTTTGGATCCTTTGAGGAGTTCATTGCCGTCCAGGTCCGTAACCGTCTAGGTCACAGTTCCGCTTACCGGTTTCAATAGGTCACTGGTCACATGGACCTCGACCGTCCCTTTCTCCGCATCCTCCACTCCACTGACCAGCAGCGGTGCGAAAAAGTGTTTCGCCATGTAGTTTGTGGCTTTCCAGCATCCTTGATAATCAATGGAACTCCAGCTCGCCACCGGCCAGTTGTCGTTGAGTTGCCAGTAGAGGGTTCCCATTTCCCGCGGCATGCTGCGGCGCACGCCGTTGTGCCGCGTCGGGTACGTGGATTGAAATCCACGCCTATGCGTCGGGTGTCGCTACACGACATTAGTGCAAATTGAGAGCTGATGCCATTAACGAAAATGAATCGGCAGAAAATGATGTGTCCGTTTTCTCAAAACAAAATTCCTAATCCTAATCGTTCTCGTCATCCTAATCAGGGCGCTCTCTGGTACACCCGGACATAGTCGATTTCATAGCGGGTGGGGAATTCCGTGCCCGACGGATCTCCGCCGTTGTCTCCGCCGATGGCCAGATTGAGTATAAGATAATGGGGCTGATGAAAGGGATTCTTTGGTCCGCCGAAGTTGTCGGTGGGGTTGAGAGTTTTGCTGAGATCGATGGTGTTGAGTAATCGGTCGTCCAGATAAAGACGGATCTCGTTTTCGTCCCAGTCCATGCGCCACACATGGAACTCCTGGTCCCAGGTCTCCGGATCCCCCAGTTCTTGCAGCGGGATTTTTCCGGTATCCCATTCGGCCTTCCATCGTTCCAGGGTTCCCCAGCAGGCGTTGGCCAGAATGTGGTTGTCGTAGAACTCCATGAGATCGATCTCGCCATTGCTGGGCCATTCGCCTTCGACCCCCAGAAACCAGATGGCGGGCCAGAGCCCGTCCCGGGTCCGGATGCGGGCCCGCACCTCAAAACGTCCATACTGCCAGGCGTGCAGTCCTTCGGTCTTCAGGCTGGCGGAGGTGTAGTGGATGGTTTTCCGGTTTCTTTGCCAATGCGGACTCTCTTCCTCATGGTCCGGATTCGGTTTGCGCTCCCTCCGTCCCTCGATCACCAGCAGGCCGTCTTCGATGAAGGCGTTCTCCGGCTGATACCATTGCAGTTCCCGGTTGCGTTTGAATCCCTCCTCAAAGCGCCAGTTTTTTGGGTCCGGTCGGCCGTCGGTTTCGAATTCATCGGACCAGACCAATTGATAGGCCGGGTCTTGACTGGGCGTAATGTTCATATCGGGTTGTCCCGCCAGCCGTCCTCCGTTCAGGAGAGTCAGGAAGGTCATCAGGAGCGTTCGGTTCATGTTTGGCGTCGTATTCAGATGCACCTGAACCTAACCGGTATGCGGGAAGGTGGCAAGCCGAACTCCCGTGGAGGCCGCCCGGGGCGACTGAGGGCTGAGAAAGATAGACAATTCATAGAGTAGTGGGCATAAAAGTGGCTTTTTCCCGACCAACTCTATTCTTTTTACCCTCACCATGTCGCAACCTATTGGTGTTTCCCCTTCTGACACCGTTCCCTGCGGAGCGGTTCTGAACCGAATCCTCCGGAAAGCTCCGGGTCATTACAGATTTCCTGCCGGCACCTTTCTCATTGAGGAGACCCTCCGGATTCCCTCCGGCACCCGCCTCACGCTCGATCCCGGCACTCTCATTCGCCTGGCTGACGGCGCCGCGACATCCGCGGATGATTATCTGCTGACGAATGCCAACCCCCGCAACGGGGATGAGCACATCACGATCGAAGGGGGTATCTTCGATGGGAATCAGGCAGGGAACCCACGGCCGGAGGGGCTGTTCACTGAGGGGTATACCGGCGCCATGATTCATTTCCGGAATGTGAAACATCTCGTTCTCAAGGATGCCACCTTCACCAATGCAGAAGCCTACTATTCCCGCTTCACGCATGTGCATGAGTTTCATATCGAGAACATCACCTTTGATTCCGAAATGCGCCGGCATAATAATGACGGCATTCATATGGGCGGTCATTGCAGCCATGGAGTGATCCGGAACCTGCGGGCGATGACTCCGGGTGTGACCGGGGATGACCTGGTGGCCCTGAATGCCGATGACGCGCTCCAGCGGAATGAAGTCCGCGGCATGACCTGCGGCCCGATCACCGATATTGTGATTGAAAATCTCCAGGCCCACAGCTGTCATACCTTTGTCCGTCTCCTTTCCACCGTCTCACCCATCCGGAACATCACCATTCGTTCGATTCAGGGCGGCTGTAAAACCGCGGCCATCAATGCCGATGGCGCCCGTGGATGCCGGGTGCCGGTGTTTGATGAGGCACATCCTCCCACTCCGGATGGCATTGGGCTTCTGGAGAATATTTTTATTTCCGGTCTTCGGGTTCATAAAATGAAGGGGGACTCCTCCACCGCGCTGATCGACCTGCAGGAGCGGCTCTCAGATTTTGTGCTGGAGGACTTCTCCCGGGAGTTGGACCACGACCTCAGCCCCGAAGCTCCTTCTCTGCGACTTCAGCGGGTGTATCTGACGGCAGGCAGCCTTGACGGTCAGTCTCTTCCTTCCATGGGTATGGATGAGGTGCTTGAGGAGCATCAACGATCGATCTCCACCCTTCGGCTGACGACCACCCGGAAGCCCTGTTCCTGACCGGAGAGATCCACCCGCAATCCGCAGATGCACCTGCGATGGCGGAATAAGGGTGACGTCCGGGCGTACCCTGCATGGAAGATGATTTTCTGTAAAACCCGATTGCCCCGGAAGAGAAGCGGGGATACTCTGTCCTCATGAATGAACAGCAGCAGCGACATGTCATCCGTGAGATCGTGAAAGGGGACCCCCGGTACACGGAGGAGGCGTATGTCTTCGTCCGGGAGGGGCTCGATTACACGGTGCACGAGCGGAATGAGGTACCGAAGGATCAGAGTCATCACGTGAAAGGGTGGGAGCTTAGTGAGGGAATCCGGGAATATGCTCTGCGGGAATACGGGCCGGTCAGTCTCCGGGTGCTGCGGCATTTCGGAATCCGCACTTGTGAGGACATTGGGGAAATTGTCTACAACATGATCGATGCCGAACTGCTTGGGAAGACAGAAGACGATACCAAGCAGGATTTTCACGGGGTGTATGACTTTGACCAGGCCTTCCGGGAGCCGTTTCTTCCCCGGGGAGACCGCACCGCAGCGGAAGAGTGACGAAGCGCACGGTCAGCCTGCCGGAACAGGTGGAAGCCAAACTGAAGGAACTTCCCCACAAGCCCGGTGTCTATCTCATGCGGGACCGGCACGGGAAGGTCATCTATGTGGGCAAAGCGAAATCCCTGCGGAACCGGGTGCGGAATTACTTTCAGAAAGCGACCTACCGTCACGCCGACCCCAAGATCCGCGGTCTGATCCGGAGTATTGCCGACCTGGAAACCATCGAGGTTCCCAACGAGGCGGAGGCCATTCTCACGGAAGGGAAGCTGATCAAAGAATACAAGCCCTTCTACAATACGGTCTTCAAGGATGATAAGCGCTTCATTCTGCTACGCATTCATTTGGAGGATCCTTTTCCCGCCTTCAAGGTGGCCCGAATCCGCAAGCCGGACGGCGCGACCTACCTCGGGCCCTATGCCTCGGCCACCGCCGCCCGGGTGGCGAAGGAGTTTGTGGAGCAGGAATACGGGCTGCGGCGGTGCCGCCCCCTGGTGCCGGGGCCGGAACACCACCGGCACTGCATGGCGGATATTCTCAGTTTCTGTTCCGCTCCCTGTATCGGAGCGGTCCGTCCGGAGGAGTACCGGGAGCGGGCCCGGGAGGCGGTGGCGTTTCTGAAAGGGGAGAGGCGGGAGGTGCTGAAAAAGCTGGAAGAGCAGATGAGGGAGGCGTCGGAGCAGATGCAGTTCGAAAAAGCGGCGCGCTACCGGGACACTCTGTTTCATCTGCGCCGGGTGGTGAGACAGCGGGCCAGCGGGACCCACGATGTCGGCCGGCAGGAGGAAGAGGCCAAAGAGGGGCTGCGGCAGTTGAAAAAGGAGTTGAAACTCCGCAAACTGCCGCGGGTGATTGAGACCTTTGATATTTCCAATACCCATGGCCACGAGGCGGTGGCCAGCATGGTGACGGCGGTGGAGGGTCGACCGAACCGCACCCGGTACAAACGGTTTAAGATCAAACAGACCTCCGGACCGGATGATCCCGGCATGATGGCCGAGGCGGCCCGGCGCCGATACAGCCGGCTGTTGAAGGAGAACCGGCCGCTGCCGGATCTGGTGGTGTTCGATGGTGGGATCACCCAGCTGCGCGCGGGCCGGGCGGCGCTGGATGAGCTGGGCCTGACCGATCTGCCTGCGGTGGGGCTGGCCAAGCGGTACGAGGAGGTGGTGTGGGATCTGGAGAACAAACAGCCGCCGCTGCGTCTCCCTCTGAACTCCCCGGG
>CAZVCO010000231.1:2722-4887 GCA_964625795.1 uncultured Verrucomicrobiota bacterium | reverse complement strand
CCGATCCCGATCGAAACACCGGCCGGCCGGGCGCAGTACGTGAAAGCCCAGCAGCAGATTGCGGCCGAAGGCGCGCCGCTGCGGGCGCGTCTGCGGACCCATCTTATGGAATTGGAACCGGTTGCCCTGTAAGCCTGGGGCCTCGTCTTTAGAATGGTGTAGATGTCCACCTATCACTCCACCCGGTTTCCCCCATCACGCGAAGCGGCCCTAAGCCGTCTGGAGGCATTTCTGCCCCGGGCGGGACGTCCTTATGCCGCCGGTCGGAACGTGGACCGGGGGGAGTGGGACCGTCAGTCTGTCTCCGGCCTTTCCCCTTACATCTCCCGCAGGGTAATCACGGAAGAGGAAGTGGTGGGAGCCGTTCAGGACCGGCACGGACTGGACGCGGCGGAAAAGTATCTGCAGGAGGTCTGCTGGCGGACGTACTGGAAGGGCTGGCTGGAGCAGCGTCCGGAAGTCTGGCGCCAGTACCTTGGTGAGCTGAAGCTGGAAAAAGAGAGATGGTCCGCAGAGGTCTCCCGGCGTCAGCGTCTGCAGACAGCAGAAGAGGGGAAAACCTCCATCACCGCCTTCAATCATTGGGTGGCAGAGCTGAAGACGCACGGATATCTTCACAATCACGCCCGCATGTGGTTTGCCGGAATCTGGATTTATGATCTGGGACTTCCCTGGCAGCTGGGGGCGGATTTCTTTTACCGTCATCTGCTCGACCGCGATCCCGCCTCCAACACGCTCAGCTGGCGGTGGGTGGCGGGCCTGCAGACCCAGGGGAAACGCTACATCCCCTCGGCCGGGAATATTGAAAAATTCACCGATGGCCGGTTTGATGAGTCCGATACCCTTTCCTGCGACGTACAGGGACCGGAATTCTCTGAATTGCCGGAGCGCGAACCCCTGGCGTTTCCTTCAGAGCCCACGGAGCTTCCCGCAACCCTTTTGCTTCACCGCGATGATCTGGCTATGGACCTTCCAGCGGCCTGGACGAACAACCTCAAACGGGTGGTGCTGCTGGATCTTCCCTCCTCGTTCAGTGTGGTCGACTCCGCTCCCCACCTTCAGCCCTTTGACCGTGCCTTGCTGGAGGATGCCCGGGTGCGCTGGAGCTCGGTCGCCCCCTGCGAGTGTCTGGCGTACGAGGAGATTCCGGACTGGTGGGCCCGTCAGGGAGAAGGCGCCTGTGCCATGCCCTGGAGTCCGGTTGGACCGGTCCGGGATGCACTGGAGGCGCTGTGGCAGCCCTCCGGCCGACGACCTCTACCTCTCTTGCGTGAATGGGACCGCGCCCTGTGGCCGCTGGCCACCGCCGGGTTTTTCAGCTTCTGGAAAAAAGCTGATAAATGGCTCGCCAGGAGATAGGTTTACAGGGAGTCACAGAGGGAGCAGAGCCATGCAAGATGCTTCAAAATAGGGTTTGTTTCGGATAGTCTGAGAACCAAAAACATACACCCGTCGACCTGCTCAGCGATCACCGCGTCTCTGCGAGAGAGAACTTCATTTGCATGCCCTCTGCTTCCTCTGAGCCTCCCTGTTACTACCGCTTGAGAAGCAGGGTCCAGACGACCCGGAGCGCCTCCCGGATAATCCCCGGGCTCATCTTTGATTTTCCCGAGCGGCGTTCGGTAAACACAATCGGGATTTCGCTGACCCGGAATCCGCGGGACCAGGCCAGATATTTCATTTCGATCTGAAACGAATACCCGTTGGACGTCATTTCTGATAAGGGCAGCTGGCGCAGCATCTCATTCCGGTAGGCGTTGTAGCCGCCGGTGGGATCGGTGAGGGGCATGCGGGTAATCAGCCGGGTATAGACCGCGGCGCCCCGGCTGAGGAGGTGACGGTTCCATGGCCAGTTCACGATGCCGCCCTCCGGCAGATAGCGGCTTCCGCCCACCAGATCCTGCTTGGAGAGTTCCTCCAGAAAGCGGGGCAGGTCTTTGGGATCGTGTGAGAGATCGGCATCCATGCAGAGCGTGAAGGTGTACCCCCGTTTCAGACTCCAGGCAAATCCGTCCCGGTAGGCGCTGCCCAGACCAAGCTTGGCCGGACGGTGCAGGACGTCCACCCGGCCCTCTTTTTCGGCGATCCGGTCCAGCGCGTCCCCGGTACCGTCACTGGAGGCATCGTCTATAAACAGAAGATCAAGCTCCGGGGCCACGCTCAGG
>CAZVCO010000231.1:0-2712 GCA_964625795.1 uncultured Verrucomicrobiota bacterium | reverse complement strand
GTCCCAGAACCGCATCCACCAGGGCCGGAGCATTGGTGCGCTCATTGTAGGTGGGAATGAGGAGGAGGGTGGGGTGCATGGGCACAAAAAAATGGTCGGGGCGACTGGATTCGAACCAGCGACTTCTTGCACCCGAAGCAAGCGCTCTACCAGGCTGAGCCACGCCCCGACCGGACGGGCGTGCTTAAGGAAAAATAGAAGAAAAGGGAAGTTAAAAGTCAGAGTATCCCCATAGGGAGGGGGTTCCTGACATCTGTAATTCCCCCGGACAAGAGTGGTCGTGATAAGTAGATGATTCCTGTTGGGTGTGATACGCAGTTCGCCTGCCCGCACCTGGCGCGAGCCACGGCCAGAGGGGCGAACTGCGCCACCTTAAGCAGCGTGGCTCACCCGCTCTACGTTCCAGCGTACAAGCCTGGGTGAGAACCATCGCTTCTAACAACAAAAATTTTCACAGAATCAATGCGTACGTTTTTGAAAGATCCGTTTCGGTGCAATTACCTTAAGTTCTATATCTTCCATTTCCCAACTGCCCCCAGCTCCTGAGAAAATTTCTCTTCCTCCTGTATAATCTTCTCTTGTCTCGAAGTTTATTACTATGTCCAACGTAAATTTTGCTGAACATTCGGAGTCATTCCTGCAGATTTGCTCTAAGCTATACGTACTTACTTCCAAGGCCATCGATGCAGTTAGAGTACCGCTTTTCTCTCCTTCAAGTAAGGGGTATGCATACTTAACAGGTGAGTGATTAAGCAATCTGATCTCTGGTTGGCCAACCCACCTTTTTGATTCTGGGTCAAAGTTTGCAATGATGACGACTTTTACATGTTCCAATTCTTTCTGAATGGACGCTCGTATTTCGTTTACGGGTGCCCCTTTCTTCTCCATTTTCGAGTACCACTTAGTGAGTCCCGGGTCATCTGCCGTAACACCTTCTTCAGTAAAAGTCCCTGATATTGCCATAAAAGAGGGAACCTTTGAGGCGATCGACTCTTCTTCCTGGACGCCCCCAAAAACAAACCCACAGTTCAGTAACAGGCCGTATACGATCAACATAATTTTTTTTATGTGTTTTTTAGCAATCATAGTTGGTTGGTCTCCTGAAGCGCGATAATAAGTAGATAGTTGCTTTAATCGAGATCTACATTGCCTTTTTCATACTAAATCATGTTTAACGATTCGTGTTCGGCCCCTTTATAATTTTTTTGGAGTACGCTTGGAAAGTAATGAGTGCGGATGCTCAGGCTCTGGCCGTTTGAATACCGGCAGTTTGCGTTTCCATTTTAAGAGGATGGCCTGCCAGACGATCCGGGGCATGGTGAGCCAGGGGCGAAAGGGGTGACGGAGAGAAATCCGCCTCAGGGTTTTGGTGGTGAGAGGCTGTCCGGTGCCCTCGATCCAGGCGTCGAGGATTTTGCTGCCGTCCCGGTAGAGGTCCACGCCGATATAGAGGTCCTCTTCGTCGCGCCGGAGGGTGAACTGATAGTCCCCGTCCATGTTGTTGAAGGGGGAGACGTGAAATTCTTTCTGATGAACGTGCTGGAGAATCCCGTCCTGTTTTTCCATTGGAACCGCGTAGAGATGACGGTCGCCAAAGGTGTTGTTGACCTCGGCGATCAGGCCTTTCACCTCTCCGCCGGTCTCGAGCAGATAAAAGCTTACCGGATTGAACACATATCCAAACCAGCGGGCGCTGGTGATCAGGGTGATGGTGTCCGGAGCGGTTTCCAGTCCGCATTTTTCGATCCAGGGCTGGAGTTTTTCCGCGAATGATCCGTCTCCGGAGGTGAGATAATCTGATTCGTGAAGACTGAGTGGAGCCCGCCGGTTGAAACCAAATCCTTTGACCGAGCTGTCCAAGGTGTCCAACTCGTCCAGCCGGAAGGCATAGAAAGTGACGGGAGTCCGGAAGCGGTGTTCTACCGGAGTCACCCGGGCGTGCTCGACGAAACCGGAGAAGATACGTGAACTACTCATTTCAATTCCCCCAAAAGCTTTGCGGTCGCATCCATTGCCGATTTCACCGCGTCCTCGTGAAAACCGTATCCGAAGTAACTGCCCACCAGCCAGGTGTTCCGGGTGCCATTGCGCTGCTGTAGCGGCTGCTGCGTTTCCATGGCGGCCCGGTCATACTGCGGATGATGCAGCACGGTGCGGTCGATCACCTGTTCGGGCGGAATTTCCCCCCGCCGGTTCAGAGTCACCATATAGTTCCGTTCGGTTTTCAGATTCTGCAGACGGTTCATCCAGTAGGTGACGCTCACTGGAGCGGCGGCCTCAAATTCTTTCTCCCGGGCAAAGTTCCAGGACGACCAGCAGGCGCGGTGGCGGGGCATCACGTCCTCCCAGGTGTGCAGCACCACTTCATTAGGCTGATAACTCCAGGCTCCCAGCAGCTTCTGCTCCTCTTCATCCGGATCGCCCAGAAGCTGCAGGGCCTGATCCGCATGTGCACCGATCACCACATGGTCGAAGGTCTCTTTCCGACCATCGGAAAACTGCAACTCCACTCCTTCCGAACTTCCCTGGCCGTCTCCGAGCGACGGCTCGGGCAGGCGGAAGATTTGATCCGGGGTTTCTCCGGGTTTTACATCGGCCTTCAGGAGAGAAAGCGCTTTGCGCACGTAGGTCTGACTTCCGCCCGAAACCACCCGCCACTGCGGCCGGTCCTTCAGGGTGAGCAGGCCGTGATTGGCAAAAAAGTGAAGGTAG
>CAZVCO010000230.1:0-4917 GCA_964625795.1 uncultured Verrucomicrobiota bacterium | reverse complement strand
CTTTTTGTGGCCGTCATAGAATTGGGCGATGTTCTATTTGAAAGGCCCCAAAGCTATTGGCATCCAAGCCTGATGGTTTACGCCTTATTCCCGCCGAACATCTCCAGGCGGCCGGGATCCCATTTCTTGGTGCCAAGTGGTCAGTGCTACAGATCACAGGCTGACACTTTTTCTCAGGCTGACACTTTTTCTCAGATCACAGGCTGACACTTTTTCCCACTTTTTCCCGCTGGGGGGCACTGGATACCCGGTTTCACGGGGATCAGGTGTACGTTCCGCCTGTTTATTTCTGCTGCCTGTTTTGCCGTTCTTCTCTCGCCTTTTCCGCTGCACGTCTCTTGCACGGCCTGCAGAAAGGTTTGGCAGCAATGTGGTGCAGCCCGCACTGCCTCGGGTACATGGGAGAACAGAGTGTACAAATATAAAGGCCCTTATCCAGAGCCTGACCGGCGGTGATGATTTCGGCCTGGTCGAGTTTCCCTTCCAGTTTTCGGCACCCTTTCGTGTGAACTTGGCGAAGAACATACACGTTCCGGCTGCGGATTTCTTCGGGAAGCTCAATTTCCTTGTTCGGGGTCAGACGCTCTCCGGACTCCGCCAGGGATATCTTCGGCGCTCCTTCCAGCAGGCCGAGGCTTTCCAGAAACCGATCCGCTTCGTACAGACAGGCATCATACCATTCCTTGCTATTGAAAAAGGCATGGCCTTCAAAGGGCGCCCACCAAAGCTCAACTCGTGGTGCCCCTTTGTTGGTTAGTGCGTCATGCAATTTCTCATAATTTTTACCAAAGGCCCAATCCATGGTACCAAACATAGCCAGGGTGGGTGGGAACGCTGTTATGTCGACGTCTTCCCCAAAACCCTCCATAAGTTGTAAGCCTGTTGCAGGGTTAAAAAGGACATAAGCTGCAACGGATAAATCGATACTCTTGTCATCCCCCGGAAGATCCGGGATCTGCGTATCGAGTGTTGCCCCCAGAATCGACTGCGCTCCCGCTGAGCCTCCTGCGCCGACGATTCGTTCAGGATCTATTCCCAATTCTTCCGCATGGGCCTTGAACCAGCGGAAGGCTCGCCGGACACTGGAATTAGTAACCTCATAGCGGCTGAGACCTGCATCCGCATCTTCTTTTTTATGCAGTTCATAGTTGGAGGTTGCGGCGACCATCCCCCGGCTGGCGAAATACCGTGCTGCATACCTAAAGGCACTCAAAGATCCTGCTTTCCAGGAGCCTCCATGAAACAGGATGATGCCAGGCACGGGTTTGGAAGGGTCATGGTGTTCAGGAAAGTGGATTTCCATGATCCCACGGTCTCCAATCGAGGCATCGAAAACAACTTCCTTCACCTTTGGGGGCATATCCGATGCAGCATTCAATTGCAGTACCGGCCAACTCAGAACAATAAAGGAGTACAGGAGACAAAGAGGTTTCTTAACAGATTTTTTCATACTCTTGGAGAATACCCTTGAAGAGATGAAAGTGTATATACTGCAATTCGTTTAAATATATGGATATATCGACAACATCACCACAGCCATATCCACTCCACAACCCAAAATGATTCTACTGTCTCACTCTGCCCGCAGTTGTAACGAGGAGCTGATGCTGAAGGGGATAGGGAGAACGCGGGAGCCTGCGGGGATACCGGGGAAAGCTGGAGGATTCATGCGGTTTGAAGAGGATCCCGCATCCGGGCTCCGATCAGACGGGAACCAGCACCCGGGGCAGTCGGTTTTGGCAGGGAGTCAGCTCCGCCGGATCATATACAGGTTCTTTGGCCCATTCCATTTGCCGGGACATGGCCGTCCGCAGCGGTTCCAGCAGTGCGGTGTCAGCAGAAAGGTCCTGCAGCTCACCCGGATCCTCCAGCACGTTGAACACCTGTTCCTCACCGGTGCTGGGAAACCAGATGTATTTGTGGGGACCTTTCACCAGATAATAATTGGTGTGCTGTCCGTGACACATGCCGAACAGGACCTCACGGCCTGGGTTTTCCTTCCCGTGGGTGGAATCCAGTAAAGATTCACCGTCGGTAGGACCCGGCAGGTCAATCCCCGCCATCTCCGCCACTGTGGGAAGCACATCCTCCCAGCTGCACAGCCGGTCGGAACGGCCAGGGATCAGATCCACGTTCTGTCCGGAGATAAAGAAGGGCACGTGGCTTGAGGCCTCGTAGGCCAGACTTTTCCGGAAGAGGTGATGATCCCCAAGCATCTCACCGTGATCCGAACTGAACAGGATATACAAAGGCTCAGACCGACGGGGATTTCCGTATTCATTCCAACGTTCCAGTACATGGGCCACACAGTCATCGATATGCTGAATCAGGGCGTAATAGGCCGCCTGTGCCGCACAGAGCGTGTCGCGGTCAAACGGTCCCACCGCGCTGTCAGGAGGAATGCCGGGCCGCTCATGCGCCTCGAGCCCCTGGGACCAGGCTCCGATTGTGGGGCCGGGCATGGTATCCGCAGGATAGCGGTCCAGATAGGATTTCAGGGGCACCAGAGGCGGATGTGGGTGGTAAAAGCTTAGGTGAAGAAAAAACGGGGAGGTGGGGTCGCGATCCTCGGTAAGAAACTGGGCGGCCTCCCGTGCCAGCCAATTGTTCTGATGGTAGCGGTCCTCCAGCGGCCAGGGTGTGGTCAGCCGTCCGTTTCCGTTGATGCCATGAAAATGAGGATGGTCGTCAATGCCGTTCCGCCGCAGCCAGCGGACATAATCATTCCGCCCCTGTACGTCGGAGGTGGGGCGCCAGTTTGAGGTTTCACTGAGAACCATGTGATCATAGCCGTAGCGTTTCCCCATCGGATGCATGTGGAGTTTTCCCACCAGCTGGGTCTGATATCCGGCCTGGCTGAGCAGACCCGGCAAGGTGAACGGCGGGTCCCAGTTCAGTCCGTCTTTATATCCCCGCAAGCCATGGGTCACGGGATGCTGCCCGCTGAGCAACGTCCGCCGGGCAGGGATGCAGACCGGGCAGGTCACGTAACAGCGGTTGAAATTGGTGCCTTTGGCGGCCAATGCATCCAGATTCGGAGTCCGCAGGTTGGAATTTCCGTTAATGCCAAGGGCATCGAAACGCTGCTGATCGGTGGTAATAAGAAGGATGTGGGGACGTGCAGTCATGAATGTGTAAATAAAACCGGATCATGTCTGAGAAAGGAAGAAAAATGAAACAGAAGTGTATGTTCTTGTCTTGAGAAGATTTCTTTGCTTACATTTTTTACATGAAAAGAATAACGTTCTTCTGTTGGATGGTTCTGTCTTTGTCTTCAGCGTTTGTAAGGGGGCAACTGACAGAATGGAAAAGTGTGAATGGTCATTCCTTCATGGGGGAATTTGTTTCCATGCAGCGGGGCAGCGTTGAGTTGCGGGGAGAAGATGGGAAACTTGTGTCTGTGCCAATGGCGGTGCTGGATGCGGCGTCCCAGGCTGCGGCGCGGGAGGCTGCGGCCCAGGCGGAAAAGAACAGGCCGGTGGTGTCCCACTCCGCCGCTTCGTATTCCTATCAGATGGGGAACTCGGATGATGAGGAGTATCTGAAGATCCGATTCATGGAAGGGGGGAAGCTGCTGCCATATTTCGGAGAGATTGCGATCCGGATGCGTCTTAGTGAATACCGGATGGTGGAGAAAGCGGACGGATTAAAGTGGGATTCGGTTTCCCTGACGTCGATGTCATTAGACGGCCCCTCGACCGGAGGCGATGCCACCGTGGTGTTGACGTACGCCAACGGGGTGGAGGTGAAGGTCCATCTGGATGCCCTTTCCGATGGGGTGGAGTATGCCTACGAACTGACGGAAATTCCGGACACTCTGGAGGACGTGCGGTTCCGAATGTCTTCCTCCTTTCCCGCCCTGCTGGAGTACGATAAGGCATCCAGGCTCTATAAAGGAATTCTGTCCCGTGAGGGAAAACCCTTTGCGGACCTGCAGGCGTTTCTCTCTGAGTTCGCCATCAAGGTGACGGACAGGAAAGGAGAACGTGAAGAATATGAATTCCACCTGGGCCCGAAGAAGATGAAAGGGCAGGAGTTTGAAATCATCACCCCGGCACAACAGGATATCGTTTTTGAGGTGGAGGGTTCTGCCCTGTTCGGGGTCGGATTATATGGCGACGCCAAAATCGTGGAGGGATTCTTCCTGGAGCACACGGTTTTCCGGGATATTGAAGAGGATCCGGTGTTTTCAGTCCGTCTGCGCTGAGATGAGTCGTACGGAAAGCGGACCTTAGAGGGATCCTTTCTCCCGGAAGGCCTCCGCGTCACGCAGAGTAACCGGGTAGGGCTGCGGACCGGGATGATCGTCCGGCTGCAGCACCGGGGGACGCTCGGTGCGGTAGTGACTTAGCTTGTCGGTCAGAATTCCTCGTTCGATCAGCGATTCCTCAGTTTCCAGGCCGAGGTCACCGACTTCGGTGAGATGAGCCTCGAGACGTTTCCGCATGGTGTTCAGAATGTTCGCGCAGTCCGGATCCTCTGCCAGATTGCGCATGCACCAGGGATCGTTCTCCATATCGAACAGTTCTTCCGGTGGCTTCCGGTCGGCAAAAAACGCGGCCTCATCGCCCTCCAGTTCTCCGGCTTTCCACTTTTCCCGCATCAGGGGCATGATGGGCTGCTGCTCCATGTAATTCTGGCATTGGGCCCAGGGCAGTTCGGAAAAATCGTTACGGATGTAGTGCCATTTTTTATCGCGGGCGACGCGGACCCGGTCAAAGACCTCATCCATACGGTCACGTCCTCCGAACACGCAGTCGCGTTCCGGCCCGGCGTCGTCGCCCAGGAACACCTGACCCTGATAGGTGTCCGGGATCGGAGCTCCGGCCAGATGGAGAAGGGTGGGGGCGATATCCACCCAGGCTACAAGATCGTCACAGACCGTTCCCGGATCGGTGAGTCCCGGAAACCGGACAA
>CAZVCO010000229.1:0-5018 GCA_964625795.1 uncultured Verrucomicrobiota bacterium | reverse complement strand
TAATCTGAACTTGTAACCCCAACCTTTTGAGAGAAACTCATGGCCGCACCAAAACGACGTACCTCTAAAATGAAAAAGCGCCTCCGCCGCGCTTCCCACAGCCGTCCGCTTCCCACTGTGAACGTGTGTTCCGAATGTGGCGAACCCTCGCAGCCGCACCGGGTATGCAGAAGCTGCGGCCAGTATGCCGGCCGTCAGGTTCTGACCCTTTCCATCGACGACTGAGCCGCCTGATGGTGGACCTCCTGAGTTTCTGACTCCTATCTCTGCATGCGTATAGCGGTTGATGCCATGGGCGGAGACCACGCGCCGGATGAGATCATCCCTGGCTGTGTGGACGCCATTCGTGCCTATCCCCGGGTGGACGAAATCCTGCTGGTCGGCCAGCAGGAGGTGATCGAGGAGCAACTCGCCGCGGTCGGTGGTTCCATCGAACGGATCCGGGTGGTGCATGCCTCCGAGATCATTGAAATGGGGGAGCCCCCCGCCATGGCCCTGCGCCGTAAAAAGGATGCCTCGATTCCCAGGGCGATTGAACTGGTGAAGTCCGGAGAGGCCGATGCGGTGTTTTCGGCCGGAAGCACCGGAGCCATGGTGGCGGGAGCCGCCCTCAAGCTGCGGACCCTGGAGGGCTGTATCCGCCCCACCATTGCCACCGTGCTGCCCACCCAGCGGCATCCGGTCGTTCTGCTGGATGCCGGGGCGAATCCTGAATGCACCGATAAAATGCTGGCGCAGTTTGCGGTGATGGGCGATGTGTTTGCCAGACAGATTCTGGGGGTTACCCAGCCGAAAGTCGGACTTTTGAGCATCGGGGGCGAGGCGGCCAAAGGGAATGAGCTGACCAAACAGACCTATAAAATGCTGGAGGCGTCTCACCTCAACTTCATGGGGAACGTGGAGAGCCACGATGTGTTTGAGGGAAAAGTGGACGTGGTGGTCTGTGACGGATTCACCGGAAACGTGGTGCTGAAAACCGGAGAGGCGGTGGCCCGGGCCATGAAATCCTGGATGAAGGATGAATTCACCGCCACCCTGCCGCGCAAAATCGGCGCATTGCTGTTGAAGCCCGCATTTGCCTCCATCGCCCGCAAATCCGATTCGGAAAGCCAGGGCGGGGCCCCCCTGCTGGGCGTGAACGGAATTGTCTACATCGGGCACGGTTCGTCCTCCCGGCGGGCAGTGAAAAATGCCATCCGGGTGATACGCGACACCTACCTGCATGATCTGAACCATCATATGATTGACGACTTGGCGCGACTCAGTACTAAAGAGGACGTTATCTAACGGAGTTTTATGTCGGTACACCTTGTCGGAACCGGGTCCTACGCACCCGAAAAAATACTCACCAACCGCGATCTCGAGCAAATGGTGGACACCAATGACGAATGGATCGTCACCCGCACCGGGATTCGCGAACGCCGGATCGCCCGTGAGGATCAGGCCACGTCCGACCTGGCGCTGGAGGCGGCCACCATGGCGCTGGAGGACGCCGGGCTCACGGCGGAGGACATTGAGATCATTCTGGTGGCGACCTGTTCCCCCGATATGCTCTTTCCCAGTACCGCGACCCAGGTGCAGAACAAGCTGGGGGCCAAAAATGCCTTTGCCATGGACATCAGCGCCGCCTGTTCGGGGTTTTTGTTTGGAATCGAGACGGCGCGCAGCATGCTGATCGGCAAACGCTACAAAACTGCCCTGGTGATCGGGGCGGAAAAAATGTCCACCCTGCTTAATTGGGACGACCGCAACACCTGCATTCTTTTCGGCGACGGAGCCGGGGCCGCAGTGCTGGTGCGGGAGGATGATCGGGAAGGGGGGCTGGGGCCCTGCATTCTCGGATCAAACGGCTCCCTCAGTCATCTGCTGGAGATTCCCGCAGGCGGGAGCCGTCAGCCGGTCACCCCCGAAGTGCTGGCCGCCCGCTCAAATACCATCAAGATGGAGGGGAAAGAGGTCTTCAAACACGCGGTGATGAATATGACCGCGACCGCGAAAAAACTCATCCGCGAGGCCGGATGGACGTCGGACGATCTGGCTCTGGTGATTCCACATCAGGCGAACGAACGAATTCTGGAGGCGATCCGAACCCGGGTGGGGGTGGACAAGGACCGGGTGTACATGAATTTGGACCGATATGGAAACACCTCGGCCGCCTCGGTGGGCATTGCCCTGGACGAGGCCTCGCGCGAAGGGCGTCTGAAGTCGGGGGACAAAGTGATGTTATTGGCCTTTGGCGCCGGGTTCACCTGGGCAGGCATGTTATTGGAATGGAGGTAATCTTATGAGCAAGTTGGCTGTACTTTTTCCGGGACAGGGATCCCAGACTGTCGGCATGGGCAAAGACCTGGTGGAGGCCTTTCCGGAATCCGCTGTGTGGTTTGACCGCGCGTCGGAAACCCTGGGGTTTGACCTCGCGAAGGTGTGTTTTGAAGGTCCGCAGGAGGAACTCACCCGTTCCGACCGTGCGCAGCCCGCTATTTTTGTCCACAGCGTGGTGGCGTATGAACTGGTGAAAGAAAAAACCGGATGTTCCCCGGCCGCGGCCGCCGGGCTGAGCTCGGGCGAGTGGGCCGCGCTGTATGCGGCCGGCGTGGTGAGTTTCGAGGACGCTATCCGGATACTCCGGGTGCGGGGCGAGGCCATGCAGGCCGCCTGCACCAAGGCGGAGAGCGGTATGGTGAGTCTGATCGGGATGGACGACGCCGCTGTCCGTGAGGTCTGCGAGGAGGCCGGTGTGGAAGTGGCCAACTACAATTCTCCCGGACAAACGGTGGTGAGCGGGTCCAAAGCGGCCTGTGAGAAGGTGCCGGAGATTGCCAAAGCCAAGGGGGCCCGCATGGCAGTGCCGCTGCCGGTGGCAGGGGCGTTTCACTCCAGTTTTATGGAGCCGGCCAAAAAAGAGTTTAACGATTTTCTGCAGGCAATCGAGTTTCACGAACCGGCCTTCCCGGTCTATGCCAATGTGAGCGGGGTGGAACACGAGGACGTGAAAGCCATTAAGCTGGCCATGCCCGAACAGATTACCTCCCCGGTGCGCTGGGTGGAAAATGTCGAGTCTATGGTCCGCGAGGGAGTGGATCATGCGGTGGAATTCGGTCCCGGAAAGGTCCTTTCCGGGTTGGTGAAACGCATTGACAAGACGTTGCCCACCGCTAATGTCGCCGACCTTGCGGGAATAGAGGCCGTGGTGGCCTTTCTCGAAGAATTCCACTCATAACCCGGAACAGTTTTTATGGCATTATTGGAAGGCAAAGTTGCAGTCGTCACCGGCTCCGCCCGTGGCATCGGACAGGAGATCGCTCTCAAACTTGCGTCGGAGGGAGCCGATCTGGCCCTGTCGGATGTGAAAACCGAATGGCTGGAGGAGACCCAGGCCAAGGTGCAGGCCCTGGGGCGCCGCGCCGAGGTGTATGCGGTGGACGTCAGTAACGGAGAGCAGGTCAACGCCGGAGTGGCCAAGATGGTCGAAGACTTCGGTCAGCTGGATGTGGTGGTCAACAATGCCGGCATTACCCGCGACGGTCTGCTGATCCGTATGAGCGAGGAGGACTGGGACATGGTGATGAACATCAATCTCAAGGGCACCTTCCTCATGACCAAGGCCGCGGCCAAATACATGATGAAAAAGCGCACCGGCACGTTTGTGAATATTGCCTCGGTAATCGGTCTGATGGGCAATCCCGGACAGGCCAATTACGGAGCCTCCAAGGCGGGGGTCAGCAATCTGACCAAAACCACCGCCAAAGAGCTGGCTGCGCGCGGGATCCGGGCCAACGCCATCGCCCCGGGATTCATTAAAACCAAGATGACCGATGCGCTGACCGATGAAACCCGGGACGCCATGCTGTCGGTGATTCCGATGCGTGACTTCGGCACCCCCGAGGATGTGGCCAATGTGGCCCTGTTCCTGGCCAGCGATCTTTCCCGTTATGTGACGGGACAAACCCTTTCTGTATGCGGGGGCATGGTCACCGCCTAACCCCATTTTGACGAAATAGCCGAACATAACCGTTCCAACACAGGAGAAACCAATGGCTGTAGAAGATAAAGTAAAAGACATCATCGTAGAACAACTTGGCGTGAGTGCAGATCAGGTGAAACCCGAAGCTTCGTTTATCGAAGACTTAGGTGCTGACTCTCTCGACACCGTTGAGCTGGTCATGGCGTTCGAAGAGGAATTCGGAGCTGAAATCCCCGACGAAGACGCTGAAAAACTCACCACCGTTGGTGGCGTGATCGACTACCTGAAAAGCAAAGGCATCGACGCGTAACCGAATCGGTTTTCCGATTCCGAAAACCCCGGAGCGTGCTCCGGGGTTTTTTGTGGTGTGATGTCCCGTCTCCTCTCATCCAGGAGGATGACAGATGCAGGCGGAACATATGTTCGTGACCCCTTTTCCACCTTTCAGCCCGTTTTGAAACGGTGCGTTCATTCCTTCACTCCACCACCAGGGGATTCTTCAGGGTGACGGTATCCTCATCGGGGGAGGTCTGAAGGGTTTTATCATTCACGATGGCTCCGGCCGGAATCACCAGAGGGCCCTCCAACAATGGATCGTTGGTTTTCCGCATCCAATGTTCCAGTCGCTGTTCCATTTCCTGCCTCGCATCCGCATAGCGGGGATCGTCCGCCACGTTATGACGCTCCTGCGGGTCCAGCATGAGATCGTACAGCTGGACCGGTTCACGGAGACGATCCGCGTATCCCTGTTCCATCCAGCAGGTTTTGGAGGGGGAATTGTCGATGTTCGGCAATACAGGCCGCAGATCGGATTCATAGAGCCGGATAAAATTGAAACGGTGGGTCCGTACCGACCGTTTGGGCTCGATGGATGCATGCACATTGACTTCCGCAAATACATCCTCACGGACCTCGGTTTTCAGGTCGCGGATCACCGGCTTGAGACTGACCCCGTGTCCGTCATCTGGCACCTCCAGACCCAACTGATCCATCACCGTGGGCACAAAGTCCAGATGACTGACCAACGCATCCCTCGCGGTCCCGGCGGGGACCG
>CAZVCO010000228.1:0-5143 GCA_964625795.1 uncultured Verrucomicrobiota bacterium | reverse complement strand
CGTTCTTCACGGGCCTTGCGGCGGGCTTCCCGTTCGGAAGGGTCCAGTTTGCCGTCGCCATCGGCGTCGAAGGCCTTCAGGACTTTTTCCCGGTGTTGGTCACGGGCCTGTTTGGCCGCGGCCCGTTCGGTTTCACTGAGCTCTCCGTCACCGTCGGCATCGAATTTCTCCAATACCTGTGTTTTTCTTTTTCCCATCGCTTCTTTGGCGGTGGCTTTTTCTGCTTCGCTGAGCTGACCGTCGCCGTCGGCATCGAACCGTTTCATGACCCGGTCTCTGTGCTCACCTTTATTGCCTTTTCCGGCCATACGGCCTTTGCGGGCGGCTTCTTTCTCCGCATCGCTGAGTTTGCCATCGCCATCGGCATCGTATTTTTCCAGCATGGCGGCTCTGCGTTTGCCTTTGGCTTCTTTGGCTGCAGCCCGTTCAGTGTCGCTGAGCTGTCCGTCGCCATCGGCGTCGAAGCGTTTCATCATCTTCTCTCTGCGTTCACCTTTGGGTCGGTCGGGCCGTTCCGGCCGTTCCGGCCGTTCCGGGCGGTTTGGGCGGTCCGGGCGCTCTGGTCGATCCGGGCGGTTTTGAGCCTGCGCGGTTCCGACCAGAAGGGTGGCAAGGGCGATGATACGTACTAATCTGATTCTGTATACTGTACTCATGGGTTCTCCATTAGGGGTTAAGGTACATCCCCCTTAACGGAGCCCGGCGGCATTTATTTTATTCAGACGGCTTTTTTTTCTCAGCCCTCTGCTGACCAGCCAGGGTTTTTGCCCGGTCGCGCTGACGCTGAATGCGCCGGGACGCGACCGTTTCCTTGGGAAGTTCATGTCCCTCCAGCAACAAATCCCGCACCCGTTCCGCCATCCAGGGAGCATAAAGAACGCCTTTGCTTCCAAACCCATTGAAAATCCAGTCGTGTTTCTGCTCAGGGTGCGCACCGGCGATGGGAACCCGGGCCAGGGCCACCGGACGGATGCCCGCATGGTGTTCCGAGACCCGGAAGGGAAGTTTCAGCACGTTCCGAAGTTCGGAAACCAGTTCATCGCGGCCTTCCGGTCGTGGGAAGGGTCCGGGATGATTCCAGGCGTAGGTGGCACCGCAGCGGAACCGGCTCTGGCCGAGCGGAACGAGAAAACGGCCGAAACTGTAGATGTGGTCCTCCGGAAGGCCGTCCACCTCCACCGTCAGCACATCGCCGTGGGCATTGCGCCAGCCGCATTCCTGCCAAAGTGAATCCGCCGCCGCCACTGCCCCCTGACACCACAGGGTGAGATCGGGCTGAGGCCAGTTGCCCCATTCGTTCCGGGATCTGCGCCGTTCGGTCAGACCGTCCAGCATGACGGGGAGATCGACCCATCCGCCCCCGGTGATCCGGGCGCCGCCGTAGGGGGCGTGGAAGGGCGTGCCGGAGACGTCGCACCGGGTGAGAAATTCCGGCGGCGCGCGGGTTTCCGCCTCCTCGCGCTGGGCCTCATCTTTAAAAATACGGAGGGTATCGATGCGGTGATGAAAGCGGCGGCCGAGGGTGGTTTCCAGCGCGGGATAAAAGCGGTGCACCCGGGGCAGGGCCTCTTCCAGCTGCCAGCTGGCAATCATCCGGCGTCCGGTGAGCGGGGTGTAGAGCCCGGCCGCCACTCGGCTGCTGGCGGGGCCGCCGTCGTCGGTGACCCGGACGCGCAGTCCGGCCTCCGACAGCGTTTCGGCCAGAATGCCGCCGGCCAGGCCGTGACCGATGATCTGAATAGTCGGATCGTTACCCCAGTCGGTTGCGGACGTCGGCATAGCCAAAGGTTTTTTGCAGATGAAGGGCTCCGTCGTCCCACAGGCCGATGGCGGGATGGGCGACGCCGTTGAAGTGACTGGTTTTGACCATGGTGTACATGGCCATGTCGGTGAACACCAGCCGGTCGCCCCGCTGCAGGGGTGCGGGAAAGCTGTAGGTGCCGATGCGGTCCCCGGCCAGACAGGTGACTCCGCCCAGCATGTGATCGACCGCCTGTTCTCCCGGGTCGGAGGCCCCGATGATGTGGGGGCGGTATGGCATTTCGAGCACATCCGGCATATGGGCGGTGGCGGAAACATCGAGGATCGCGTGGTGAATTCCCTGACTGGTGAAGGTGTCCAGCACGGTGGACACCAGCCATCCGGCCTCCTGGGCTACCGCCTCGCCGGGTTCGAGGATGACCTCCAGCCCGTATTGTTCCCGGAGTCGGCGGATCAGGGAAATCAGTCCCTCCCGGTCATACCCGGGTTTGGTGATATGATGTCCGCCGCCCAGGTTGAGCCACTCCATATCGGGAAGCAGATGACCGAAATGCTCTTCGACCCTGGCCACGGTGCGTTCAAGCGGTCCGAAGCCCTGTTCGCACAGGGTGTGCAGGTGAAGGCCGCGGATCCCTTCCAGATCGGCTCCCTGCAGATCCTCCGCGGTCATACCGAAACGGGAACCGGGCAGGCAGGGATTGTAGAGATCCACCTCCACTTCGCTGTACTGCGGGTTGATGCGCAGCCCGAAGCTGACTTCCGGAAAGCGTTCCGCCAGCGGCCGGAGGTGCTGCCACTGGGACAGACTGTTGAGGGTGACGTGCGAGGCGATGGTGCAGATCCGGTCGAAATCGGCATCGGTATAGGCCACGGCGTACGCGTGCACCTCGCCGCCGAAATGCAGGCCCGCCAGCAGGGCTTCGGCGGTGGAGCTGGCCGTGGTGCCGTCCAGAAAAGGGCGGAGCACCGGAAATGCGGAGGGCATGGCAAAGGCCTTCAGAGCCAGGAGCACCCGGGCGCCGGAGGCCTGGCGGATCTGATCGAGAAGGCGTGCGTTCCGTCGCAGACCCTCCGCGTCGACCACGAAACAGGGCGACGGAAGGTCCGCCGGGTCAAATGGCAGGTCTTCCGGGCTCATTCCGCCTCGAAATAGGTGTAGCCGCGCATGCCTTCGGTGTAGGCGGCCATGACGATTCGGCGCTGCTCCGCGGTGATGCGTTTCTCGCGTACCGCCTGTTCGGCCAGCGCGCGGAACTGGGCGGTGAGATCCTTGGGATCGAACTCCACGTAACTCAGGACATCCGCCACGGTATCGCCTTCGACCTCATGACCGTAGACGCGGCGGCCCTGGTCATCAATACTCACACTCACCACATTGGTGTCACCGAAAAGGTTGTGCAGGTCCCCCAGGGTCTCCTGATACGCTCCCACCAGAAAGACCCCGATGTAGTAGGGCTCCTCCGGGCTTACCCGGTGCAGGGGAAGGGAGGAGGTGATGCCGTCGGGACCGAAAAAGCGGTCGATTTTCCCGTCACAGTCGCAGGTGATATCGGCAAAAATGCCCTCGCGGTCCGGACATTCATTCAGACGGTGCAGCGGCATGATGGGGAAAAGCTGGTCGATGGCCCAGGTGTCGGGCAGAGACTGGAACAGGCTGAAGTTGCCATAATAGATATCGGGACGGGTGTGGTCCCCGGGCTCCTCTGGGGTGTCGAGAGTCCGCACCAGAAAAGAGAAATACCGTTCGGCCAGCGCCCGTTCGCGCAATCCGGCCAGACCCAGGGTAAACCGGGAGCGGACGGCATCGCGGTAGTAGGCGGCGTCGTTGAGGATTTCTCTGGGATCGCCCGAAGAAAGAACGTCTTTCAGTTCGGCCAGATGCTGAAGCTCCAGCGGGGATTCCTCCGGGATCGCGGGAAGGGAGTCGGAGGAGGACAGTTCATTGACGTCCAGGATGCTGAAGACCAGAGCGCCGTAATGGGCGATGGTGGCGCGGCCGGATTCGGTCACCAGATGGGGCGGAGCCACTTCTGCGGAAGCACAGACCTCCATCACACCCTCCACCACGTCGGCGCAGTATTCCTCGACCGAATAATTCCGGCTGCTGGGTCCGTTGGTCTGACTGCCTTCGTAATCCACCGCCAGGCCGCCGCCCAGATCCAGCCAGCCCATGGGGGCGCCCTCTTTCACCAGTCCGGCGTAGACCCGGGTGATTTCGGTCACGGCTTTCCGAATCACGGTGATGTCCGGAATCTGCGAACCGATATGATAATGAAGAAGTTCCAGGTAGCCCAGGGCGTTTTCCCTGCGGAGAACATCCACCACCTCGATCACCTGCTCGGTGCTGAGACCGAACACGCTGTGGTCGCCACCGGACTGATACCATTTCCCGCTGCCGGGAGTGGAGAGTTTCATACGGACGCCCAGGCGCGGGGTGATCCCCAGGGTGGCGGCCCGGTCCAGGATGAGGGGAACCTCTGCCGGGGTTTCGACCACCAGGATGACCTGCAGCCCCATTTGCGATCCGTAGAGCGCCAGGTCCACAAATTCCCTGTCTTTGTAGCCGTTGCAGACCACCAGAGCCTCCGGGTCGCGGAGGGTGCCGAGGGCGGCGATGAGTTCGGGTTTGCTGCCGGCCTCCAGTCCGTGATGCCAGGGGGCACCGAATTCGCAGACCTGTTCGATCACCTGATGCTGCTGATTGACCTTGATCGGAAACACGCCCCGGTAGGTTCCCGGATACCCCGCATCCCGGATAGCGTTACGGAACGATTCGTTGAGCTGCTGAATGTGATGCTGGAGAATATTTCCGAACCGGAACATGACCGGGGCAAGAATCCCTCTTTCCCGCAGTTCGGTCATGAGGGTGGGGAGGCTGTGCCAGGAGGGGTCGTCGACCGGGCCGAGATTGACCTCGGTTTCTCCTGAATCGGAGACCCGGAAAAAGGGATCCCCCCATTGGGGAAGTCCGTACAGATCGGCCGCGCGGGCGGTGGTCCAGGGGTCCGCCATCATGCCTTACCAGACCGGAGGGGAATCGGGGTCGAGGTCCTCGACCTGCCAGGGAAGTCCGCAGGCGTTCAGGTCGTCCATAAACGGATCCGGATCGAGCTGCTCCATATTCCAGACGCCCGGTTTCTGCCACACGCCGGTGGACACCAGCTTGGCTCCGATCATGGCCGGCACCCCGGTGGTGTAGGAAATGGCCTGGGCTTTCGTTTCGGCGTAGCAGGCCTCGTGGTCGCAGATATTGTGGATGTAGACTTTACGGGGGTTGCCGTGGTGAAGGCCCTCGATGATGTTTCCGATCACGGTTTTCCCCTTGGTGAGCGGGCCGAGACTGGCGGGATCGGGCAGGACGGCTTTGAGGAATTCCAGCGGG
>CAZVCO010000227.1:0-5146 GCA_964625795.1 uncultured Verrucomicrobiota bacterium | reverse complement strand
CCCACAACCTACAACCCACACCCCACACCCCACACCCCACAAAAAAAATCCTCACCGCGCCCTCCGCGCCTCTGCGAGAGACCCCCTACCCTCCCCATCCGGTCGACCTGCTCCGCGTTCTCCCCATCTCCCTGTGACATTCCCCTATTCGAAATGGAGGGTCGCGATATCGCGGCGGATCTGGCAGCCGTTGAAGCTGAGTTTGCGTAATTCCTCATAGGCCGCGTTGCGGGCCTCCTCCCGGGTGGCTCCGGTGTGGGAAAGGGCCAGCACCCGTCCGCCGTTGGTTTCAAAGGCGGCGTCCGGATTCTGCCGGGTCCCGGCGTGATACACCCGTCCGCTCCGGATCTGATCCAGTCCCAGAATGACATCCCCGGATCCGCTTTTGGCCGGATAGTCGCCGGTGGCCATGACCAGAGTAACACTCCAGCCCTCATTGAAATGCAGCAGGCCCGGATTGAGTTTGCGGTCGGCCGCCTGAAACAGGAACTCCGCGAAATCGCCCTCCACCAGCGGCAGCACCGCCTGGGCCTCCGGATCGCCGAAACGGCAGTTGAATTCCAGCACCTTGGGTCCGTCCGCGGTGAGAATAATTCCGAAATACAGGAAGCCGCAGTAATCCAGCTCATCCTTTTTCAGACCGGCCACCGTGGGCTTGAGGATGGTCTCCTCAATGACCGAAAAGGTGTCGGGGTCGAGCAGCTGACGCGAGGCCACCGCCCCCATGCCGCCGGTGTTCGGACCCGCATCATCCTCTTTCAGACGTTTGTAATCGCGGGCCGGGGTGAAATACACGTAGTCATCGCCGGAGACGGCGCAGATGACCGAAACCTCCTTGCCCTCCAGAAACTCCTCCACAAACACCGCATCATCCCCGAAGCGCTTGTCCTCAAAGACCATGGTGAGAAACTCATCCACCGCCGCCGCATCCGGGCAGACCGCCACGCCCTTGCCGGCCGCAAGTCCATTGTACTTCAGTACCGCCGGATAGGAGGTCACCGCCTCTTTGCCCGCCTTGAAGGAGTCCACCACCTCAAAGCCACCGGTGGGAATCCTGTGACGCACCATGAATTCCTTGGCGTAGATTTTACTGCTCTCCAGCTGGGTGGCCTCCTGCGAAGGGCCGAAACAGGGAATTCCCGCCTCCGCACAGGCATCGGCCAGACCTTTGGCCAGCCAGGCCTCCTCGCCCGCCACGCACAGATCGACCTCGTGGGTGGTCATGTAACTGATCAGGGAGGGAACATCCGGGATGTCCGGCACCGGGAAGGCCACATCCAGCATGCCCTCGCTGCCCGGACAGACAAACACTTCAGGATGAGAGGGCGATTCCGTCAGCGCCCGCGCCAGGGCATGTTCACGTCCGCCTTTTCCAACCACAACAATTTTCATATCAGTAGATCTCCGTTCATCAGTGAGACTCACTCACTACCGGTGTCAGCCGGATTGGCAACGGTAAAGCGTCTTTACGGCGGGGACCCATGCCTCCGGCAGGCAAGCACCGAACTACATGCTTGCCAAACCGGACGTATGAGGGTTGGATGCGCCCCTGTAACTCCCCATCCGTTTATGAAAGTGATTCGCACCCGACTTCTCCTTTTTCTTTGTCTTCTCACCGCCGGAGGGGCCCTTGCGGCCCAGCAGACGGCCGGACTGGATGTCCAGGCTGACAATCTGCAGTTTGAGCAGGAGGACAACACCGTCACCGCCACCGGCAACGTGGTGCTGCGCAAAGGCCCCCAGAGCCTGAAGGCGGATGTGATCACGTACAACACCAAGACCGAAGAGGCCTTTGCCCGCGGGAATGTGGTGCTCACCACCGAGGACCGGGTCTTCCGCGGCGATGAGCTGCGCTATAATTTCCTCACCCAGGAGGGGGATTTCCCCGATCTGGAGGTAAAATCCGGCCCCTTCACGGTCAATGCCGCCCGGGTGCAGCAGCTCGGCCCGGTGCAGACCCGGCTCAGCGATGTGGTGATCACCACCTGCCCCGACACCGAAAACCCCGAGTTCGCCATCACGGCCGGCAAAGTGGATGCCTATGAACAGGAGGTATACGTCATGCGCAACGCCCTCTTCCGTCTGCATGGCATCCCCTTCTTCTGGGTGCCGCGTCTGGTGGTCGACCAGAAACGCCAGCCCACCAACCTGGACGTGATGCCCGGTTACAGCTCCCGTGACGGCGCCGCCCTGCTGACCACCTACAACCGCTATCCGTCTGAGGGATACGAAACCAGGACCCACCTCGATTACCGCACCGAACGCGGGATTGCGGCCGGGCAGGACTGGATCTGGTACGACGCCGATCAGAATGCCTGGCGGGGAGCCCTGGAGGTCTACGGCGCCCTGGACGACGCCCCCTACAAGAACGACGAGCAGGAGGCCCAGCTGCGCGAGCAGGGCATCGATCTCGAGGAGGAGCGCTACCGCCTCAAGTTCGGCCACCGTCAGACCCTCACCCCGCGCGACTCCCTCTGGCTGAAAGCCGAGTACCTCAGCGACGCGCGGGTGGTGAATGATTTCTTCGAGGACGAGTTCCGCGACGCCCCCACCCCGGAGACCCGCGCCACCTACAACGCCTCCGGCGACAACTGGAACGCGGCCATCGACGGCGTGATGCAGCTCAATTCCGACGAGTTCGCCTCCGTCAACCGCCTGCCCGAAGCCACCTTCAACATCCCCCTCACCCCGCTGCTGGACACCGGATTCCAGATCGAAAGCGAATCCGCCGCCGGCCTGCTGGAGCGGACCTTCACCGAACTGCAGCGCGAGAACGGCAGCACCGAGTACGACAGTCTCCGCTTCCACACCGCCAACACCGTCTATTACCCCACCAAACAGTTCGGCTGGCTCAACGTCATCCCCCGCGCCGGCATCACCGCCACCTACTACGGCACCACCCGCGAAGTGGAGGAAACCGTGACCCCGGTGAGCTCGGTGGACGAGGACGGCATCATCTCCACCGACTTTGAGACTCAGACCGAGGTGGTGGACGGCGACGCCGACATCCGCCTGCTCCCCGAAATCGGGCTCGAATCCTCCTTCAAGGCCTTCGGCATTGTGCACGACGACCCCACCACAATGGGCACCGGCCTGCGGCACGTGGTGGAACCCTTTATCGATTACTCCTTCATTCCGGAGCCCGGACTCGAACCGGACGAAATCTATCAGTTCGATGCGATCGACGCCCTGGGCGAACGGCACGAAGTGGCTCTGGGGGTCCGGAATAAATGGCAGACCCGTCAGCGCCGCACCGGCAGCGGGACCTACATTCACGACCTGGTCAACCTCGACATCCGCACCCTCTACGACCTGCGGTCCGAGGCCGATCCCAGCCTGGGCACCGTCCGGTTCGATCTGGAATGGCACCCCGCCCGCTGGATGCAGGCCCGCATCAAGACCGACTACGACGCGGACGAAGGCAGCGTGCGCAACGTGATCTCCGAAGTGGCCTTCGTGGCGCCCGAAAGCCGCAACGAACTGCGGATCGATCAGTTCTACCGCGAGGACGCCAATCACACCCTGCAGTTCCGCTACAAACTCAATCCCCGCGGACGGGTGGGACTGCGCGGCTACACCCGGCTCGAACTGGAGGAGGACGGACTCGAGGAGCAGGGGCTGACCCTGGTCTTCCGCAACGACTGCGTGGGCTACGGCATCGGCGGACGCTGGCAGCTGGGGGAAACCTACAGCGACGGCACCGAGGACGAGGACGAATGGGACGTGTACCTGCAGTTCTGGCTCAACGCCTTTCCCAAAGCCATCATAGGAACCGACGACAACGACTTCTGATGAACCGAAAATCCGCATTCTCCCTGGTTGAAGTTCTGGTGGCCCTGGTCATCATCGCCATCATGGGCTCCGTGGTGGCCCTGAACCTCAGCGGCACCACCGACGAGGCCAAGATCCAGAGCACCAACGCCGAGCTCGACACCCTGGCCACCGCCGTCACCCTCTTTGAGGCCCAGCAGGGCTTTCTGCCCACCCAGCGCCAGGGCCTCACCGCCCTGGTGGAGGAGCCCACCCGTGAGCCCCTGCCCCCCCGCTATCCGCAGGGCGGCTATCTGCAGAGCAAGGAGGTGCCGCTGGACGCCTGGAACCGCCCCTACATCTACCTCACCCCCGGGCGGGACGGACAGCCCTTTGAAATCCTCAGCTACGGTGCCGACGGCATCGAAGGCGGATCCGGACCCGATGCCGATCTCTCCACCGCAGACTGATTCCGCCGCCCACGGCTTCACCCTGGTGGAGGTGCTGGTGGCCCTGGTGGTACTCGCCCTCCTCAGCGCGGTGTCCGCCCGGGTGCTGCAGGGCAGCCTGCAGGCCCGTCAGATCCAGCGGAACGAACACGCCGCCCTCAGTCAGCGGGCCGACTACTTCAGCCGCCAGCTCTCCGGCGAACGTGAAGAGCCCGTGGTCACCCTCGAACGTCTGGAAGACGAGGAGAACTGAATGAACGCCTGGTACTCCACCCTCAACGCCCCACCCCTCACCCCGCCCGGGTGGGTGTTCGGACCGGTCTGGGCCGTGCTGTACGTCATGATGGGAATCGGGGTGTTTTTCTGGTACCGCAGTCCCGACCGTTTTCTGCCCCGGCGCACCTGGTTTCTGCTCGCGCTGCACCTCACTGCCAACGTCACCTGGAGCTCCTTCTTTTTCCAGCTGCAGTCCCCCCTTCTCGCCCTGGGCGACATCCTGCTCATCTGGGTCACCCTGCTGATCCTGCTCGGCCGCTTCCGCCTCGAATCCCGCCGCGCCTACGTCCTCTGGCTCCCCTACTTCCTCTGGGTCTCCTTCGCCACCTACCTCAACGCCGGCTTCTGGTGGCTGAATCCGTAGCCGTAGTTCCGCGGTCCAATTGGCGGTGGGCAGTGGGCAGTGGGCGGTGGGCGGTGGGCAGTGGGCGGTTGGCAGTGGGCGGTGGGCTGTAGTTCCACGGCCCCCGTGGAGAAAGAATGGTCAGTCGTCAGTCGTCAGTCGTCAGTGGTCAGTCGTCAGTAGTCATTCGACCAAGAGAACTGAAAAGTTATTGGAGCTATACTATTCCAAGAGAATGCCTTAGCAAAATTTTCGTAAAGCAGATAAAGCTATCGATATCGGTATCGCCATCGTCATCCCTGGCCGTCGCCGAGCTCCGTCTCGGGCA
>CAZVCO010000226.1:2810-5221 GCA_964625795.1 uncultured Verrucomicrobiota bacterium | reverse complement strand
CCGCCCGTTTCCTCATCCGGTTTCAGGCAGTCCGCTGACAGGATATGGGATGAACCGATGAGCACCAAACTTCTCCTTATCGCCGGGAAGGGGGCCTATCCCCTTGAACTGGCCCGTTCCGCCCGGGAACAAGGGATGGACAAACTGGTGGTCATCGCCTTCAAGGGGGAGACCTGTAAAGAACTGGAATCCCTCTGTGATAAGATCACCTGGCTGCACGTGGGACATCTGGCTTCTTTCCGTGAGGCCTGCACCAACGCCGGGGTTTCCCAGGCGGTCATGGCCGGACAGATTACTCCCTCCAATCTGTTTCTGGCCCGTTTCGATAAACCCATGCGCGAATTGTTGGCAGGTCTGCCGAAAAAGAACGCGGACACCATTTTCGGTGCGGTGGCGGATGAACTGGCCGCCCTGGGCATAAAACTGCTGCCGGCTCACCGTTTTCTGGAATCCTGTCAGGTACCGCCCGGCTGTCTGACCGGTCGGGAGCCAAATAAAACACAGTGGGCGGATATCCGCCAGGGGGTGAAGCTCGCCTCTGCATGTGCGATGATGCAGGCCGGTCAGTCCGTGGCCGTGAAAAACGGAACCGTGATCGCGGTGGAGGGCTTTGAGGGAACCGACGAGATGATCCTCCGGGCCGGCAAACTGGCCGGCAGCGGCTGCGTGGTCGTCAAAGTGGCCCAGCAGAATCACGACAGCCGCTGGGATATTCCGGTGGTGGGATTGAACACCTTAAAGTCGCTGAAAAAAGCAAAATGCAGCAGTCTCGCAATTGAGGCCGATCAGGTGATTGTTCTGGAACGGGATGAGCTGGTCCGCAATGCGGAGGAGGCCGGCATCTCCATCGTCGCGGTGAAGGCGGAGTGAACGCTTCACCCCGTATCGTCATCCTGGCCGGTGAGGCTTCCGGCGATGCGCATGCCGCCCGGGTGCTCCGTGCGCTGAAAGAGCGTTATCCCGGTGTCTCCGCCGAGGGCTTCGGTGGACCGGAACTGGAAAAAGAGGGCATGGTCTGTCACGAAAACATTCGGGATCTCTCGGTCATGGGAATCTGGGAGGTGATGAAGAGATACGGCATGTTCAGGCGGATTTTTCATGAGACCCTGAACCGGCTGAAAGCGGATCCGCCTGATCTGCTGCTCCTGGTGGACTACCCCGGTTTCAATCTCCGCCTGGCCAAAGCGCTGAAGGGCAGCGGCATTCCAATCGTACAGTACATCTGTCCGCAGGTCTGGGCCTGGAAGGCCTCCCGCATTCCCGCCATGGCGGAAACCCTCGACCGGGTGTTGTGCATTTTTCCTTTTGAGCCGCAGGTGTTTGAGTCGGTCGATCTTGATGTCCGTTACTGCGGTCATCCCATGGTGGATGATACCAGGGACGTGCAGCCGGATCCGGGCTGGACCACCGGTCAGAAGATCGCTCTGGTGCCCGGCAGCCGCCTGCAGGAAATCGATCGTCTGTTTCTACCCATGCTTCAGGCCGCGGCACAGTTTCCGGAGGCCCGCATCCGGGTGCCGGTGGCCAATCCCGAATGCGGCGTCCGTATGGAGGAGCTGCTGGCTGCTCATCCCGGACTGCCGCGGCCGGAACTGGTGGAGGGGGGCATGCGTCCGGTGGTGAAAGGGGCGGATGCCGCACTGGTCACCTCCGGAACCGCCACCCTGGAAACCGCTTTGCTGGGCACTCCCATGCTGATTCTCTACAAAACCTCCCCTCTGACCTATGCCATCGGAAAACGGCTGATCCGCGTTCCTCATATCGGCATGGTGAATCTGGTGGCGGAGCGGGAGGTCTGTCCGGAATTCATTCAGGCGGAAACCGATCCGGCCAAAGTAGCTGAGGCCCTGCGGCCTTTACTGGAGGATACTCCTGAACGGACCCAAATGCTGCAGGGGCTCCGGGAGGTCAGGGAGAAACTGGTCTCCGATGATCAGGGCCGGAATGTGGTGCAGCAGCTGCAGGATTTTCTGGACCGCTGACTGTCAGAAACCTGCTAAAAACGGGTTTTACCCATTCCGATGAGTACGACCTTGGAGTCAGCACCCATCAGGAGACCTTTAATAGAAGCGAAGGCAGAATGGTTTTTACAACCGCGGACAAGGCGGACGACGCGGACCCAGGTACTGTAGTCTTCATCGTCCTGAACGATGCGGACCTTTCAGAGAGATGTACAGCTGTGTTCCGCCTGCATGGGTCCGCGTCGTCCGTGCTGTCTGCGGTTGTGAAAAATATTGACGGTTCTTTCCCTGCCGGAGGGCTGTGTGCCTTGACTTTCCCTCTGGGAACGCGAAAAAGGATTCATGACCCGAATTTTGAATGTACACGCTTCCTCGCCGCAATCCGAACAGCGCCTGCCGGAGGTCCGGATTGAAGACGACCAAACCGTGGTGATCTTTGGCGGCACCGGA
>CAZVCO010000226.1:0-2790 GCA_964625795.1 uncultured Verrucomicrobiota bacterium | reverse complement strand
CATCGTGGCCTTCGGCCGCAGAGACTATACCCACGAGTCTTTCAGGGAGGAGATGAAAGCGGAAGTGGAGAAATTCCGTCGGATCGAGGGAGGAGAAGGAGATCTGGACCACTTCATTGAGCGGGTGGACTATTTCAAGGGTGATCTCGATGACGAGGAGTCCTTCGTCCGTCTGGGCAAGGAGCTTTCCGATTCCGACCGTTATCCGCCCAACCGGGTGTTTTATCTCAGCATCGCCCCCTCCTTTTTTGAAACCGTGGTTTCACTGCTGAAAAAAGGTGATCTGCTTCATCATCCCTCCGCGGAGCACTGGTGCCGCGTGGTGATTGAGAAACCTTTTGGCCGCGATCTGGAAAGCGCTCATGCCCTGAATATTGAGATCCTCCGGATTCTCGATGAATCCCAGGTGTATCGGATCGATCATTATTTAGGAAAGGAAACGGTTCAGAACATCATGTCGTTCCGCTTCGCCAACACCATCTTTGAGCCGATTTTCAATAATCAGTTTGTGGATCACATTCAGGTCACCGCCAGTGAAACGGTCGGAATGGAATCGGGCCGGGGCGCCTACTTCGATACGGCCGGCTCCCTGCGGGATATGATGCAGAATCATCTGTCGCAGCTGCTGTGTCTGGTGACCATGGAGCCTCCTTCCGGTCTGGCGTCGGATGCCATCCGGAACGAAAAACTAAAAGTGCTGCAGAGTATCCGGGTGCCCCGGTTGGACGACATCCGCGAAAATGTGGTCCGGGCTCAGTACGCCGCCGGTCAGGTGAAAGGCAAGGGGGTGCCGGCCTACGTGAATGAAGACCGCGTTCCCGGTGACAGCCGCACTGAAACCTATGTGGCCGCCAAGCTCTTTATCGATAACTGGCGCTGGTCGGGCGTACCGATCTATTTGCGGACCGGAAAACGCATGGCCAAAAAGCAGACCAGCATCACCGTTCAGTTCAAAAAGCCGCCCATGGAGTTGTTCCGCACCGTGGAATGTGAGGACGACGTATGTGATCTCACCGAAGCCCGCGCCAATATGCTGACCTTCCGTATCCAGCCGGATGAGGGGATTTCCCTTCATTTTGCCACCAAACGACCCTCCATGCACATGGTGGTGGAGGATTCCGAACTCGCGTTCAATTACTCGGAAAATCACGATGGTACGCTTCCGGAGGCGTACGAGCGGCTGCTGCTCGACGTGATGCGGGGAGATTCCACCCTGTTTATGCGCTCGGATGAAGTGGAGGCTGCCTGGCGGATCATGGATCCGATTCTGCAGGCCTGGCGGGAGCGGGATCAGCGTATTCCCCTTCATTTCTATTCTCCCGGCACCTGGGGGCCTCTGGCGGCGGATGAGCTGTTTGAGAATGAAATCGGTCAATGGGACAACCCCTCCTGATATGAAGGCCTATCCACTGTTCAAGAAACTGGCTTTCCGCATGGACCCGGAGACGGTGCATGAACGGACGCTCAAACTGCTGTCCATGACCTCCCGGCCCGGCCGTCCTCACTGGATGGCCGGTGAGGTGCCCGAAAAGCCCGTACAGGTGATGGGACTGACCTTCCGGAATCCCGTTGGGCTGGCGGCCGGTATGGATAAAAATGCCGCCTGTGTGGATGGCTTTGCCTCCCTGGGCTTCGGCTTTATCGAGGTGGGAACCGTCACTCCCCGTCCTCAACCGGGAAACCCCAAACCCCGGCTGTTCCGACTGGTGGAGCACGAAGGGATCATCAACCGGATGGGGTTTAACAATGAGGGCATCGACGCTTTACTTGAAAATCTGAGTCACACCACCTTCATCGGACCGATCGGCATCAACATCGGGAAGAATTTTGACACCCCGATTGAGCACGCCTCCCGGGACTACCTGATCGGCCTGGAGAAAGCCTACGACCGGGCCGATTACATTGCGGTCAATATTTCCTCCCCCAACACCACCAACCTGCGGGAACTGCAGAAAGGCAACGCCTTTACCGGATTGGTGCGGGATCTGGCCGATAAACGACGGGAGCTGGAGCAGGCCAGTGGGAAACGGACGCCCATCGCGGTGAAAATCGCCCCGGATATGGAGGAGGATCAGCTGAAGGTCATGGTCGACGTTCTGGTGGAGGCCGGAATGGATGCGGTGATTGCCACCAACACCACCCTGGACCGGAGTGCGGTGGAGGGACATCCGCAGGCGACCGAAACCGGCGGGCTCAGCGGCGCTCCGGTGCGGGAGAAATCCACGGAAGTGATCCGCACCCTGTCCGCGCATCTCGACGGAGCGCTTCCGATTATCGGGGTGGGGGGCATTTCCTCCGCCGGGGATGCCCGGGAGAAATTTGCGGCCGGGGCCTCACTGATCCAGATCTATTCCGGCCTGATCTACCGGGGGCCCGGGCTGATAGCGGATGTGGTGCGGGGTTGCTGAACGGTGCGGATGATCGTACCATTTCGTGAGAAAGAATCGGTCTGGGTGGAACGGGCGGATCTGATCACCGGACGGCTTCCGCCCTTTCTTTTTGGCTTTCCGCTCCGCCATACCCTTCCGGTATTCCGGTTTTCCCGTGTGACACGGACCCTGCTGGAGCCTTATCTGGTCTATCTCATGCAGAACGGTTACCGCACCATCGGCACCGCGGAGATGATGAGCGTGCTCAGCGGAGAGCGGGAGGTGGATCCGAAAGAGGTCATGCTGACCTTTGATCACGGCTGGGCCAGCGGCTGGACCGTGGCCGCGCCCCTGCTGCGGCGGTACGGATTCCGGGCAACCGCCTATGTCATCCCCGGCCGGGTGCTTGATCTTGATCACT
>CAZVCO010000225.1:0-5293 GCA_964625795.1 uncultured Verrucomicrobiota bacterium | reverse complement strand
AAAAGGCTCTTCCGCAGCGGAACGTTCGGCGATGTAGTCATCGGCCTTACGAGCCCAGGTCGGCAGCAGTTGCTCAAATGCCAGTAGGGCATGGACGGTCCCTGACAGCTGGCCATATTCTCCCCCAGCAGACGATCCGGCAGCCACTCGGAGGGGATTCCCACCGTCTGATCATTTTCGATAAACGCATAGGGAGGCCAGTTCGGGACATCGACTCCAAAGTAGCTGTCAAACCCCCGGGTCGTGGGTCCGCCGGTCGTTTTCCTGCCAAAGGCCTCCCGCCAGGCGGCCCGCTCCTCCACTGTGGCCTCCCGCTGACCGGAACCGCCCCGCTTCATGATCAACTGTTCCGGATAGAACAAGGCCTCCTCCGCCTCAAAATCCCAGCCCTGCCCCAGATGCCACTTCCCGATGCAGGCCGTATGGTATCCATGCTGTTTCAGATATCCGGGCACTGTCAGCCGGTCCTCCGCAATCAGAGGATCGCCATAAAGAGGAACGATCCCGCGCTGCAGGGTCGACCGCCAGTTGTAGCGTCCGGTGAGCACACTGTAGCGGGAGGGGGAACAGACGGCGGAGGTGGAATGGGCATCGGTGAATTTCATTCCCTCCCGGGCCAGGCGGTCGATGTGTGGCGTGTTGATTTTCCCCTCCGGATTGAAACAGGAGGCATCTCCGATGCCCATGTCATCCACAAAGAAATATACGATGTTGGGGTTATCCGTCATGCTGGTCTCCTGGGTTCCGGATCCTTAATCGGTTGGACGGTCTTCTGAAACAGAAAATGATCTCACATTGAAATTCAATCAAGTGTGATCAGGTGTTGTGGAAATGGTTGTGCCTTTCTCTTGAATGACCATATTCTTCCATGGTTTAATAGATTATAATAATAAAGTTATTAATTAAGCATTTAGAGATAAATGTGTATTTGAAGGGCCTTACAAAATGAGCAAACTTTACAAATCCACGCTTAGCGTATTGGTGGTGGAGGTTGGCGACAGCGCCTCCGGCGGGGTGGTGGATCATGTACATCATATTCAAGCTTTTACTCTGGAAGTGAAACAGGCCGGATCCGAAGAGGAGGCTCTCGACCTCATGGCGAATCAGTCCTTCGACATTTGTGTGGTTGAATCCAATCCGGGACCGGAATCCGGTCTGGAATTT
This sequence comes from uncultured Verrucomicrobiota bacterium, assembly GCA_964625795.1. Lineage (GTDB taxonomy): Bacteria > Verrucomicrobiota > Kiritimatiellia > SS1-B-03-39 > UBA6053 > UBA6053. The sequence continues at coordinate 4,129 of CAZVCO010000225.1, read as the reverse complement.
GTTTCTGCGGCTTTGCGGGACTATCCCCATATCCCCTTTATTCTGGTCACCCGGAAGGTGGATTCGAACGTCGATGATTCCGCGTTTTTAGCCGGGGCAAAAGATCTCATCGGCCACAACGAACTCTCACCGGAGCGCCTGGCGCGTTCGTTACGGTTTGTAGTGAACCAAAGCCGCACCACCACACGCATTCGGGATCAGTGGGAAATGGTCAACGGTCTCCTCACCAATCTGGGCGAGGTCTTGTGGATTTTCGATCAGACCCGGGGATATTATTTGGAAATGGGAGAAGGGGCGGAGGCGTTGACAGGCTATGCCCCGTCTGCATTTCTGGAAAACCCTGATTTGTGGGATCAGTTGGTGGATCCCCAGCACCGTGAAAAACGCCGCAAGTTACTGGATGAGTCCGAAACGGATCGGTTAAGCGAATTGGCCTACACACTTACCGATAAAAAAGGCCGGAACCATCCTATTAAAGAGCGGGTCCGCAGAGTACTCAATACCAACGGATCTTTCTGGGTGGCCGGAGTATCCCAGGATGTCACCCTCGAGGAGAAATCACAATCCAAACTGGCGCTTTTCCAACAGGTGATGCAGGAGTCCGAGGACAGCATTCTGATTACGGATGCCCGATTGGACGATCCGGACGGACCCGCCATCCTCTACGTAAATCCGGCCTTTACCCGGATGACAGGATATGAGGAGGAGGAGGCAATCGGAAAATCACCCTCCTTTCTACAGGGCCCCAAAACAGACCGCGTCGTTCTGGACCGCCTGAAACGTGACCTTCAACAAGGTGAGAAATTCACTGGAGAAACCATTAATTACCGCAAGGACGGAAGTGAGTACCTGGTGAACTGGAACATTTCACCCATCCGAGATGCGGATGGGAAAGTGGAATATTATGCCTCCCTGCAGCGGGATGTCACTCAGGAGAGAAAATTGGAAGCCGAACAGGCACGGGCCCAGCGACTGGAGAGCATGGGGAATCTGGTGGGCGGAGTGGCCCATGATTTAAATAATATTCTGTCTCCCATCATGCTGGGGGCCGGCATGCTGAAGGAAGCCGATACGCCGGAACAGCGGGCCATCTTATCCCACTCCATGCTGGAAAGCTCCAAACGGGCGGCCGGGGTCGTGGGGCAGCTTCTGGCCTTCGCTCGCGGGGGCAACATGGCACGCAAAAACCAGCGTCTGGACGGGGTGATGCAGGAAGTCTACCGCATCGCCCGTGAGACCTTTCCACGTAATATTGATGTGCGGCTGAAACTCGACAAAGATCTATGGGTGGCGCACGCCAACTCCAATGAACTACAGCAGGTCATCCTGAACCTTGCGGTAAATGCCAAAGACAGTCTTGAGAATTCGGAGAAGGGCCTCATCCGCATGGCGATTCATAATCAGACCGTGGATGAGAAAGAAGCCGATAATATTGTGGGGCTGAATCCCGGAGATTATGTGGTGTTGCAGATAACCGATAATGGACCGGGAATGCCCCCGGAAATTCTGGACAGGATTTTCGATCCGTTTTTCACCACCAAAGAGGAGGGAAAAGGAACCGGGCTGGGGCTCTCCTCAGCTCTCGGAATCGTTCACTCCCATTACGGATGTGTTGATGTTGAAAGCCAACCCGGAGAGGGCACCTGTTTTACCGTCTATCTGCCGGCCCAGCCGGAACGTGCCGAGGAGAAGGAAGAGGAGGAGACCCCGTTTCTACACGGAAATGGTCAACAGATCCTGGTGGTGGACGATGAACCCGGTATTACGGAACTGATTGTCGATATCCTGAACGAATACGGATATGTCAGCCAGGGAGTGACCACTGCGCAGGAAGCTATCAAACTGTTTCAACAGAATTCCGGCCGGTTTGATCTTTTGTTAACCGATGTCATCATGCCGGAAATGGACGGAGCGGAGCTGGTTCGCCGCGTGCACACGGAATACCCCAATCTCCCGGTCATCGCCATGTCCGGTTATGTGCGGCATGAAAAAATTGAAACCATGGAAAAAGCCGGGGTCACACAGTTTCTTTCCAAACCCATTCAGCTGGAACAACTGTTGCGACAGTTGAATCAGGCATTGACCCCCCAGGCATCAGAAAGCAGACCCTGATCCGGACACAGCTCAATCCGGCTGCCCCTCTTTGCCTTGCGCCCAGTTCAGGGCTTCGGGCATGTGCGTGAAGATTCGGCAGTTCTCCTCTTCGGAACTCAGTTCCAGATAGGTGGCGTACATCCGGTTCATGCCAAAGGTGAGGTCGTCGTTCACCACGATCGCAATACGCAACGTAGGGATCTGCTCAATCAGGTTGGAATCCTGCCTGGCCAGCATCTTCATTTCAGCCGTTGAGAGCTGAAAGTCCTCCACCTTCCGAAGATCCACCACCTGATACCGAATCGCACGTCCACCGGTTATCTCCGTCACCAACTCCGCATTCAGGGCGATCGTTTCACTGCCGGTCATGACTCCCGAACAGTTAAACAGGACTCCCTCGTCCTCTAGGTGTTGAAGTGAAACAGGCATGGGCGTGATAAACGGTTGAAGTGAAGGGTTCCGGAATCAGAACACATCTCCGTCAGGCAGAATGCAATGCAAGCCAAACCTGTCAAAGAGTAGGAGATAACGGTCAGAGTCGCGTGACTATTCCCACTCGATTGAGGCTTGCCAAAGCCAAAATAAGTACTAATTTTAGACCTATTATGAATGCTATTTATGGATCTTTTTCAGCCAGCGTTTCCGAATTGAAGAAAAACCCCAGCCGTCTACTTACCGAAGCGGGTGGAGAACCGGTCGTCATTTTGAATCACAACAAACCCACGGCCTATTTAGTACCCGCCCCGATGTATGAGGAGGTCATGGAGCGGCTGGAGGATGCGGAGTGGGGCGAGGTCATACGGGAGAGAATGGCGGACAAGGATGAAGCGATCGAGGTTTCGCTGGATGAGCTATAAGCTGAAATTTGTTCCTCAGGCCTGGAAAGAGTGGAAGAAACTTGAACCTTCTCTTCAAACCCAATTTAAAAAAAAGCTGAAAGACCGTCTCTCTAACCCCCATGTGCGGGGAGACGCGTTACGGGGTACGGCAAATGCCTACAAAATTAAACTGCGGCAAAGCGGATACCGGCTGGTGTACATCGTGGAGGACAGGGAAATCACTGTTTTCGTCATGGGGATCGGAAAACGCGAGAGGAATGCAGCCTACCGCAACGCATTACGACGGTGGCCGCCAGGCGAATCACAGCGTTCACACGAATAGGGTTCAATGGTTCGAATAAAGGCCGTTACCGCAGGACCATTCCGTCCAGGGGAAGGTTCGGGTCTGCACCCACCGGTGTTACCAGAGCAGGGACCGTCCGCAGCAGCGGCACATTGGCCACCATAGCGGCATTGTCGGTGCAGTACGCGAGGGGCACGGTGAGCAGCGGCAGCTCCCGCGAACGGGCCACGTCCTCCAGCCGCCGTTTGAGATCGGCATTTTTCGCCACCCCGCCCACACAGGCCAGACTCCGGAAGTCCTCCGACGTGGCCAGCCCCGCCGCCGCGGCGCCGGCCAGAGTGCTCATCACCGCCTGCTGATAGGAGGCGGCCACATCCTCCCGGCGGAGTCCGGGATTCTTCTCCAGAGTATAGCGGAGCGACGTTTTGAGTCCGCTGAAGCTGAGCGGCACCTCCCCTCCCCGCCGACGGGCTTCCTCACTGCCGGGCAGTCCTTTGGGAAAGGGAACCGCATCCGGATCCCCTTTCTGCGCCAGCACCTCAATTTCCGGACCGCCCGGATAGGGCAGTTCCAGCAGCCGCGCCCCTTTGTCCAGCGCCTCCCCCGCCGCATCATCGATGGAACGGCCCAGCAGACGGTACTCCCCGGGACGGTCCACCCGGATCAGGGCGGTATGCCCGCCGGTCACCAGCATCACCAGCGCCGGCAGACGCTCCGGCGCATCCTCACGCTCCAGAAAGAAACTCAGCAGATGTCCCTCCAGATGATGCACCGGAAAACAGGGCACGCCCAGCCGACGGGAGAGTCCCCAGGCCGCGGAAAGACCGCTGAGCAGGGAACTGGACAGTCCGGGTCCTCGGGTGACCGCCACCGCCTCCACCCCGTCCCATCCCAGTCCGGAGTCACGCACCGC
>CAZVCO010000224.1:3395-5316 GCA_964625795.1 uncultured Verrucomicrobiota bacterium | reverse complement strand
CACCGAAATGGGTGTCGCTCCAGGACAGCGCTTCACCGGTTTCGTGGTCGGTGAAAAACCGCTGCAGTTCCACCATACCTTCGAGCGGACCCGCTGAGAGATGAACGCCGTTGGTGCCCTGGTTCACGGCGGGAAGGTTGAACTCCTCCTGACGGGCCAGCAACTCGGCCCGGATGCTGCCCTCGGCCGCAGTGGCGGGATTGGTGGTGCCGGTCAGGTTACTCCGCAGATCCGCCCAGTCGCGGGAGGACCGGCATTCGAATACCAGAATGGCATTGCTTCCGGTCGTGTAAGGAACCAGCTGATAGGCGTGGAACGGATTGAGGAGCAGGTACACGCTGCCCAGAATATCCAGTTTCATGCAGTAGCTTCCGCCCCCCAGCTTGGTGGTGCCCACATTATCGTTAAAAACGGAGAGGGCAAGCGGGGAGAAATCCGGATGCACATCCAGAAACTGATGTCCGCCCAGCACCCTGGCGCCGGCCTCGATCTCCTCGCTGAATTCCTGGTGCAGCTTCTCGCGGGCGGCCGGGGTGAGGGCGGCCTCTCCCTGCTGGCTGATCGCGTTGATCACGCCATAATGCTGATCCATCAGGTGGTGCGTTGCGAGATAGGATGCGGGCAGGGCGCGCATGGCGTGAACCGACACTTCAAAGGAGGTGAGGCGTTCCAGCACCATTTTGGTGATGGCCGGGGTGTCCACGCCAAGGTGCATGGCGGTGACCTCCGGCTTCAGGAACAGCACGAACTTATGCCCGCCGCAGGTGTCGCCCTTCACATAGGGCCGGATCCACTGCTGCTGCTGTGTTTCAATGGCTTTTTCGAATGAGGTGAATAAATCGGGTTCCATAGAGTGTCTCATGGGGGTTGAAAATGGTGGGCCCGGCCGGACTCGAACCGACGACCGTGAAATTATGAGTTTCCTGCTCTGACCAACTGAGCTACAGGCCCGGAGTAGGCCGGGGCACTATGCCGAAAGGGCCGGTTTGACAAGGGGAAAGGGCTCCAATCCATACTCTCAGATCTTCGGCAGCCCGCACTTGGTCCACCCATTCCGCCAGCACCTCCGGGTCCATGCGGATACAGCCCATAGAGGCTGGGCAGCCTAACGTGTCAGGATGATTGGTGCCGTGAATGTAGATGTACCGGTCATGACTGGTCTCATTCCGCCCGGCCTCCAGACCATCCAGCCAGAGAATGCGGGAAAGGATGCGGTCGTCACGCCCGGAGGGCGGAACGGGCCGTCGGCTGATGTATTCCTGATCGGCCGGGCCGTCAGTGCCAATGATTTGGGCCACCCGGTGCCATCCCAGCGGCGTACGGTTGGAGTCAGGTTCGCCTCCGGTCCCGAACCGGCTGCTGGAGACCTTTGCTGTCTGCCGGGACCCTTCACGGTCGATGCGGTGGATTTCCTGTTCCGACAAATCCACCGCCCAGAGTTCCATCCCGTCCGGAAGCTCCTCCAGAAGAGTGGCAAGAAATGGCGATGGGTCAGGCATGAAGTACCTGTAGTCATTTTCGGAAGGATTACACGCCCTTTTATCCGGATCACTGCCGTGCCGGCCCGGGATCAGGAAGCCGGCAGTTCGATCCAGAAGGTGGCGCCTTCGCCGGGCACACTGGTCACGCCTACCCTGCCACCGTGCATGCGGACAATATGTTTCACAATGCTCAGCCCCAGGCCGGTGCCGCCCACGGCGCGGCTGCGCGCTTTGTCCACCCGGTAAAACCGTTCAAAAATCCGGGGCTGGTCTGCTTCCGGAATGCCGGGACCCTCGTCCTGGATTTCGATGCGGATGGTGTCATTCCGTTGTTCGGCTCTCAGGGTGATGAAGGTGCCGGGGGTGGTGTATTTGACTGCATTATGGACCAGGTTATGGATGGCCTGTTCAAACAGCGCCGGGTGCAGATCGGCAGAAAG
>CAZVCO010000224.1:0-3385 GCA_964625795.1 uncultured Verrucomicrobiota bacterium | reverse complement strand
CACAGATGGATAACGCTTTCAAACACCGGACGCAGTTCAGTCCGGATCAGAGACGGAGAGTCATCAGGGTCCTCTATCCGGGTGAGGGAGAGCAGATCCTCAATGATGTTGATCATGCGGGTGGACTGCTTGAGAATTCTCTGAAGGTAGTTGCGGGTGTCCTCCCGGAGTTCCGGCTCCTCCACCATCAGCTCCGCATAGCCCTTGATGGCGGTCAGCGGGGTGCGAAGTTCATGGGTGACATTGGAGACGAAGTCGTGCCGCAGGGTCTCCAGGCGTCGCAGGGTGGTGACGTCCTGCAGCACGAGCAGCACTCCCATGGTCTGATCCTGGTCGATCAGCAGCGAGGCTTTCACTTTGACGATGCGGTCCTCTGTGCCGGAGCGTTCCAGGCGGATGTATTCCTCCTGCAGGCCGACGTCGCGGACGGTTTCAATGATGGCCAGCAGCCGTGGGATTCGGCAGCAGGTGTAAAACCGTTCGCCGCGGATCCGCTGGGGAGTTCCGAGATGAAGCCAGAGAGCGGCGGCGGGGTTGCATCCGCTGATCCGCTGGTCATTGTCCAGGGTGAGAATGCCTTCTGACATGTTGTTGAGCAGCACCTGCTGCTGATGGTGCTGTTCACTGAGCAGGCGGTCTTTGCGTTCCTGGCGGGTCAGCAGCTGGTTGATGGTTTCGGCCACCGATTGAAACGGACTGTCGAATGGCAGTCGTAATCGCCGGTCTGTACTGTCGGCCTGCAGCGTCTCCAGTTCATCGATGAGCTGATCGCGGGGCCCTTCCGCCCGCCGCTGGATCCGTTTTTTGTAGCTCCATGCGGTGAGGAGCAGCAGAAACAGCAGCAGACTTTTTCTCAACGTGTCGGGCCAGAGCTGGCGGTAGGGTACGGACAGGACCGCATTGGCCCGGGGTTCTCCCCGTTCGTGAACCGGAAAGAGCAGGAGAATCCTTCCATTCTGCATGATGGCCTGACCGGGGTTTCGCAGCGAGGGCGGCGAAATGGGGATGTTGTCCGCCACCGGACCCGGTGCGAGCAGAATCTCCTCCTCGGAGGTAAAGAGTGAGAGACGGAAGCCGATGGAGGCACTCGAAAACATCTCCCGGTCAATCCCGGGGTGGAGGCGGGTCAGCACCGGCTGCAGAGACCGCGCGGTCACCTGGAGTTGAGTGCGGGTCTCCTGGACGGTCCAGAACCAGGCCACTCCCACGCAGAGCCCGGCCTGAAGCAGAAAGATCAGGGCCCGGAAACATCCGTGTCTGAAGGTGGACGTCTCCACCGTACCCCGGGAGTCCGACATGGATCAGACCAACTCGCGGGCGCGGTACCCCACCCCGCGGACCGTCTCGATGACTTCCGCCGCCTCTCCAAGTTTTTTGCGGAGACCCACCACCTGCACATCAACGGAGCGTTCGGTCACGGCATAATCCTCGCCCCGCACGTTATCGACTATCTGTTGACGGGTGAACACCCAGCCGGGCCGGGTGGCGAGGAACTCGAGTAATTTGAATTCTGTGGCGGTCAGGTCCAGCGGTTTGTCTTCGAGCGTGACAATATGACGGGCCGGATCGATATGGATGGGGCCGTAGTCAATTTTTCCACTGGGATCGGCCGCGTGACGCGAACCCCGCCGCAGCACGGCTTTGATGCGGGAAAGCACCACCCGGGGACTGAACGGTTTAGTGATGTAGTCATCAGCTCCCATTTCGAGACCGGTGATGATATCCGCCTCTTCTCCGCGGGCGGTCACCATGATGATCGGGATATCCTTGGTGTCCTTCCCCTCCTTCAGGGTTCGGCAGACGTCCAGTCCGTCCACGCCCGGGAGCATGAGGTCCAGCACCACCAGATCCGGTTTCTGCTCCCGCACCAGCTTGATGCCTTCCTCTCCTGATTCGGCGGAGAGGGTGGGGTAGCCCTCCCTGGTTAACTGGAGAGTGAGGATCTCCCGGATATCCTCCTCATCTTCGATCACGCAAATAGGACCTTTTTTCATTGTGCTCTCCTTTGACCTTTACGGAGAACCTGTGCAACCGCAAAACACGGATCAAACTTCTTTCTAACATAAATTTTTCTCCGGTTAAGGGTTGATCCCTTTGCAATGCAAAGTAAAAGCCTGAGGCAGTCGTCACAACCGCATGAGATCCACCTTGCCCCTTCATCCACTTCATGATGCCCTGACCACGGTCCGGACCCTTCGTCGCTCTCTGCTGGCCACCGAGAGGTTTAAAGGCTGGTCGGGCCCCACCCGGGCCATCTCCGGCACCATTGCGCTGCTGGCATCTCTGGTGTTGACCTTCATTTGGGAGGATGCCGGAGTACGTCAACAGCTCTATGTCTGGGCAGGGGTTTTTGCGTCAGCCGTGCTGCTCAATCTGGGAGCGCTTCTCTACTGGTTCACCCATGACCGGCTCATTCAGCGGGATCTCAGCCGGCTGAAGCCTATTCTGGACGTCATTCCCCCTCTGGCGGTGGGAGCACTGTTCACGCTGGTGCTGCTGCTCCGCCGTGATGTGGAACCTCTTTTCGGGGTATGGATGTGTATGTTCGGCCTCACCAACCTCGCCTCCCGCTATGTGCTGCCGGGGGCGATTGCGCTGGTGGGCCTGTTTTATGTGGCCGCGGGAGCGTTGTGTCTGCTGCATCCGGCCCTGTCATTTTTTCAGCCCCTGGCCATGGGGGTTGTCTTTTGCGTAGGGGAATGGGCCGGAGGGGCGATCCTCTATCTTGACGACCGGCGGTACGCCGCCTTTGCGCGTGAATATTTAGACACAGAACCCGGAGCATCATGAACACTGAAGAAAAACCGCTGTGGAACGAATTGGAACGGTCCATTCACGAACCCGCCCGTCTGGCCATTATCACCTGCCTGTGTGCCCATCCGGAGGGTTTCGGCTTTCAGGATCTCAAAGTGGAATGCGGGCTCACCGACGGCAACCTCAGCCGTCATCTCAAGGTGATGCTGGAGGCCGGACTGGTGGCCACACGCAAAGCCGGAAAGGGCAGAGCCTCCCGCACCCGGGTCACCCTCACCCCGGCCGGACGCACGGCTTTTCTCCGCTATCTGCATTCACTCGAAAAGGTCCTCCACGGCGCAGTGGAGGCGCTGGACGAGGAGGCGGGGGGGATCCCCGGTCTTTCTTCCCTTGCGGTGTCCTGAAACCGACGTAATTTGGAGTATAGACAATGAAACTTGGTATTGAAAACATCGGCATGTACGTTCCGCACACCGCGTTGGATCTGAAGGTTCTGGCGGAGGCGAGGGGTGTGGATGCGAAAAAGTATTTTCAGGGAATCGGGCAGGAGATTATGGCGATGCCCGCTCCGGACGAGGATGTGGTGACCATGGGGGCCAACGCGGCCAAGCAGGCTTTGCAGGGTATTGAT
>CAZVCO010000223.1:0-5319 GCA_964625795.1 uncultured Verrucomicrobiota bacterium | reverse complement strand
TGATTCCCGACAAAAAGGTGGAGGGTCATCCGCTGATCTGGCTGACCATTTCGACTCTGCTTGGACCCGTGCTGGGGATGTGGTTTCTGATGCGGGCCTTTGACGCCGCGCCTTCGGGTCTGGTTCAGGCCACCCTGTCCACCTTGCCGGTGTTTATGATGCCGGTGGCCTGGCTGCTGGATGGCACGGTGCCCAGCCGTCGCTCCGTGGTGGCTGGGATGGTGGCGGTGGCGCTGACTGCGGTGCTGGTCCAGTTATGAATCCGTCCGTGCCATTTCCAGTAATGCCTTAAGGCGTTCCGGATCGGTGGCGGAGGTTTTGGCCACAAAGCCCTGTTTGTGGGCAAAATGAACATCCTCCTCGTCCGTGATGCGGGTGAAGTCTAGCCTTTGGTCGTCATCGAACCGGGTGCAGCCGTAGCCGGAGCCGCGCTTATCGGGGGAGACGGTGCCGGCGATATCCCGGTCCTGTTCACGCACGAACTGGTTCAACGCGCCCGCGACCTCGGGGGAGAGGGTTTCCGAGCGGGGGAGTACCGCGATGTCGATGTCTCCGATTTGCCAGTACTCCACCAGCGACTGCAGGGCGTCGAGATTACGTCGGAGGGAGCGAAGGTAGTCCTGCAGATCGCCACCAATCCGGGCCATGAGCTGCCAGACGGGGTGATCAGTCGGTAATTCCTCCTCAGCGGCAAAATAGCGCAGCAGGGAGAAATCGACCGGAGAACTCAGACGGGTCACCACCAGTGGATCGACTCCAAGCCATTCGGCCGTGCGGCGGGCGCCCCGGGCATCCAGCCATTCCGCGGTTTCCAGCCAGGGACAGAATTGCCGGGCATCCTCATAGAGGTTCAGGTGCTGAAGCACCAGAGAGAGGGCACAGACCGGGGGATGATCGGACGGGAACTGATGGTGATCGAAAATCAGGTGCTCCGGCTCATGCCGTCCGCCCACATCCACCACGCAGACCTCGGGATTTTCCAGTTCCGCCTCGGTTGGCTCCCGGCGGTGGATGGGGAGACGGTATTCTGCCGCAAGCACGCTGCAGGCGAGAAAGTCGTCTTTGTGTGCGCTGCCGGGATGAGTGAGAATATAAGTCAAGGGGGCTCCTGGGAGTGGGTGGGGGAAAAATGTTTTTATTCATAAAAGATGCCATCTTTCAACCCTCGAGGTCTCACGCTGTCTTTAGGTGGTTAGCCTTCAGATGGATCGGGCAGGTAGCCCGACGTATGGAAAATGACGGCCTGAAAGGCCATCCTCCGTTTGTTTACTGCGGGCATGAGATTCTTCAGTTCTTGAGGGCGTCCAGCAGATCGTCACCGGATAACCGTTTTTTATAATCCGGATTGGTATAGACGTACTGAATCACCCCGTCGGCATCGATGGCGAAGACCGAGGGCACCGGCAACTGATGATGGGTGCGCCCAGAGGCTTCGGTGAGATCGATCCCGTAGGTTTTGTATTTTTTCAGGATATTCTCCTGCACCTGAAACGCGATACCAAAGGCTTTGGCGGCATGCATCTCGCGGTCGGACACCAGGGTGTAGTCGAGTTCCGCTTTGCCCATGGCTTCCCGCAGGTGTTCCGGGCTGTCGGGGGAGACCCCCACCAGTTTCCAGCCCATTTCAGACAGATCGGCTTTCACGTCCTGCAGCTCGGACAAATGCCGAATGCAATAGGGACACCAGCTGCCCCGGTAAAAGACCAGAACGGTGGGCTCACCCTGTAACACCCTGTTGAGGCTGGTTTCGTCACCCTCAAGCGTAAGAAGGGCGGGATCAGGAGCGGTGACCCCTTTCTCCAGAGGTTGTGTATCGGTTGCCCGGGAGGGGATCTCCGCAGAAAGGGTGGCCGTGAGAAAAAGGGCGGAGCATAAAAGGAGATTTCGTGTGTTCATAGTGGGTCCGTCGTCTGGCCGGGCAGGGGATTACATCATAAATGAATCTGTCTGGATGATGGAAATCAATGATTAAAACAGAAGGCTGACTCGACACTGAACCTTCTCTCCGGCATGGAGAGCCTATGAAAGTTGTCGTGGCGGAAAAACCATCCGTGGCCAGGGATCTGGCGGCTGTCCTCGGGGCTTCCTCCCGTAAGACGGGCTATCTGGAGGGGGAGGGGTGGCAGGTGACCTGGGCCTTCGGACATCTGGTGGAACTGCAGGAGCCACGGGAATACAACCCCTCCTGGGCGCAATGGAAACTGGAGGATCTTCCGCTGGTGCCGGACCGTTTTCAGCTTCAGCCGCGAGGGGATTCCGGTGCGCTGCAGCAATTGAAAGTGATTCAGACGCTGTTCTCCTCTGCGGAGGAGCTGATCTGTGCGACGGATGCGGGACGGGAGGGGGAACTGATTTTCCGTTACCTGGTGCAGTGGTGTCAGGCGGATAGGATACCGGTGAAGCGGTTATGGCTGCAGTCGCTGACGGCAGAGGCTATCCGGAAAGGAATGGCCTCCCTGCGGGAAGGGAAAGAATTCGATCCACTTTTTCAGGCCGCCCGCTGCCGCAGTGAGGCGGACTGGATTATCGGCCTCACCGCCACCCGCTACACCACAGTGAAATACGGATCGCGGAATCAGCTGTGGAGTGTGGGCCGGGTACAGACTCCGGTGTTGGCCCTGTTGGCGGAACGGGATGTGGAGATTGATTCCTTTACTCCGGAGCCCTACTGGGTGGTGGTCACGACGTATAGAGACACCCGCTTTTCCCAGCCGGGTAAAAAGTTTAAAGAGGAGGCGAAGGCGGCGGAGCTGACGGAGCAGATCCGGGATCTGCCTCTGGAGATCACCGATATACAGGAAAAGGCTAAAAAAACGCCCGCTCCCCAGCTGTACGATCTGTCGAGTCTTCAGCAGGACATGAACACCTGGTTCGGGTACACCGCGGACGAGACGCTGCAGGCGGCCCAGGAATTGTACGAGGCAAAAGTGCTCACGTATCCGAGGACGGACAGCCGCCATATCGGCACGGCCGAGGCAGAGGGTCTCCCGGAGGTGCTGCGTTCACTGCCGGAGGTCTATCAGGAATTTGTCCGGGAACTGGATCTGGCGAAACTTCGCCCCGGTAAGCGCGTGGTGGATGATCAGAAAGTGACGGATCACCATGCGATTCTGCCTACTGGGTCATCGCCGAACCGGTTGAGCGGCCGGCAGGAAAAAGTCTATGCGGCTGTGGTCCGCCGTCTGCTGGCCGCGCTGTATCCCGTGTGTGAAGAGGCGGTGACCACGGTGAAAGCCAGAGCGGGAGAGGCGAAATTTCAAGCCAGGGGCACGGTGATGGTGTCACCGGGATGGCGGACGCTGTACCCGCATTTGATGAAAAAGAAATCGGTCCCGAAGGATGAGGAATCCGAGGATCAGGTCATGCCGTCCTTTTCGGAGGGGGAAAGCGGACCGCACAGCCCCGAGGTGTTGAAAAAATCCACCAAACCCCCAAAACGCTACACCGAGGCCGCTTTGCTAAAACGCATGGAGACGGCGGGTAAGCTGGTGGAGGATGAGGAGATGCGGGACGCCATGAAGCAGCGGGGACTGGGAACGCCGGCCACCCGGGCGGCCATTATTGAGACGCTGATCTCCAGAGGGTATATCTCCCGCCGGAAGAAACAACTGGTGTCCACTGAAACCGGACGTCATCTGCTGAGTCTGGTTCAGGATCCGAGTCTGAAGTCGGCCGAACTGACCGGGGACTGGGAGGCCCGGCTGAAAGAGATTGAACTCGGGAAGGGGGATCCGGATTCGTTTATGCAGGGAATAAAGGAACATGCCCGGCAGCTGGTGCAGGCCGGGTCCGGAGCTGAGGAGGGCGGACTCGGACCCTGTCCGGTCTGCGGGGCCCCAATAATTGAAGGACGGACCGGATACGGATGCAGTCGGTGGAAAGAGGGCTGCAAGGTGGTGTTCCGGCGGGAGGCCGATGGATTCCGCCTGAACGAAACACGGTTACGGGAGCTGCTGAATATGGGGCACACCCTTAATCCGGTTCCGGTGAAGGATTCGGAGGGGCAGCCGGGTCTGGCCAGAATTGAAATGAACAAAGACGGCAGCCTGAGCTGCACCGCAGTAAAGGGAAAAGGGTTGCCCAAAGGCAAAAAAACACTGGCGGAGTGCCCGATTTGCGGGGGGAAGGTTTTTGCGGCTGACCGGGGATATGCCTGTTCCAATCAGTCTCTGGGATGCCCGCTGTTTATCTCGAAAGTCATTGCGAAGAGGAAGATGACGCAGGAGGAGATGAAAACGTTGCTGTCGGAGGGAACCACTGGACGGCTGGAGGGATTTACTTCACGGGCGGGGAAACCGTTTTCCGCCCGCCTCATTCTGAAAGAGGGGCGCGCGGTGTTTGATTTCGGGTAGTCTGTGAAAAACCAAAAGCCGAGTGACTACGGGTGCACGGCGTTCAGCAGATCGCCAACGGTGCGGTGGGCTTCGAGGGGGTGTCGGAGATGGACATCCTGGTTCACGTGATAGACATTGCGCCGCCCCTGTTTTTCTGCCGTGAGTACACCGGCCTCGATCAGTTCCCGCACGATGCGCTGTACGGCCCGTTCGGTGATGCCCACATCGATCGCGACCTCCCGCATGGTGAGATGGGGGTCGCGGGAGAGACAGATGAGCACGTGGGAATAGTTGCTCAAAAAGGTCCAGGAATGCTTGTCCTCATTCATGAAATCAACTTCGTGAATGAAAACGCAGATGTCAAGACGGAGGTCGTCTCATCCATCCGTTAGGGCGCATCTCTGAATTGGGGTAAATCGCAATCGAAATCGCAATCGGTATCGAAATCGACGTACAAACTAAAGACCTCAACCTAGGCTAGAAAGAACAGTCAAATAACAAAAATTCCGATTTCGATGGCGATTTCGATAACGATTTCGATGGGTTGCCCCTCTAAACCAATTGTGAGATGCGCCCCATCCGTCAGCCGAACATGGCGCAGGCGTCGTCCACTGCATCGGCGAAAAGCTCCTGCACATTACCCTCCAGGCGCAGGGCCACATGGGGAAGTCCGTCGTGCGCGGTGGCGCCCTGATTAATGACGATGTAGGGGATGCCTGCCCGGGCGGCCATGATGGGGAAGGAGGCGGCTGGCTGAACCTGTAGAGTACTGCCCAGGGCGATGACCAGATCGGGATGCTGCATCATCTGCTGCGCGCGCTGCATATCCTCCTCCCGAAGGGTTTGGCCGAACTGAATGACTCCGGGTTTGAGGAGTTCCCCGCAGTCGGGGCAGAGGGGGTCGGTCTGCTCATCCAGCCAGCCCCGGTACCAGGGGCTGGCGTCGCTGTTGTGGCCGCAGTCGATGCAGACCACCTGATCCATG